>CAYUYC010000040.1:0-16774 GCA_964448945.1 uncultured Burkholderiaceae bacterium
CAGCGCCAGCCTGGGCGAAACCCTCGCGCGGCATCTGGGCATCGAGTACCGCGTCGAGAACATCGGCCCTACGCTCGAAGCGATCGGTTGTTATCGCTGGCGCGACGAGGCCATCCGCGCGGTGTTCCCCGAGTACGGCGCGGGCTGGAAGAACAAGATCGTGATCGCGGGCGGGGTTGAAGGCCGCACCAATTATTTCAAGCTCGTCGTGCAGTCGCCCGACGGCGCGCAACAAGAGCGCCGTCTGCCCGCGCGCGAGTATCTGCAGATCGTGGCCGCCACCAACTACAAGCAGCGCATCCGCAAGACGGTCGAGTACTTCCATGCCGATCGCCTGCATTACGCGGTGGTCGGCACCCCCAACCGGCTCGAGTACGACCAAGGCTTCTTCGTCAAAAACGGCGACGGCTCGGCCGATGTGAAGCCGATCGCGCATCTGTACAAATCGCAGGTCTACGCCATGGCGCGCCACCTGGGACTGCCCGACGAAATCGTGGCCGCGCGTCCGACCACCGACACCTACACGCTGCCGCAAGGGCAGGACGAGTTCTACTTCGCCTTGCCGTACGAGCAGATGGATCTGGCGCTCTGGGCGCGCAATCACGATCTGCCGGCGGCCACCCTGGCGCAAGCGCTGGGCGTGACCGAGGCCCAGGCCGAGCACGTGTATCGCGACATCGAAGCCAAGCGCAGCACCACCCGCTATTTGCATGCGCGGCCGCAATTGGTCTTCGATGTGCCCGAGCTCAAGGGCTGATGCGAGCGTCGACATCGAAAGCCGGCCTGACATGAACGCTCCGATGCCATCGCGCGATCTCGCGGCCGACGCGGCCGCGGCGCCGGCCTACACGGTGCGGCCCGCCGATCTCGATGCCGATGCGGCGCGCGTCGTGGCGCTCTGGCAAGGCAATCTCGACGTGGCGCAAGGCGCGGCCAAGTACGACTGGTTCTATCGCCGGCATCCGGCCGGGCGTGCCGAAGTGTTGTTCGTGTACGCGCAGGCCGATGCGGCGCCGGTGGGCACCCTGGGCATGGGGCCGCGCGCCATGCGCATCGGTGCGCAAACGGTCAGCGCCGGCGTGCTGGCCGACTTCGCGGTCGTGGCCGAGCATCGCACCGTGCTGCCCGCCTTGCGCTTGCAGACCGTGATGCGCGACATCGCGCTGCAACGTCATGCGTTCGCGTTCGGGTTTCCCAATCGCAAGGCCGCGCCGGTCATCAAGCGCGTGGGTTATCGCCCGGTCGGCGAGATGACCCGCCATGTGCGCGTGTTGCGCACCGCGGCCTATCTGCCGGATCGCCTGCCGCATTGGTTACGCAAAGTCCTGGGCGGCGCGGCTGACATCGTGCGCGCATGGCGTCTCGATGCGCGGTGGCGTTGGATCGGCAGCTGGAGCAAAGGCGTCTGGCTCGATACACCGGACGCACGCTTCGATCGGCTCTGGGCGCGGGTCGCGGCCGCGAACGAGACCCTCATCGGCGAGCGCGACCAGGCGTTTCTCGCGTGGCGCTTCGGCGCCGAACCCGGCAAGACCTATCGGATCTTCGCCCTCGCCACGAGCGACGGCGAGATCGACGGCTACGCGGTCTGCGAGCGCGTGGGCGATGTATTGCATGTGCGCGATGTGCTCGCGTCATCGGCACCCGCGCCGATGCTGCCGCGCTTGCTCGCCCACCTCATGCATGCCGCGCGCCGCGACGGCGTCGCGAGCGTATCGCTGGAGTTTTGCGGCGCGACGCAGGTGCGCGATGCGCTGGTGCGCGCGGGCATGCAGCCGCGCGACGCGCGGCCGGTCTATGCCATGTGCGCACCGGCGTTTGCCGAGCGCGTCGCGGCGCAGGCGTGGTATCTGACCTGCGCCGACGAAGACGCCTGAGGTTCAGGCGCTCACAACATCGGGCGACCGATGCCGTGATACTCGATGCCTTCTTCCTTCATGAGCTGGGGCGCAAACAGATTGCGTCCGTCGAAGATCACCGGCTGCTTGAGGTTGGCACGCAGCAACGCGAAGTTCGGGCTCTTGAAGATCTTCCATTCGGTTGCGATGACCAGGGCATCGGCGCCGGCCAGACATTCTTCGGGCGTCGACACGAAGCGCACGCGTTCCTTCCAGTTCGGCCGGTCGGCAAAATCGAGCGCGAGCACGCGTTGCGCTTCGTGCAAGGCGACCGGATCGTGGGCCACGATGTGCGCGCCGGCGTCGTAGAGCGCGCGGACGATCTCGCGGCTGGGCGCATCGCGCATGTCGTCGGTGTTGGGTTTGAAGGCCAGACCCCACAGGCCGAAAGTGCGGCCCGATAGATCCGCGCCGAAGCGGCGGTGGATCTTGCGCACGAGCACGGTCTTTTGATGTTCGTTGACCTGCTCGACCGACTGGACGATCTTGAGTTCGACGCCGTACTCGCGGCCGGTATGCGAGATCGCGCGGATGTCCTTCGGGAAGCACGAGCCGCCGTAGCCGGTGCCGGCATAGAGGAAGTGATAGCCGATGCGCGAATCGGAGCCGATGCCCTGGCGCACCGCTTCGATGTCGGCGCCGACCGCATCGGCCAGATTGGCCAGTTCGTTCATGAAACTGATGCGGGTCGCGAGCATGGCGTTGGCGGCGTACTTGGTCAGTTCGGCCGAGCGCACGTCCATGTAGATGGTGCGTTGGTGATTGCGCTGCAACGGGGCGTAGAGCCGGTCCATCACTTCGCGCGCGCGGTTGCCCAGCGGGCCTTCGGGCACGCCGAGGACGATGCGGTCGGGGCGCATGAAGTCCGCCACCGCCGCGCCTTCCTTCAGGAACTCGGGATTGGAGACCACCGCGAATTCGTGAGGCACGCCGCGTTCGGCCAAGGCCGATGCGATCACTGCGCGCACCTGGTCGGCGGTGCCGACCGGGACGGTGCTCTTGTCGACCACGACGGTGAAGCGGTTGATCGCCGCGCCGATCGACTTGGCGGCGGCGAGCACATAGCTCAGGTCGGCCGAGCCGTCTTCGTCGGACGGGGTGCCGACCGCGATGAAGACCACGTCGCGTCCCGCCACGCCGTCGGCGATCGAGGTGGTGAAAGTCAGGCGCCCGGCGGCCACCGCCGGTTTGACGATCGCTTCGAGGCCGGGTTCGTAGATCGGGATCTCGCCTTGCTTGAGGCGCTCGATCTTGCCCGCGTCGATGTCGATACAGGTCACGTCGACCCCAAGATCCGCAAAGCATGCGCCGGTCACCAATCCGACATAGCCCGATCCCATCACAGCGATTTTCAACCTGACCTCCTCAATGAATGACTGGTGTTCGAACGCGCGACATTACGCGCGAGTGTGCTGCGCCGCGCAGGAAGTAGTGCGCAGGCGCGTGTCGATCAGCCGCTTGGACCAAGCGCGGATTATCCCGGGAATCCGTGACATCGTCGGTACGTGCCGCCCGCAGTGACTTCATGCCTGCGCAAAGCGTCGAGGCTTCGTTTAGTCTTCGCACCCGGCGCGCTGCGCCCCTGAACAGCATCTTCCGGATCCATCCCATGCGCCGAATCGCTCTCGTCACGCCCATCCTGCCGGTGCCTCACGACCTGACCCGGGGCCGCTACATCCACGAGACCGCCAAGTCGCTGGCCAAGATCGCCCAGGTGCGGGTGTTCTTCGAACAGCCGGTGTATCCGCGCATTCCTGGCCTGGCGCCGCGCAGTTCGCTGCATGCCGATGTCGGCGCCGATTACAGGCTCGATGATCTCGATGTGCAGGCCTTTGGCTATCCCGCGATTCCGGGCCTCACGCGCGCCTTCAACGGCTGGCTCGCGCACCGGCAATTGCTGCCGCGGGTGCGCGACTTCAAGCCCGACCTGGTGCTCGCGTACTGGGTCTACCCCGACGGTTACGCGGCCTTGCTGACCGCGCGCAAGCTGGGCCTGCCGGCCGTGGTCTGCGCCTTGGGCTCGGACATCCATGTGCGCTCGGGCGTCAACACCGCGCTGACGCGCAAGACCATCGCCGGCATCGACGCCTTGCTGACCGTCAGCGAGACCATGCGGCAAAGCGCGATCCGCGAATTCGGCGCGCGGCCCGAGCAAACCCACACCATCATCAACGGCTACAACACCAGCGTGTTCCGTCCGTTGCCGCAAGCGCAGATGCGCACCCAGTTCGGCGTGCCCGCCGATGCGCGCATGGTGGTCTACGTCGGGCGCTTCGTCGAAGCCAAGGGCATGCGCGAACTGGTCAGCGCCTTCGCTCAATTGGCGCGCGACGATGCCAAGCTGCACCTGGCCTTGGTCGGCGACGGCGTGATGCGCGAAGAACTCGCCGCGCTGGTGCGCGCCAGCGGCTATGCCGAACGCGTGCACATGCCGGGCGGATTGCCGCCCGAACAAGTGGCGCAATGGATCGGTGCGTCCGATCTGCTCACGCTTCCGAGCTGGTCCGAGGGCTATCCGAATGTCGTGGTCGAAGCGCTCGCCTGCGGCCGGCCCGTGGTGGCGACCGCAGTCGGCGGCACCCATGAAATCGTCAACGAGGCGAATGGCCTGTTGATTGCGCCGCGCGATGCGCAAGTGCTGGCCGGCGCTTTGCGCAAGGCGCTCGATGCGCGCTGGGACCATGCTGCGATCGCCGCAGCGATGCAGCGCACCTGGGACGATGTGGCCGCCGAAACCCTGGCGGTCTGCGAATCCTTGATCACGGCGAACAAGACCACGCGCTGAAGGAGCGCGGCGCGCAAGACCGCCCGTAATGGGTGGGCCGCAGGGCACGCGGCGATCGCGCGCGGCGATGCCCTGATGCAATCGGCGCCACGCCGGCGGTGCTCAAGCCTCGGGGGTGCGTTGCAAGGGCTTGGCCGGAATGCCGACCACGGTCTGCCCGGGCGCGACATCGTGCAAGACCACGGCATTGGCGCCAACGCGCGCGCCCGATCCGACGTTCACGCCGCCGATGACCTTGGCGCCGGAGCCGATGAAGACATCGTCGCCGAGCACCGGGAAGCGGCCGCGGTTCTCACCGATCACCACGCTGCTTTCGAGCCAGACATTGCGTCCGCCGCGCACGGCCGAGTTGACCACCACGCCGATCGGATGAATCAGCACGAAGCCGGGCCCGAATTGCGCATAGACGCCGATGACGCAGCCGTTGAGCGTCTTGTTGAGCCAATGCGGCAGCAAGGCCAGCGGCCCCAGGTGCCAGCGCACCAGCATCGCCTGAAAGCGGTACAGCACATTGGCCAGCGTGCCGTCGGCGAGCACCGTGCGCAGCATCGGATAGATCTGGCCCGGCAGCGAATACAAACGCTGCTTCGCGCGCAGATCGGCGCTCAGGTCGGACCAGAAACTCATTGCGGCTTGACCGAGCGATAGAACTCGATCAGTTGAAGGATGTTGTTGCGCCATTGGCGCTCGGCCGCGATGTAGGCGCGCGCTGCTGCGCCCACGCGTTTGAGCGTTGCGTCATCGCGGCTGCGTTCGAGCACCGCGCCCACCGCCGCATCGAGATCGCCGGCCTTGAACATCCAGCCGGTGCTGCCTTCGACGAGCACTTCCTTGATCGGCTCGAAATCGGGCGCGATCGGTGGCACTGCGCAGGCCATGAACTCGAACAGCTTGACCGGCGAGGTGTAATCGCCGGCACTGGGCAGGATCGCCATGTCCATCGCGGCCAGCAGGCCCGGCACCGCATCGTGCGGCACGCGCCCGGTGAGCACGATTTGATCGTCGAGGCCGCGTTCGTGCACGAAAGCCTGCAACGCCGGAAAGGTCGCTCCGTCGCCCACCAGGAGCAATTTCAGATGCGGTGCGTCGGCCAGGCGCGGGGCGATCTGGTGCACGAACCGGTCGATCGCATGCCAGGGCACGAAAGCGCCGAGATAGCCGCAGACCACCTTGCCCTCGAGTTTCCATTGGGCGCGGGCCGTCGCGCGTTGTTCGTCGGTGAAGCTGAACTTGTCGATGTTGGCCGCATTGTGGGTGACGATGGCCGGCGCCATGGTCTTGTGTGCGGCGAGCGCACGGTCGCGGAAGATGCCGGAGACGAAGACCATGCCGCTGGCCTTGCGGAACACCCAACGTTCGATGGCCATGGCCAGGCGCTGGAAGAACAAGGGTCGCACGCGATACACGGTCGCCGAGTCGTTGATCTCGAGGATGATCGGCAGCTTGCGCCAACGCGCGATCAGCACCGGCGCGAACATGAACAGCGAATAGCGTTCGTAGATGAAGTCGACATCGCGATGCGCGCGCAGATAGGCCAGGATCCGCCATCCCGCGATCAGGTTGTACCCGACTTCCGCGAGCTCGAACAAAGGCTCGGGCAGCTTCGTCACCAGGCGCATCCACCACTTGGCCTGCTTGGTGGGCGACATCGCCTTGGGGCTTGCGTACGGATCGGCCCCGGGCAGCGAGATGATGTCGACGGCGACGCCTTCGGCCCGCAACGCGTCGGTGATCCCGCGGATATGGACGCCTTCGACCGCCTTGCCTTGCGTTCGATGATGATAAAGGACACGGCGCACAGGAGTCTGGTCGGCAGTCGGCATGGTCGGGAGCGTTGGGTGTGAGGACGGCACGGGGCGTCTTGCAGCGCGAAGGCGCAGGCCGCGGAACGCGAACATGAAGCGGTTTGAATCCGAATCGGCGCGCAGCTTAGCAGGCGATCCACACCCACGGCGCGCCTTTGGCGCGCGACTGTGCGATACCTCGCATGGGAGGGCAGAATGGTTCGTTGCGTTGCGCAAAACTCGTCTGCTAGACTCGACCGACCTGGGCCGGCCTACGTAAGAGCGTCCTTGCCGACCGATGCGTTCGATCAGAACCCGCGTGTCTCGTGGGGCTGTGCGACCGCCCGGGGAATGCTGCTGCATCCGATGCAGCATGAAATGAGCGCCACGACCGCGAAGCGAAACGGATGACATTCTTGTACGTAGTACTGATCGCGCTGGTGCTGTGGGCCGCGATCTATGCAATCCGCCTCGTGAGCAAGCGCAACGTGGCCGGGTGGCTGCTCGGCTATTTGCGCCAGGATTGGCGCGCGGCTGCACCTGCCGGCGTCACCAAGCATGTCCTGTTCTGCTTCGTCGACCATTACGAACCCAAATGGGGTGAACACGATTACGCGCGTGAATGCGAACGCGTCGCGCGCTGGCGCGTCGAGTACCCCAAGCTGTGCGAATCGCACCGCGACGCCGATGGGTATCCGCCGGTGCACTCCTTCTTCTATCCCGAAGAGGAATACCGGCCCGAGCATCTGGACGCGCTGGTCGAGCTATGCCGCATGCGCCTGGGCGAGATCGACATCCATCTGCACCATGACCACGACACCGACGCGGGGCTGCGCGAGAAACTGCGGCGCTTCACCAAGCTCTTGATCGAACGCCACGACGCTTTGCCGCGCGACGCCAAGACCGGCCAGGCGCGCTGGGGTTTCATCCACGGCAATTGGGCGCTCGACAACAGCCATCCCGACGGCACCGGCTGCGGGGTCAACAACGAGCTCATCGTCTTGCGCGAAGAAGGCTGCTACGCCGACTTCACCTATCCGGCGGCCCCCGATCCTTGCCAGACCAGCACGATCAATCGCATCTATTACGCGACCGACGATCCCGATCGGCCCAAGTCGCACGACACCGGCGAGCGGGTGCGCGTGGGCGGCAAGGCGGTCGGCGATCTGATGCTGATCCAAGGTCCGTTGGGCCTGCGGTGGAACAGCCGCAAGCTCGGCGTCTTTCCGCGCATCGAAAACGCCGACGTGCGCACCAGTTGTCCGCCCACGCCCGATCGCATCGATGCCTGGGTGCAGACCGGGATCCATGTGCAAGGCCGGCCGGAATGGATCTTCGTCAAGGTGCATACCCACGGTACCCAGGAGCGCGACATGGATACCTTGCTCGGTGCGTCCATGGATCGCGCCTTCTCGCACCTCGAGACGCGCTACAACGATGGGCGCGAATGGAAGCTGCATTACGTCAGCGCCCGTGAGATGTACAACATCGTCAAGGCCGCGGAAGCCGGGCTCGACGGCGACCCGCATCGGTATCGGGACTACGAAATCGCGCGTCCCGCCTTCCAACCGCAGCCCTGAGAGCGCACGCGCCGTGCAAGCCCTTGCTCAATGGATCGCGTTGCTCAGCATCGGCGCGGTCGTCTATTCCTACGTGCTCTATCCCTTCGTGTTGGCGCTCATTGCCGGCGCGGTGCAGACCGTGCGCGATGCGCGCTATGTGCTCGGCAAGCGCGATCGGCGCGTGCTGCGCGAGGCCGAACTGCCGATGGTGGCGGTGGTCATCTCGGCCTATAACGAAGAACGCCACATCGGGCCGCGCATCGAGAATCTGCTCGCGCTCGACTACCCGGCCGACCGGCTCAAGATCCTCATCGGGTCCGACGGCAGCCGCGACCGCACCGGCGAGATCATGGCCGGGTTCAACGACCCGCGGCTGCAGGCCCATGCCTTCGAGCAAAACCGCGGCAAGGCGAGCGTGCTCAACGACCTGGTCTCGCGCGCCGATGCGCCCATCCTCGCGTTCTCGGATGCCAATACCTATTTCGAGCGCCAGGCCCTGCGCAAACTGGTCGCGCATTTCGCCGATGCGCGCGTAGGCGCGGTCAGCGGCGAGTTGCGGCTCAAAGGCGCGGCCGGCGACAACCAGGACAGCCTGTACTGGCGGGTCGAACAATTCCTGAAGTTCTTCGAAGCGCGCATCGGCGGCCTGCTCGGTGCCAACGGCGCGATCTACGCGATCCGCCGCGAACTCTGGCAGCCGCTCGCCGCCGACACCATCTGCGACGATTTCTGCGTCGCGATGAGCGTGGCCGCGACCGGCCATCGGCTGGTCTACGAGCCCGCCGCCTGGGCCGAGGAAGACACCCCCGATGCGATCGGCGAGGAATACAAGCGCCGGGTGCGCATCGGCATCGGCAACTTCCAGGCCTTGGTGCGGCACCCGGAGTATCTGTGGCGCACTTCGATCGGCACCATCTTCGCCTATGTCTCGCACAAGGTGCTGCGCTGGATCGCGCCGCATCTGCTGGTGGTCGGCCTGCTGGCGTCGCTCTGGCTCGCGCGCGATTCGATGGCCTGGAGCATCTTTGCCGCGCTTCAGATCGCCGGCTATCTGGCCGCGGCGGCGTTGTATGGCGTGAGCGGGCGCGGAGGACGCTTGCCGGGGCTGTTGCGCATCCCGGCCTTTTTGTTTGCGCTCAATTGGGCGTTCCTGATCGCCTCGTATCGCTACGCGACCGGACGCTACAGCGGGTCGTGGCGCCGCACGGCGCGCTGACCGCACGCGCCTTCAGCGCGCGTCGAGGGCCGCGGCGTAAAAATCATCGTAGGCACTGCGCAGCGCATCGACCGATGCATGTGCGCCGACCCAGGCGCAAGCGGCTGCACCCAGGCGTGCGCGCAGCGGCGCATCGCGCAAGAGCGCCTGCAACGCCGCGCCGAGTCCGGGCCCATCATCGACTTGCACCAGCCATCCGGTCTGATCGTGATGAATGATCTCCGGATTGCCGCCGACTTCGGTCGCGACGATCGCCAGCCCGGTCGCGCATGCTTCGAGCAAGGCGATCGACAAGCCCTCGGTCTGCGAAGGCAGCGCGAAGATGTCGAAGGCCGGCAGGATGTCGGCGATGTCGTTGCGCGCGCCCAGGAAGCGCACGTGTTCGGCAATGTCCAAGGCCTGCGCCTGCGCGCGCAGTTCTGCCTGCAACGGGCCATCGCCCGCCAGCACGATCTGTAGTTCGGGATGCTGCGCGAGCAGAGCCGGCACCTGGTCGAGCAAGAGCCGGTGGTTCTTGAGTCCGACCAGACGGCCGACGCATCCGATCACCGGAGCGTCGGCCGCGATGCCCAGCGCGTGGCGCGCGGCCTGTCGGCGCGCGTCCGAATTGCGAAAGCGTTCCACCGGGATGCCGTTGAGCACGGTGATCGCACGCGACGCATCCACGATGCCCGATTGCACGAAGCGATCGCAGACTTGCTGACCGACCATCGCGACCCGTGCGGTGCGCGTCAGCGACCAGCGGTACAGCCAGCGCAGGCGGCGGTGGCTCAGGCGCATGCCCATGTCGTGGCAGGTGCCCACCAGCACCGGCTTGCGTCGCGCGAACAACGAAGCTATCGCGGCGTAGTAATTGGGCACGAAATTGTGGGCATGGATCACATCGACGCCTTGCCCGACCGACGCCGCGCGCAGCGCGCGCAACACCGCGCGATCGAGCGTGCCGCGCTTGTTGCCGACGATGACCGGAATGCCCGCGGCTTCGAGCGTCGGACGAAACCCGGTGGTCGCATTGATGCTGAACACCGCGACGCGATGGCCCGCGTGTTGTTGCGCGATGGCCAGGTCGGTCACGACCCGCTCGAGACCGCCGAATTCGAGCGAATCGACCACGTGGATCAGATGCAGCGGGGCGAGGGTATTGGACGTCATGACAGGACGGAGGGTGACCGCCCGATGGCGGTGTGGGCAGTGCGTCACGATGTTAGCGCATGAACCCGGCACACCCGCGCCATGTGCCGTGCTTTGAACGTATCATCCGCCGCGCGACGCGCCGCAGGTGCGCGGCGCGCCCTCCAATTCAGCAGCAATCCGCCCCAATTCGATGACTCAACGCTTCGGCCGCGGTGCCGCCCTCAAGGCCGCCTTGCTCATGACGGGGTCGACTTACGTCACCTATGCGTTGGGGCTGATCATCAGCGCGCTGATCGCGCGCAACGTCGGGCCGACCGAGTTCGGCCAGTACTCCTATCTGGTCTGGTTGTCGGGCGTGCTCGTCATCCTGAGCAACAACGGGCTGACGTCCTCGGGCATTCGTTTCGTGGCCGAGTGCGTCGGTCGCGACGATGCGCCGTCCGCACGATTGGTGCACGGCTGGTTGCGCGTGCGGCAGTTGTTCAGCCTGGTCCTGGTCTGCATCGTCTTCGTGATCGCGCTGCCGTGGTTCAAGCCGGCCGAATGGGCCGGTCAGCTTGCGCTGCTCATCGGCGTGGTCCTGGTCAGCACCGTCGCCAAGACCTCGTACCTGTTCGATACCTCGATGGGCAAGGGCTACGGCCGTTTCGACATCGAAGCCAAGTCGACCGTGGCGATGAGCCTGATCAACACCGTCGCGGTGGTGGTGCTGGTCCTGCTCAAGGCGCCGGTGGCGGCCTATCTGATCCTGTTTGCCTGCATCAGTGCCGGCTACGGCGTGTTTGCCGCGGTCATGCTCGCGCGCGACGACATGCGGCCCGCCTACGGCGCGATGGATGCGCAACTCCTGCAGCGCGTGCGCCCGCATGTGTTCTGGACCGTGATCCTGCTGGCGGCGAGCCTGCTCAGCAACAAGACCGTCGAGACCTATCTGCTCAACGCGGTGGTCGGTGCCGAAGAGGTCGGTTATTTCGCGATCGCGGCGGCGCTCACCCGCGGCGGGGTCGATCTGCTGTCCTCCGGACTCACCACGGTGCTCATGCCGATCATGGGGCATGCCTATGGCTCGGGCGGTGCCGAGCGGGTCAAGATCATCTTGTCCGACTCGGTCCGGTACTTCTACTTCCTGGGCTTCTTGCTGGCCGGTGTCGGCCTGCTCTGGGCCGATGTCGCCATCGCGATCATGTACGGCAAGCAATACGAGCCGGTGGTCAATGTCTTTCGGGTGATGGTCGTGGTGGGGGGGCTGACGCTTGCCGAGGGCGCGTTCGGGGCCTTGCTGTCGACGACCGACAACCAGCGCATGCGCGCATGGTTCGCCGCGTTCTCGGGGATCGTCACCGCAGTGGCCGCGATCGTGCTCGTGCCGCGCTACGGCCTGATGGGCGCGGTGCTCGCACATGCGACCTCGCGCATGATCGTGTTCACCGCGGCGATGATCGCGATCTCGCGCGCGATGGCCTTGCGTCTGCCCTTGCGCGAACTCGGCTTGTTGTCCTTGTCCGCGGGGATCGCGAGTGCGGTGGCCGCGGCCTTGTTCTATCTGTGGCCCAACCTCTGGTCGCATCTGCTGACCGGCACGCTGTACGCCGTGATCTTCATCGCCGCCACGGTGTGGCTGCGCGCCTGGAAGCACAAGGATGGCGCGCAACTGGTCGCGGTGATGGCGCGCTTTCCGCGCGTCTTCGCCCGGGTCCAGCCGCGCGTCAGCGCCTGGGCCAGCCGGTTGCCGCAATCCGACTGAAGCCCTGCGCGCCGCTAGGGCGTGACCAGACCTTCCATGCGGATGACTTCGAAGTCCGCGCCCCGCACGCTGCCCAGTTCCTTGCGCAGACGATCGTTGTCCCAACGATCGTCGGGTGCGCCGGACAAGAACCAATTGGCGCCGTTGTCGGCAACGAACATGCCGTAGGTCTTGAGCGCTTGCAGGATGGCTTTGCCTTCGGTGCTGAAGTCGTCGGGGATCGCAAAGCCGGCCTTGAGGCGCACGCGCATGCCCATGGGCGGAAGATTGGCCGAGGGGTTCGGCGAGGCCCAATGCGTCGCGGGCGGCACATACGCCTTGCGCGAACGTTCGACCGTGAAGCGCAGCGCATGCGCGATCACGCCGCGCGAGGCCTCGTCATAGCGCACCAAGCCCGGAAAGATCGGCAAGCCCGCGGCATCGGCGCTGCTCCAGCCTTCGCCGGCCATCGGGCGCACCCGGTTCGAGTCGAGATGGAACACCGCGCCGCCATCGGCTTTCCAGGTACCGTCGCCGACCGGGAAGGCGCGGTACATCTCGTACAGGCGGTTGTTGTCGCGATCGACCACGATCACATGACGGTCGTCGGTGCCGTCCGGCCCGCCTTCGATCGGCGCGTTGGCCGGCACCGGGTAAGGACCGGCATCGCTTTCGTGCGCATACACGCCGATGTCGATCTGCACCGCGCGCTGCTGCGCGCCGACGACGACATACGGGATGCCGATCGGCTTGCCTTTGTACAGCCCGGCGCCGAAGTCGGCGTGCAACCGGGTGTTGAGCCCGATGCTGGTCAGGATGGCGGTCGAGTTCGGATCGACCGGCGCATCCCAGACATAGGTATTCCACGGGTTGGTCGACGGAAACGGAATCGCGCCGTTGAGATTGGCGCCGATGCCCAGATCGGCGCCTTGCAGATTGGCGTAGCGGATGGTCGCGGCGGCCGATGGCGCCGAGGCTGACGCCGGCGCGGCGCTGACGCCGGCGCGATCGCATGCGACCAGCGCGAGCGCGACGGCCAGGACGAGTGGGGTCAGGGGATGCGCGCGCATGGCGGTCTCGCGAAGTGGGCAGGCAAGCAGGCTAGGGGTGCAGGCGGGTGACGGCAAGCGCCACCAGCTCGTGCAGCGCCAAGGCGCTTTCTTCCAGCGCAGCAAAGCCGGGCCGGAAATCGCTCAGGCGCATCGGCAACAACGGCAGCGGGATGGCGGCGGGCGCGGCGATCACTTGAAGGCCGGCATCTCGGAACAGCGTCATCGAGCGCTGCATGTGGCAATAGTGGGTCACGAGGATGATCGTCTCGATGCGTTCGGCGCGCAGGATCCTGGCCGACATTGCCGCGTTCTCGCGCGTGTCTTGCGACGATTGCTCCAGCCAGCGCGGCGGGATGCGGAATTCGTCGCGCAGCGTGCGCTCCATCAGGCCGGCCATCGAGGGTTCGTCGCCGGGGCGGAATTTGCCGCCCGAAACCAGGATCGGCAAGCCGGTGTCGCGGGCGATCTTGGCGCCGAGTCGCAAGCGCTCCAGGGTCAGGTCGCCCACCGTCATGCCGCCGTACTCCGCGGCTTCGCTTTGTTCGGCCGCGAGGATCACGATCGCGCCGGCCGGGCCGGCTGCCGAGGCGCCGAAGGGCGCGTGATCGCCGGTCATGCGGGTGAGCGTGGTGCTGATCAAGGGCGTCGACAACAGGTACAGCGCGGCCGTTGCGCACCAGAGCACGATGCGGCCCGCACGCGGCCAGCGCCGGCCGATGACGAGTCCGAACATGAGCGCGATCACGATGCTGCCCGGCGGCAGCAGCATCACGTCGACGACGAAGCGGCGCAAGATGCCGAAATCCAAGACGACTCCCTGAGGTGGATGATCGGCGCGCTCAGACGCTGCGGCCGATGGTGGCGTTCTTGATGGTGACCACGAAGTAGATCGCGACGATGCTGCACACGACCGCGATCGCGGCCGTGCCGCGCCAGCGCACCGGGGCATCGAATTCGGTCAGGCGCTCGGCCGGCACGTCGCTGCGCGCGCAATACGCGGCGGCCGCTGCGATCCCGAGCAGGATGAACAGCCCCGGCTCGTAGGCGCGCGACAGGAACACCGCGCAGGTGAAGAAGCCCAGCATCGCGGTGCGCAGCGCGGCGGCCCAGCGCTGCCCGTCGCTGCCCGCCGGCGCGAGCGCGATGGCGCGCGTGAGTTGTTTGAAGATCAGCAGGATCAGGCCGAGCCAGAGGAAGTAGCCGATCAATCCGGTCTCGGCAAAGCACAGCACGAAGGAGTTGTGGGCGGTGTAGTTGTGATGCTGGGTGAACTGGTGGTAGCCGACCCCGAAGATGGGACGGTGCATCAGCATTTGCAGGCCTTCGCTCCAGGCATCGATGCGCCCGCCGGCGGATTCTTCGTTGGCCGAGTAGCCGCGCCCGCCGGTGAAGTTGAGCGCCATGGCACCCACCGCCATGACCGCCATCATGATGCCGGTGCGGACGGTGCCGAGCATGCGTTGCACGGTGAAGAACATCAGCGATCCCAGGCCGAGCAGCGCGCCGCGCGAATGGGTGAGGTAGATCGCGTAGAGCATCATTGCGCCCGGCAATCCGATGTAGAACAGGTTGCGCATGGCGGCGCGCGGGCGCTTGAACAAGGGCAGCATGGCCAGCGCGACGACCAGCGCCTGGCCGAAATCGTTCGGATCGCTCAAGAAGCCGAGACTGCGCACCCGCCACAGGCGCTCGCCGGAATCGTCGTGCGCCGGGATGACATCGGGCTCGGTTTCGGTCGCGGTTTCGTCGTCGCCCGCCATTTGCCAGATGACGAGTCGGTCGGCCATGTAGCCGGTGTGATACGCGAGCGCCCCGGCGATCGATAGCACGACCATCGACGCGACGATGGTGGCACTGGCGGCCTTGAGGCGCTGCGGCGTCGTCACCAGCATCGCGGTCGAGAAGAACATGAGCATCGAGGGCGCGAAGTCGACCAGCGCGTAGATCGCGCCGCCGACCCAGCCGGTGGCCGCCACCGAGATCGCCAGCACCGCGGCAAACCCCAGCAGCACGCGCACATGTTGGCCGGTGATCGCCGCTTCGCGCGTGCTCATCGCGCGGCTCGCCGCCGCGGCGAAGGTCAGCAGCAGCAGGATCAGCATCGGCCGATACACCACCAATTCGGGCGCGAAGGCTTCGATCGGCCGGACGTAGGTCAGCGCGAGGAAGAACAGGTAGAGCGCAAATCCCATGAAGCGGTCTCGATGCGGGGGCGGGCGGTCAGGCGCCGGTCTTGGCGTTGTTGCCGGTCAGGCGGTCCTTCAGGCGCAGTATCGGCCGTTCGACGATGAAGTAGGACGCCAGCGCCGCGGCAAACGCCAGCGCGAGATTCTGCGGGAACGACGTGGCCCAGGTGCGCGGCAGGAAGTACAGGAAGGGTTCTTGCCACAGATAGAGCGAGTAGCTGAGCACGCCGACCGCGACGAAGGGCTTGAGGTTGAGCAGGCGGCTCGCCCAGCCTTCGGGGTGCCGGACCACGTGCTGGATGATGAGGACGATGCCGATGTTGGCCGCGGTCTGCCCGAACACATAGGCCGACGGCCGGTACACCATGGCCGCGCCGTAGCCGAGGGCGATCAGCACGCCGCCGATCGGGATCGCGGGCCAGCGCGTCAGGCGCTCGAACAGCGCGTGCTCGCTCAAGCGGTTGTGCAGCAGCGCGGCGAGGCAGCCGGTGGCGAGTGAATCCGCCACGGCCTGGAACTCGCGGCTGAGCGCGATCTCCGGGCCGGAGCCGAACGCGAACATGGCCAGGCGGATCAGCGGCGCGATGAGCAGGATCGAACAACCGATGAGCAAGCCGCGCCGTACGCCGAAGAAGAAGAGCGTGAACGGCCACAACAGGTAGAACTGTTCTTCGACCGACAAGGTCCAGAGATGGTTGTAGTACCAGTTGTAGTCGTGCGAATAGTTGGCGGTGAAGGTCAGCGCATGCAGCAGATCGGGGATCGCGCTGTCGACGAATTGGCGCGACGGCACATGGAAGTTCAGGTCGATCACGCCGGCCAGATACAACACCCACATGGTGCCGATGTAGCACAAGGCGGCCGGCAGGATGCGCAAGGCGCGGCGCAGGTAGAACAGCTTGAGCCGGATCTGCCCGTAGCGGTCGATGTCGCGCAACAGCAGCGTGGTGATCAGAAAGCCCGAGATCACGAAGAAGAAGCGCACGCCGACATTGCCCAGCGAGGTGATGGCGGGGCGATCGAGCCACCACGGTGCGCCGTGGGTGGCCGCCGCGTGCGCGAGGATGACCAGGCCGATCGACACTGCGCGCAGCCCATCCAGGGACGGGATATGCGTGGGGAGTTTGGGGGCGCAGGGAGCGTTCATTCCGGCTTCCGTGGTTCGGTGGCGAGTGGGCCCGCAGCAGGCGCGTCGGCAAGGATGGCGTTCGCCAATGCAGCGGCCATGAGGCCCGCGCCGCGATCGGTGAAGTGCACGAAGTCGGCGAAGTTCTCGCGCCCGCGCGGGACGGCCGCGTCGGCGCGCACGACGCGCGCGTCGGTGCGTGCGGCGACGTCGAGCGCAGCCGCATTGGCGCGCCGTTCGAGATCGAGGAATCCGGCTTCGGCAAGCTCGGGATAGAACCGCCGCCAGGCGACGAGCATGTCTTCGTC
>CAYUYC010000041.1:0-16765 GCA_964448945.1 uncultured Burkholderiaceae bacterium
TTCATCACGCGCGAAACCATTTCGCGCGAGGCGCCGATCATCTTGGCGATCTCTTGCCGCGCCGGCAGCTTGTGGCGCACCACGCGCTTGCCGTCGATCACATCGGAGAAATCGAGCAACACGCGCGCCACGCGGCCGTAGACATCCAGCAGCGCGAGGGTTTCGATCTTCTTGTCGGCCAGACGGATGCGGCGCACGAGGCCGCGCATGATGTTCATCGCGATGTCGACATTGCTCGCGAGGTGGCGACGGAAATCGTCCTTGCCCACCACGATGAAATGGCATTGCTCGAGGGTGATGCACGAGGCCGACGACGGGTTGTTGTCGATCAGGCTCATTTCGCCGAAGAACTCGCCCGGCCCGAGCACGGCCAGGATGACTTCCTTGCCTTCGGAATCGGCGATCTGCACCTTCACCCTGCCCGAGATGATGATGAACATGCTGTCGGCTGGCTGCCCTTCGGTCAGAACCACCCGATGCTTCGGATAGGCTTTCTTGACCAGCGTGCGCGTCAGGACTTCGAGCTGGACATCGTCGAGGCCACTGAACAGCGGCACACGGCGCAGCATTTCAACGTTCGTCGTCATCGTATTTTTGTGACAAAGTCCACGGAAGTTGGCGCGTTTATAATCCAAACAGACCCAAAAAGTCCAATCCCCTCAAGGAGTTGCAGCGTTGCCATGACTCGAAGGGGGGACATTCGCATTGATCTGCGTTGGTTCTGGCCTCATTTGACCCTTTGCCGCAGCGTGCGCTGCAACTTCCCGATCGCCAACCTTTATCGCTATTCACCATGGCCACGACCAAGCATTGCCGCGTACTCATCCTGGGCTCGGGCCCGGCCGGTTACACCGCCGCCATCTATGCCGCGCGCGCCAACCTCAACCCCGTGCTCGTCACCGGCCTGTCGCAAGGCGGCCAGCTCATGACCACCACCGAAGTCGACAACTGGCCCGCCGACGTCGCCGGTGTGCAAGGCCCTGATCTCATGCAGCGCTTTCTTGCGCATGCCGAGCGCTTCAACACCGAAATCGTCTTCGATCATGTGCACACCGCGCATCTGAACGAAAAGCCGTTGCGACTGATCGGCGACTCGGGCGAGTACACCGCCGACGCGCTCATCATCGCCACCGGCGCAAGCGCGATGTATCTCGGCTTGCCGTCGGAACAGGCCTTCATGGGCAAAGGCGTCTCGGGCTGCGCGACCTGCGACGGCTTTTTCTATCGCAATCAGGAAGTCTGCGTGGTCGGCGGCGGCAACACCGCGGTCGAAGAAGCGCTGTACCTCGCCAACATCGCCAACAAGGTGACCCTGATTCACCGCCGCGACAAATTCCGCGCCGAGCCCATCATGGTCGACAAGCTGATGGAGAAGGTGAAGGAAGGCAAGATCGAATTGCAGCTCTTCCATGTGCTCGACGAAGTGCTGGGCGACGATTCCGGCGTGACCGGCGTGCGCATCAAGCATGTCGAAACCGGCGCCACGCGCGAGATCGCACTGCACGGTTGCTTCATCGCGATCGGCCACAAACCCAACACCGATATCTTTGCGGGCCAGCTCGACATGCACGACGGCTACATCGTCACGCGCGGCGGACAGCAAGGCATGGCCACGGCCACCACGGTGCCGGGCGTATTCGCCGCGGGCGACGTGCAAGACCACATCTATCGCCAGGCGATCACGTCGGCCGGCACCGGCTGCATGGCGGCGCTGGACGCGCAACGTTACCTAGAAGGGCAATGAGCCGCGTCGCCAAGCATGTGTGGCACGTGTGACCCACCGCCCACGCCATACGCTCGATGATCTGGCCGCCTTGCGCGATCAGCTCAAGGAGCAGCAACGCGCGCGCGACGAAGCCGCGAGGCAAGCGCGCATCGATGCCGAGCGTCTGGCGCGCGAAGCGAACCTGTTCCGCGCCAGCATCGGCGATGTGCAGCCGTTGAACGCGGCGCCCAAGGCGCAGGTCGCCGCGCCCAAACCTGCCCCCACGCCCAAGCAGCGCCAAGCCGACGAGCGACAAGTGCTGGTGGAGGCAATTTCCGACGAATTCGATGCCGAGTCCTTGCTCGACACCGACGACGAACTAAGTTGGCAACGCCCGCCGCTCGGTCCCGACGTGGTGCGCAAATTGCGCCGCGGCCATTGGGTGATTCAAGACGAGATCGATCTGCACGGCGCACGCAGCGACGAAGCGCGCACCCTGGTCGGCGACTTTCTGCGCGACGCGCTGCGCCGCGGCTTGCGTTGCGTGCGCGTGGTGCATGGCAAGGGACTGGGATCGAAGGACCGTCAGCCGGTGCTCAAGGGCAAGGTCCGCAAATGGCTGATGCAACGCGATGAAGTGATCGCGTTTTGCGCAGCCCGTGCCGCCGATGGCGGATCGGGCGCGCTGGTCGTCTTGCTTCGGGCCACGCGCTGACCATGGCCGCGACATCGCTGCCGGTCCCGGCCAACATCGAACCCATCGTCAAGGCGATCGAAGTCGCGGCCATCGTCGCCGCTGCGTACTCCGGCATCTTCGAAGCGCGCAAGAAGCGCATGGACGTGGTGGGCATCTTCGTGGTCGCGTTCATCACCGCATTCGGCGGCGGCACCTTGCGCGATGTGCTGCTCGATCGCCGTCCGCTGTTCTGGGTCGAGCACAGCGGCTATGTCACGCTCGTGCTGGTGCTCACGCTGGCGTCGGCGCCCTTGATCCGCTGGCTCAAAGATGTAGTCAATGAACGCATGCTGGTGGTGGCCGATGCGCTGGGCCTGGGGCTGTTCGCGGTGTCGGGTACCGCGATCGCCCAGGCGATGAATGTGCCGATGATCATCGCCAGCATGATGGGCGTGATCACCGGCATCTTCGGCGGGGTGCTGCGCGATGTGATCTGCAACGAGGTACCGATGGTCCTCAAAGATCGCAGCCCTTACGCGATCTGCGCGTTTGCAGGTGCGTGGCTCTATCTGTTGTTGATGCGCGTGGAAGCGCCGCAGGTGCTGGCGCTGTTGTCGGGCGCCACGCTGGTCACCGGCCTGCGGCTGTTTGCGTGGCGCTTCGATTGGCGCTTGGGCGGTTCGGGCGCCTGAGCGCGCCCGCGTGCATCAGACCGCGGATTCGCCGGTCTCGCCGGTGCGGATGCGCACCACTTGTTCGACCGCAGTCACGAAGATCTTGCCGTCGCCGATCTTGCCGGTGCGCGCGGCCTTGATGATCGCGTCGATCGAGCGCTCGACGAGTTCGTCGGTGACGATGGCCTCGATGCGCACCTTGGGCAGGAAGTCGACCACGTACTCGGCGCCGCGGTACAGCTCGGTATGGCCCTTCTGCCGGCCGAAGCCCTTGACCTCGGTGACGGTCAGCCCCGTCACGCCGACTTCGGCGAGTGCTTCACGCACCTCTTCGAGCTTGAACGGTTTGACGATCGCGACGATTTGTTTCACTGCGGACCTCCGAAGGGGATGGGGTGTTGACGAATTGCCGGTTGGCCTCGATGCGTCATGCGCATCGCGCCGTGTGTTCGATTCAATCTTCGCGGAAGCGGTTGGTGATCGGGTAGCGCCAATCGCGGCCAAACCCGCGATGCGTCACACGCACGCCCACCGGCGCCTGCCGCCGCTTGTATTCGTTGATGCGCAGCAACCGTACCACCTTCTCGACCGTCGCGCGATCGTAGCCGCGGCGCAGGACCTCGGCCATCGGCTCGTCTTCTTCCATGTACAGCCGCAGGATCTCGTCGAGCACGTCGTAGGGCGGCAATGAATCCTGGTCGAGCTGATTCGCACGCAATTCGGCCGTCGGCGGCCGCGTGATGATGCGCTCGGGAATGACCTCGGACTTGGCGTTGCGCCACTGGCACAACCGATAGACGAGCGTCTTGAAGATATCTTTGATGACGGCATAGCCACCGGCCATATCGCCATACAGCGTGCAATACCCGGTCGCCATCTCGCTCTTGTTGCCGGTGGTCAGCACGATGCGCCCGGTCTTGTTCGACAGCGCCATGAGCAAGGTGCCGCGGATGCGCGCCTGGATGTTCTCTTCGGTCGCGTCTTCGGGCAGTCCCGCAAACTGCCCGGCGAGTTGCGCGCGGAAGGCATCGAACACCGGCGTGATCGCGATCTCGTCGTATTGCACGCCCAGGCGCTTGACCATCTCGCGCGAATCGACCCAGGAGATTTCCGCGGTGTACGGCGAAGGCATCATCACCGCGCGGACCTTGTCCGCGCCCAGCGCGTCGACCGCGATCGCCAAGGTCAATGCCGAATCGACGCCGCCCGACAAACCGATGATCGCGCCCGGAAAACCGTTCTTGCCGAGGTAATCGCGCACACCCTGCACCAAGGCGCGATAGACCGCTTCTTCACGTTCGAGCGTCGGCGCGAGGCGGCCGCGATGGACATGGATGTGAATCTCGTCGCCATGCCCGGCCGGTTCGAACTCGACGATTTCGACGGCTTCTTCGCAATGCGGCAGGCGCGCCTGCTCTTTGCCGAAGCCGTCGAGCACGAAGGAATCGCCGTCGAATTGCAGTTCGTCTTGTCCGCCGACCAGGTTGGCGTAGACGACCGGCATGCCGGTTTCCTTGATGCGCTCGCGCACGATCTCGACGCGCTGCTGACTCTTGTCGATGTGATACGGCGAACCGTTGGGCACCAACAGCACCTGGGCACCGGCCCGACGCGCCGCATCGGGCGCATAGGCGTACCAGATGTCTTCGCAAATATTGAGGCCGAAGCGTATGCCCTTGACCTCGAACACGCAGGGCCGACTGCTCGGCGCGAAGTAACGCACTTCGTCGAACACGTCGTAATTGGGCAGATCGTGCTTGCGATAGGTGTGCGTCACGCGCCCATCCACCAGCACCGAGGCGCAGTTGTAGCGCTGCTCCGGTCCTTGATCGATCGCTTCGAGCGACGGATGACCGACCACCACATGCAGGCCGGGAAACCGCGTCAACGCCTGCGCCAAACGCTCCAGGGCCTCGCTGGTGCGCACATACAGCGCCGGGCGCAGCAGCAAGTCTTCGGGGGGATAGCCGACCAGGGACAGCTCGGGCGTCAGCACGATGTCGGCGCCGGCCGCGGCCGCAAGCTCGCACGCGCGCACGATCCGGGCGACGTTGCCGTCGAGGTCACCGACGGTAGGATTGATTTGCGCGATTGCTACTCTAACGATCATGACGACCCGGTCCGGTTCCACAGGCGCGATCGATTATCGCACGCAGATTTGTGCCGACCCGGGCGCGATCGACGCGCAGGCCTGGGATGCATTGGTGCGCGCGAGTTGCGGGCGCCTGCATCCGGGGCTGCGTCATGCCTTTCTCGACGCGCTGCACGCGAGCGGCTGCGCGAGCGGCAACAGCGGCTGGATGCCCGAGTTCATGCTGCTCTGGCGCGGCGCGACGCTCGCTGCCGCAGTGCCGCTGTATCGCAAGTCGCATTCGTATGGCGAATATGTCTTCGACTGGTCGTGGGCCGAAGCCTATGCCCAGCATGGCCTCGACTATTACCCCAAGCTGCTCGCGGCCTTGCCGTTCACGCCCGTGAGCGCGCCCAAGCTGCTCGCGCTCGACGACGCGGCGCGCCTGGCACTGTCGCGCGCGCTGCTCGATCACGCCCGCACCAGCGGATTGTCGTCCTTGCATGTGCTCTTCCCCCAGGCAGCCGAGGCGGAGCTGCTGGCCGCGCACGGATGCATGCGGCGCTACGGCGTTCAGTTTCATTGGCACAACCCGGGCCTGGACAGCTTCGACGATTACCTCGACACCTTGACCGCCGACAAGCGTCGCAAGGTGCGCGCCGAGCGCCGCAAGGTGGCGCAGGCGGGCGTGAGCCTGCATACGGTGCTCGGCCATCAGGCGAGTGCGGAGCAATGGGCGTTCTTTGCGCGCTGCTACGCCGCGACCTATCGCGCACACGGCAGCTCGCCCTACCTCAATCGCGACTTCTTCGCGCGGATTGCCGCGACGATGGGCGAGCAGATCCTGTTGGTATTGGCATTGCGCGACGGCCGCCCCATCGCGGCAACCATGAGTCTGTTCGACGATCAAGTGTTCTATGGCCGCTACTGGGGGGCGACCGAGCAGGTGAACAGCCTGCACTTCGAAGCCTGCTACTACACCCCGATCGAGTTTTGCATCGCGCGCGGGCTGCGCGTGTTCGAAGGTGGCGCGCAGGGCGAACACAAACTCGCGCGCGGATTCGTGCCGGTGCGCACGACGAGTCTGCATTGGCTTGCGCACCCAGAATTTGCGCAGGCAGTCGATCGTTATCTGAGTCGGGAATCGCGCCAGATCGACGGCTATCTCGACGAACTCAACGAGCATTTGCCGTTTCGATCACGCGACAAATCGCCTGCGCCGGACGACCAATGAGTCCGGAACGCCGCGAAACACTCCTTTTTTCACGCTTTTGGCCCCCGGGGCACACCTATAATCGCCCGCATGGCCAAGCTTGACCTCGAGACCCAAACCAATCCGCACCCCGAGCATGTCGGTCGGTTCCGGATCAAACGCCTGCTCGGCATGGGCACGATGGGCGCGGTCTTTCTCGCCGAAGATCCGGTGATCCACCGTGAAGTCGCGATCAAGACACTGAACGTCAATCTCACCGCGAATGAAGCGCGCATGTTCGAGGAGACCTTCCTCAACGAAGCGCGCGCCGCGGGACGCCTGAACCATCCGCACATCGTCACCGTCTACGACGCGGGCCGCATCGACGGCGTGTCGTACATCGCGATGGAGTACCTCAAGGGCGTCGAGCTCAAGGAACTCATCGCGCGCGGCGAAGAATTCACGATGAAGCAGGTCGCGGAAATCTTCATCCGCGTGGCGGACGCGCTGCAATACGCGCACGACCACGGCATCGTCCATCGCGACATCAAGCCCGCCAACATCTTCCTGACCGCGAAGACCAATCCGAAGGTGCTCGACTTCGGCATCGCGCAGGCCGCGACCTCGTTCTCGCAAAGCTTCATGCCGAATCCCTTCGGCAAGAATCTGGTCGGCACGCCCAATTACATGTCGCCCGAGCTGCTGCTCGGCCAACCGCTCGACGGCCGCTCGGACATCTTCTCGCTCGGCGTGGTGATGTACGAAGTGCTCACCCGCCAAGTTCCGTTCCGCGGCGCAACCTTCGAGGATCTGACCCGCGCGATTTGCACCGCGCACCCGACCCCGCCGCAGGACATCAATCCCGAAGTGCCTTTGCCGATCGCCAAGATCACTGCGAAGGCATTGGCCAAGAATCCCGCCGAGCGTTATCAGACCGCGCGCGAACTTGCCGACGATCTGCGCCGTTATGTGGCCACCGTGCGCGTGCGTCAGATCATGTCGGCGACCGCAAACAACGGCGGCGCCGAGTTCGTGTACGAAGAATCGACCGCCTCGCGCGTGGGTTGGTGGCTGGGCGGCGCAGCCGCCGTGGTCGCCTCCGCCGGAATCGCCTGGTTCGCTTTGCATGATCGTGGCGATGCAACCGCCGAGCCTGCCGCAGTACCCGTCGCCGCCGTGACCGCAGCGGCGCCCACCGACCCATCGCAGATGCCGACGTCCGTTCCTTCAAACGTCAATGGCGCAGCGCCCGCAGCGACGAGCAATCCGCCGGCGCCGATCACGGCAGTCCCGTTGAGCGATACCACGGTGGCGACCGTGGTGGCCGGCGCGCAGGCCAAGGCCGAGACCAAACCGCGCGCCAAGCGCGAGCCCAAGAAGGCGACGACCACGGCTGCGGCCGCCGAGCAGCCCGTGGCACCGCCGGCCAACGGAATGCTTGCCGTCGCGGTCAGCCCCTGGGGCGAAGTGGTGGTCGATGGCGCATCGCGCGGCATCTCGCCGCCGTTGTCGACGTTGACGCTTGCAGCCGGACGGCACACGATCGAGATTCGCAATGGCGACTTCGAGCCCCTGCGCATGTCGGTCGAAGTCAAGCCGAACGAGACCACCCGCATTCGCCACAGATTCTGATGAACAAACTGCTGATCATCGCCATCATCGGTGCCGCCCTCACCGCATGTGCACCGGTCCAACCGGTCGCGGTCTCCGACCTATCGAACATGCCGGCCGAACAGGCCTTGCTGTCGGGCATCCGGCTGTACGAAGACGGGCAGTATCCGAGCGCGGAACGCGAATTGCGGCGTGCCTTGGAGTTGAATCTGCGGGCGAGCAAGGATGTGGCGAACGCGAACAAATACCTCGCGTTCGTGTACTGCACTTCCGATCGCGTGCGCGAATGCGAACAGGCCTTCAAGGCCGCACGCGCCGCGCAACCCGATTTCGCGCTGAGCAAATCGGAAGCCGGCCACCCGGTCTGGGGGCCGGTCTACAAGCGTGTGAGCGAGCAGCGCTGACGCGCCGCTCGATACCTCAGTAGTTGGGCTTGTCCTTCGCGGCTTGATAGCGCGCGATGCCGTCGAGGATTTCCTTCTTCGCGTCGTCGACGCCACCCCAACCGACGACCTTCACCCATTTGCCCGATTCGAGATCCTTGTAATGCTCGAAGAAGTGCTGGATCTGCTTGAGGCGGATCGGCGGCACGTCGTCGGGCGACTTCCAGTTCTGGAACAGCGGGCATACCTTGGGGATCGGCACGGCGAGCAGCTTGGCATCGCCGCCGGCTTCGTCCTCCATCTTCAGGATGCCGACCGGACGGCAACGCACGACCACACCGGCCACAAGCGGAAACGGCGTATGCACGAGCACGTCGACCGGATCACCGTCATCGGCGATCGTGTGCGGGATGTAGCCGTAATTGGCCGGGTAATGCATCGCAGTCATCATGAAACGATCGACGAACAAGGCGCCCGACTCTTTGTCGACCTCGTACTTGACCGGATCCGCGTTCATCGGGATCTCGATGATGACGTTGAACTCTTCCGGCACTTTGGCGCCGGTGGGCACGCGCTCGAAACTCATGATGTCTCCAGGATGTGGGTGGCGCTTTCGCGCTCGATGGGATGATGAAAGAATCGCGGACGATTCTAACATGCTGCATTGCAGCAGGCTTGGCTTTCAACCCTTGTGTACCTACCCACGGAGACCTGCATGACCCACCGCCTGGCCGACAAAGTCGCGATCGTTCTCGCCGCCGGCGCCGGATACGGCGAACACATCGCGCGGCGCTTTGCGCAGGAGGCGTGCACCGTCGCCGTTGCGGACGTGAACGAGACCTCGGGCAAGCGCGTCGTGCAGGCGATACACGCGGCCGGCGGGCGCGCCGAGTTCTTGTATTGCGATCCGAATGATCACGACGACATGCAGTACCTCGTGGCCGCCACGCTCGAAGCCTTCGGTCGCATCGACATTTGCGTCAACGCGCACGCCGGCGCGCATCGCAACGGCGCCCTGCTCGATACCAGCGAAGCCGAGTTCGAACGCATGCACACCGCGAACCTGAAGAGTCTTTACCTGAGCACCCAGCAACTGGTGCCGCACTTTCGCTCGCAAGGCGGCGGATGCTACGTCCAGATCGCCGCGGCGACGGGCCGGCGTCCGAATGTCGGATCCACCTGGTATCGCGGCAGCGTCGGCGCCATCATCGCCACGAGCCGGGCACTTGCCGCCGAACTCGGCCGCGACGCGATCCGCGTCAATGTCGTCAACCCCTTGCCGGGCGATGACGATGCCCGCGGCGAATTGACGAGCGACACGCCGGAACAACGCGCGACATTGCTGGCAGCGATCCCGCTTCGGCGCGTGCCGAGTGCGCATGATGTGGCCAATGCGGCGCTGTTTCTCGCGTCCGACGAAGCCGCGTGCATCACCGGCGTTTGCCTGAATGTCGACGGCGGGCTCGGGCTATAGCACGCCCCTGACCAAGGGCACACGCGCTGCGGTCCGTTACCATTGCGCGCACCGAGCACGAGCGCGACGCGCGCTCATCCCGACCGACACCTCATTTGGACGACACCATGGTGGATTCCGGCATCCAGACTTTTCAGCAAGACGTGATCGACGCGTCGATGACGCAACCGGTGCTCGTCGATTTCTGGGCGCCGTGGTGCGGCCCATGTCGCACCCTCGGACCGATGCTCGAAAAGCTCGAGGCCGAGTACGCAGGCAAATGGAAGCTGGTCAAGGTCAATTCCGACGAGAACCCCGAGCTGTCGCAGGCTTTTCGCATCCGCTCGATTCCCTACGTGGTTGCCTTCTCGGGCGGCCGCCCGGTCGACCAGTTCATGGGCGCCTTGCCCGAAGGTCAGCTGCGCGAATTCATCGATCGCTTGATCCCGAATCCGAGCCAGCTCGAACACGCGAAAGCGCAGGACCTGCTCGATCAGGGCGATCGGGACGGCGCGCTCGCGGCGCTGAATTCGGCCCTCGCGCTCGACGCTGCGAACGACATGGCGCGACTCGATCTGATCACGCTCTTGCTCGACCGCAACGAGGTGCCCGCCGCCGAAGCGCAATTCGGCGCCCTCGACGCGAGAACGCGCAGCGATCCGCAAATCAAACCGCATGTCGATGCCTTGGCCGCGCGCCTCGAGGCGCTGCGCGAAGCACGGCAATTGCCGAGTTCGCCCGAGATCGAAGCGCGGATCGCCGCCAACCCCAACGACCTCGCGGCACGCCTGGATCTGGCCAATCTGTACATCGCCCACACCGCGTACGAAGAAGCGCTCGCGCAACTCCTCGAGATCGTCGAACGCGACCGCGGTTTCGAAGACGACATCGGTCGCAAGACGATGATCCAGGTCTTCAATCTGGCCAGCGCCAATCCCGAACTCGTGAGCCGGTACCGGCGCATGTTGTCGAGCGCGGTCCTCAAATGAAACACGGGCGAGGCCCTTGCGGTGCCCCGCCCGTGCATTGATCGCGCGAATGCTACGAAGCGTCGTTGCTCGACGCGCTCGGCGTCGACGACTTCGGCGCGGCAGGCACACTGCCATCCGGGCGCGTCAGCCGACCATCGACCAGTCGCACCTCGTCGCCGTTGCGCCAACCCGGCGCGGTGCTTTGCGTCAGATTGCGCGTGCTGCCATCGTCCATGCGCACGGTGATGTGCCAGGTCTTGACGGTGCGGGCGCGCTTCTCGATCTCGTTGCCGGCCAATGCGCCGCCGACCACACCGAGCACCGTCGCGGCGGTACGGCCGTTGCCGCGCCCGAAACTATTGCCCACCAGACCGCCGACCGCGCCGCCGGCCACGGCACCGACGCCCTTGGATTCGCCCTTTTGCTCGGTCACGTAGACCGACTCGATGTGTCCGCGCGTGGGATCTACCACCGGCGCAGGCGCTGCCGCGGCGACCTGCACCGGGGCTTGGGCGCTCGGCGCCTGGTAGGGCGCGGGCGCGCTGGCACGCGTGCCCGACGATTTCGGGTGAGTGGTTTGCGACCGTGCCGGTGCGGCGCTGGACGTCGCCCGAGCTTCGACAGGCGAAGGCGATTGCACCTCGGGCGCCGGATTCGACGCCATCGGCGCGACCTCCGCGGGCGTGGACACCGCGGCGCTCGATGCCACCGTGCTGGGATGAGAGCGCGTGGTCATCGCCCAGATGCCGACGGCACTGGCGGCGACGACCGCCACCACGGCGACCTTGACGATGGGATGAACCGGCGCGCGCGGCGCGATGGCGCCGGCATCGGGCAGGGATGATGTGGACTGCATACGTGACCTCCTTCAAGACACGGGCGAGAGCTTAGTTCGCTCAATGCGCGCGCCGCCCGCCTGGACGACGCACACGCCGTAAGAAGTGTGTCGAGGTATGCCGAATGTGTGCGCGACTGAAAGAAGTCAGGCTTGCGCTGCGCCCGACGCACCGTGCTCGTGCGCATCGCCGCAAGCAGTGCCGCAGGACGTCATCGGTGCGGCATTGAGCAGGGCCTGAGCCTCGGCATTGCCGCCCCCCGTGAAGGATTCCGATGTGGTGTCGAAACCCACGGCGCCGACGTGATAGGCGAGCGCGGCATCCATGGTCTCGGCATGGTTGGCGAACCAGGGCGCGAGTTCTTTGATGAGTCGCCGGCCGATGTCGAAATCGCCCTGCTCCACGCGCCGGCGCACTTCGCGCATGATTTCGAGGACGTTGGCGTGCTCGGTCGTATGGCAATTGACCGGCGCGAAGTTGGTGCGCTTCATCCAGCGGTCTTCCTGGCCGAAATGCGCTTCGGTGTGCGCGATGAACGCATCGAGCCCGGTCATGAACTGATCCTCGGGCGCTTCGTCGAGCGCATTGAGCATGTCGACATACTCGCGGTGCGTCTCGTCCATGCGCGCGTTGTCGAGTACGAACGCGTCCACCCATTGCATTGCGGCCATTGCGATTTCCCTTTCGAAGCGGCGAATTTAGCTGAGGAAGCTCGCACGGGATTGATCCAAGGCAAGCGCAGGATCAAGACCCTTCGACCGCATGGGACAAGCGTTCCAGAACCGCGCCGACCGCAACCAGGCCGATGCCGGCCGTCATGTGCATGGCCGACCCGTAACCGGCGCAGGCCAGGGCCGTACCGGGCGCGCATGCGGCCGGCGCCGCTGCCGGGGCCTCATCGGCAAAAACACAATCGACCCGCATGCGCTTGGGTTTGCCTTTGGCAACGCCGGCCGCGAATCCGTATTCCTTGCGCAGCAGCGCGCGCACCTTGGCCAGCAAAGGATCGTTGCGCACCAGCGCCAGATCGTCGCGCCGGATGCGGGTCGCATCGCGCTTGCCGCCCGCGCCGCCGCACACCACGAGCGCGATGCCTTGGCGCACGCAATGCGCGGCCAATGCCGCCTTGGCCTTGACGTCGTCGATGCAATCGATCACGGCATCGGCCCCGTCCACCAGCGCCGCGCAATTGGCTGCGTCGAGGAAAGCATCGACCGCGTCGACCCGGCAATCCGGCGCGATCTGCGCGATGCGCGCGGCCATGGCCTCGACCTTGGCGCGCCCGAATTCCGATTCGACGGCATGGACTTGCCGATTGACGTTCGACTCCGCGATCACGTCGAGGTCCACCAGCACCAGGGCGCCGATCCCGGTGCGCGCGAGCGCTTCGGCCACCCATGAGCCGACGCCGCCGATGCCGACCACCACGATGCGCGCGGCGGCAAAGCGCTGCGCCGCGCGGTCGCCATACAAACGCGCGATGCCGCCGAAACGGCGCGCACGCGCATCTTGGGGCGGCGGTTCAGCGGCGGCCGCGTCAACGCGCTCGGGCGCCATGTCGTTCGCATCGATGGCGGCAACGCGCGCAGCGCCCGTAGTCTTGATGTCGATCATGCGGTCGATGCTAGCACCGCGGCCGCTGCCGTCCTTCGACATGATGATCGTCATGGGCTCTACAGTCGGACAGGTCGGCGCCGAATACACTGTGGAGGCCATCCCCATCCATGAACGCGCGTCTGAAACCACCGCACCCGGCCGGGCTCGATCGAGCCATCGATGAACTCATGCCGATGTGGTCCGAAGCCCAGCTCGCGGCGAGTCTGTCGCGCGTGCTCGCGCACTGGGACGGTCGCAGCGATCTTTGGGTGTTCGCCTACGGATCGCTGATCTGGAAGCCCGAGGTGCGTTACGCCGAAGCGCGCAACGCGAAGATCTTCGGCTTTCATCGCAGCCTGTGCCTGTGGAGCACGGTCAATCGCGGCACGCCGCAATGCCCCGGCCTCGTGCTGGCGCTCGATGCCGGCGGTTCGTGCCAAGGGGTCGCGCTGCGCGTGCGCGGTGACGATGTCGGCAGCGAGTTCGCCGCACTCTGGCGCCGCGAAATGATGCGCGGATCGTATCGGCCGATGTGGCTCAAAACCCATACGCCGAGCGGTGCGGTGCACGCATTGGCCTTCGTGATGAACCGTCATATGCCCACCTACGCCGGACGTCTGAGCGATGCGCACGTGGTGGATGTCCTCACGCGCGCGCATGGCCGCTGCGGGTCGAGCGCCGAGTACGTCTGCAATACCGCCGCCGCCCTCGAGGCGCGCGGACTCGACGACGAGCGACTGTCTCATTACCGCGATCTCCTGAACGCGCGCAGCCTGCGCCGCTACGGGTAAATACGCGCCCAGCGGTGGTAGTCAGACGCGCGTACGCTCCGTATCGTTGCGTCGGATTCGGTTCACCATGCCGAATCCGCTTTCCGACAACGACACAATCAAACGGGAGACCTTTTCATGCGTGCACGCATTCGCCTCGCCGCCGGCGCGGCTGCCCTCCTGGCCTTGGCCGCTTGCGGCGACCCAGCCCCGGACTACAACACCGTACCGAGTTTTGCCGGCCCGATCACCAGTGCTACTTACGATGGAACCAGCGACGATCTGCTCACCGCGGGCCTCGGCTGGGACGGATTGCAGGGCACTGCACCGGCGCTGTCGGCACCGCCCACGGCAGCCGAGCTGCGCAAGCGCGCGATCTGGACCAATTACCGCGCGCTGGTCGACATGACCTCCGGCGGTGGTTACTCGCGCCTGTATGGACCGAATGTTTCGCTGACCGGGGTGGCCGACAGCACCCCCGGGGCAGGCAAGATTCCCGGCACCGAATACCTGGCCTTCGACGATGACGGCAGCGGCACGCGCAATGTCACGATGCTGGTTCAGATCCCCGATGCCTTCGACACCGCCAATCCGTGCATCGTGACCGCGACCTCATCGGGCTCGCGCGGCGTGTACGGTGCGGTCTCGGCCGCGGGCGAATGGGGCCTCAAGCGCGGTTGCGCCGTGGCCTACACCGACAAGGGCAGCGGCAACGGTGCACACGAGCTCGACAGCGGTACAGTCACCTTGATCGACGGACGCACTGCCTTGGCGGGCAGCGCCGGCACCAGCAGCCATTTCACCGCATTGCCGGCCAGCGGCACCACGCTCGATTCGTTCAAGGCGGCCTGGCCGTTTCGCTATGCGTTCAAGCATGCGCATTCGCGGCAGAACCCTGAAAGCACCTGGGGCCAATCGACCTTGCATGCGGTGTCGTTCGCGTTCTACGCGATCAACGACAAGCTCGGCGAGCTGCAGGACGGCAAGCGCATCCGCACCTACAAGCCCGACAACACCATCGTGATCGCGGCCTCGGTCTCGAACGGCGGCGGCGCGGCATTGGCAGCCGCCGAACAAGACACCAACAACCTGATCGATGCGGTGGTGGTCGGCGAACCGCAGATCAATCCGCAAGTGCCGGGACAGTTGGTCGTGCGTCGCGGCGGCACTGCGGTGGCGGCCTTCGGCAAACCTTTGTTCGACTACACCACGCTGGGCAATCTGCTGCAGCCGTGCGCGGCCTATGCCACGGCAGCCACCGGATCGCCCTTTCAATCGAGCGTGACGAACACCATCGGACAACCCTTCGCCACCAATCGCTGCGCCGCGCTGGCCGCGGCCGGGCTGGTCAGCGGAACGACCTTCCAGGAACAAGCCGACGATGCGCTGGTCCGCTTGCATGCCGCCGGATGGGAGGCTGAATCCGACCTCCTGCACGCATCGATGTTCGCGTTTGCGACGCCGGCCATCGCGGTCACCTATGCCAATGCCTACGCGCGGGCGAGCGTGACCGACAATCTGTGCAACTTCAGCTTTGCGACGACCAACGCCACCACGGGCGTCCCCGCGGCGCCCGCCGCAACGCCGATGACGAACGTCTTCGCCGACGGCAACGGCATCCCGCCCATCGGCGGGCTGGTCGATCTGGTCTACAACTCGGCCAGCGGCGGGCCGGTGCGCCATTCGCTCGCGGACAGCAATTTCGCCTTCGCGGGCGCGCAATGTCTGCGCGATCTGTACACCGGCAATACGGCGGTGGCCGACAGCATCGCCGCGATCAAGGTCACCGGCAACCTCAGGCACAAGCCGGCGATCATCGTGCACGGACGCAGCGATACCCTGGTCCCGGTCAATCACAGTTCGCGGACGTACTTCGGCCTCAATCGCATCACCGAAGGCACGTCGTCGAAGCTGTCGTACATCGAGATCACCAACGCACAACACTTCGATGCCTTCGTCGCGTTCGCCGGCTTCAACGACAAGTTCATCCCGATGCACTACTACAACGTGCAGGCGATGAACCTGATGTGGGACCACCTGAAGAACAAGACCGCGTTGCCGCCGTCGCAAGTCGTGCGCACGACGCCGCGCGGAACCGGCGCGCCCGACATCACCACCACCAATCTGCCGAGCATTGCGGCGAGCCCCGGTACGGGTGACGTCATCACCTTCACGTCGAACACGGTCAACGTGCCGAACTGAACGACAGCGGGCTGAACGACAGCGGGCCGCTCGCAAGAGCGGCCCGTTGGTGGTTCGGCAGTCGATCTGCCTGCAGATCTAGAGCACGACCGGGCGATCGGACACCTCGTTCGATCGCGGCCCATTGGCGGGCGCCACCTCGGCGAGCGCATCGTGCACGGCCGAAATCCCGGCCAGCGCGCCTTCGCGCCAACGACCGGCACGAAACTCGGTTTCCATCGTCTTGCAGATGTGTTCCCAGCGCTGCGCACCCACCCGATGCGCAACGCCGCGATCGGCGACGATCTCGACATCGTGATCGGCGAGATTCACGTAGATCAGCACGCCGCTGTTGTCCTCGGTATCCCAGACGCCGAGCTTGCCGAAGACCATGAGCGCGCGTTCGCGCGGCGCAGCGTTGCGGCGCAGATAACTCCACGGCAGGGCGTCTTCGACCGCAAAACGCACTTCCCCGCGATGACGCGATTCGCCGGCGCGGATCGCTTCGCCGATGGCTTGCAGACTCGCCCGCGGAAACGCGCGACGCGCGGCACCGGGCACGACCAGGAGATGGCGCAGCATGCGCGCAATGCTCATCCGCGCCCCCTTGCATGAATGTTCGATGAATCGCGCACCATCATCAGTC
>CAYUYC010000042.1:0-16526 GCA_964448945.1 uncultured Burkholderiaceae bacterium
TCGCATCGATCAGCAGCGTCACGCCGCCCTTGTCCATCGTGGTGTCGTCGTCGTTCACGACATCATCGAAAGTGAAGCCGTATTGAAAGCCCGAGCAGCCGCCGCCTTGCACGAACACGCGCAGCTTCAGCTCAGGATTGCCTTCCTCGTCGATCAACTCCTTGACCTTCGCGGCAGCGGCATCGGTAAAGATCAGCGGCGTGGCCGCGGTGGCGTTTTCCATTACTGCGCCCATGGATATTCCTTTCGGCTTGGCAAAGACTTGGCGATGAATTCTAGGCGACTTCGGGCGACTTGGCGTCGGAACCCTGACCCTTCGCAGGCTCTTGCGCCGCGCCGGCCGACGCTTGGTGATGCAAGGTACCGTCGACGACCGCCCCGTTATGCATTTCGAGGGCCTTGTAGTTCACATTCCCGGTGACCCGCGCTTTGGGCTGAAGTTCCAACAATTCGGTGGCCGTCACCGGCCCTTCGATCTTGCCGTTGACGATCACGTGTGCCGCCGAAACCGCTCCCTTGACGGTGGACAGTTCGCTCACGATCAACATCGAGGCCTTGCCCGGCAAAGCAATCACATTGCCGGTCACACATCCGTCGATGCGCAGCCCACCTTCAAACGCGATGTCGCCATCGATGCGCGCTTGTCCGCCGATCAGACTGTCGATCGTGCGTTGCGTCTTCGTACCGCTTCCGAACATTCGATTCTCCTCAACTGCGCCGAGTTCTATTCCACCGATGCGGTCTGTTGCGCACGCATGCTGCCGTTTTCGAGCACGCGTACTTGCACGCTGCGCACTGATACGCCTGCCGGCACCTCCAGCACGCCTTCGACGCGCTGAAACATGCGAAACGATAGCGCGAAGGCACGATTGTTCGCGTCGTTTTCACCAGGAATCGTCAATTGCGTACTGTGGCCGTCCTGGACCGCGATCAAGGTGAATTGCACTTGGCCGACAAAATCCTTGGTTGCCTTTGCGCCCTGGCTCAATAGCACGCGATAGCGCAGACGTTCGCCTTCGGCGCCGGCTTCGCGCTCGATCTGGAAACTGCGGATCGAAACGCCTTGCGCCGTGCTGGGCGGCAGGATCCGATCAAAGAAAGCGAGGTCTTGCTTCAACCGTGCATTCTCAGTTTCCAGCGTCTTGACCTGGGCGATCAGCCGTTCCTCGGCCGCGCGCTCGACCGATAGGTCGCTCGAGGCTGCATTGACCGATGTCGTGAGCGCATCGCGCTCCTTGCGCAAAGCCGCGACCTCGCCCTCGAGTCGAGCGACGTCGTCGCGTGCGGACGTGCGGTTGAACCCGGCGTCGCGTCCGCCTGCGTCGTAAGCCCACCAGGTCAATAGCGCCACCAGCACGGCAACGACTGCACCGAGCACGCCGAGCCGCCAACGCGGCCCAACCTCGCGGATGACCACGCGTCGTTGCGGTGTGGGCTGGCGCTTGCGGAGGCTATCGCGCATCGACATGGCATCGCCTCAGGGCAAGACCGGCAGGTGGGTCAGCCCCGTGGCTTCGGGCAGCCCGAACATCAGGTTCATGCACTGGACCGCTTGCCCCGATGCGCCCTTGACCAGATTGTCTTGAACCACCAGGACGACCAGTTGATCGCCCCCTCCCGGCCGATGAACTGCGATGCGCAGTTGGTTGGACGCTCGCACCGAGCGCGTCTCGGGCAGGCTCCCCGCCGGCATCACATCGACGAAGGGCTCGTTCGCGAAACGCGCTTCGAACAGCGCCTGAAAATCAGTGTCGCGCGCGCTTGGAAGAATGCGTGCGTAGATCGTCGTCAGCATGCCGCGCACCATCGGCACAAGGTGCGGTACGAATGTCAGCCCGATGTCTCCACGCCCTGCGATGTGTCTGAGCTGCTGAACGATCTCGGGGTGATGGCGATGGCCCTTGACGCTGTACGCCTTGAAATTGTCCGAAGCCTCGGAGAACAACAAGCCGATTTCGGCCTTGCGCCCAGCGCCCGTAACACCCGATTTTGCGTCCGCAATGAGTTGCGTCGTGTCGATCAGTTGGCGACCGCCTTCGATCAAGGGGAGCAGGCCCAACTGCACTGTGGTCGGATAGCACCCAGGATTGGCGACCACTCGCGCGCCCTTGAGCGCGTCACGGTGAACTTCGGGCAATCCGTACACGGCTTCGGCGAGCAGTCCGGGCGCGGTGTGCGCCATGCCATACCAACGCTCGAATTCGGCGCTATCGCGCAGACGAAAATCCGCGGCGAGATCGATGATCCTGACGCCCGCGGCGACAAGTGCCGGCGCCTGCTCCATGGCGACACCATGCGGTGTCGCGAAGAACACGACATCGCACTTGGACAATGCATCGCCGTCCGGTGCCGAGAATGCGAGCGACACATGCCCGCGCAAGGACGGAAACATATCGGCAACCGGCAAACCGGCTTCCTTGCGCGATGTGATGACTTCAAGCGCCACCTGCGGGTGTTGCGATAACAAGCGCAACAGCTCCACACCCGTATATCCGGTGCCTCCAACGATCCCGACCTTAATCATCATTTCTCCCAAATCGGCGTAGGCATTTCTGCAAAAACAAAAAAGCCGCCAGAGTGTGGCGGCTTCTTTGCAGCGGAAACGTCGATTCGATCAACGCTTGGAGAACTGCTTGCGGCGCCGCGCACCGTGCAGACCCACCTTCTTGCGCTCGACTTCTCGCGCGTCACGCGTCACGAGGCCCGCCTTCGACAACGTCGGCTTGAGCGCGGCATCGTAATCGATCAGGGCGCGGGTGATGCCATGGCGCACTGCGCCGGCTTGGCCGGATTCACCGCCGCCATGCACATTGACCTTGATGTCGAACGCCGAAACGTTGTCCGTCAATTCCAGCGGCTGACGAATGATCATCAGACCGGTTTCGCGCTTGAAGTAGGCATCAGCAGGCTTGCCGTTGACGACGATCTTGCCGGTGCCCTTCTTGATGAACACGCGGGCCACCGATGTCTTGCGACGACCCGTACCGTAGTTGTAATTGCCGATCATCGCGCGTCCTTAATTGATCTGCAGCGTCTTGGGCTGCTGGGCCGAGTGCGGGTGCGTGTCTTCGGCATAAACCTTGAGCTTCTTGATCATCGCGTAGCCGAGGGGGCCCTTGGGCAGCATGCCCTTGACGGCCTTTTCGAGCGCACGACCAGGAAAGCGTCCTTGCATCTTGCCGAAAGTCGTTTCGTAGATACCGCCCGGATACCCCGAGTGGCGGTAGTACTTCTTGTCGAGCGTCTTGTTGCCGGTGACACGCAGCTTGGCGGCATTCACCACGACGATGAAATCCCCCGTATCGACATGCGGCGTGAATTCCGGCTTGTGCTTGCCGCGCAAACGGCGGGCGATTTCGGCAGCGAGGCGTCCGAGCACAACGTCCGTGGCGTCAACCACGTACCAATCGTGCTTGACCTCGGCCGGCTTGGCGGAATAAGTCTTCATGGCACTCAGTGTTAGTTGCAGCGCGCAGCGGTGTGGAACGCGCGCACTGTGGGGTGATCCGAAAGCCGAAACGGGAATCAGCCAAACGGAAAGCTTTGAATTCTAAGTAATTTTTCGCCACGGCGTCAACCGCATCAGTACGTTCACGACGAGAAGGCGAGAAAAAAGCCCGAAGCAGCAAGCTGCTTCGGGCGAATCCACCTTTGGAGGAGGGTGGAGGAGACACTGGTGATGATCGGCGACGATGCGTGCCGGTAACTTGGGGGAAATCCTAACCCACAAGTTTGTGCGGCGCAAGAATGCCTCGCATGCCTGTGCGAAACTCGGCACATTCACACTAGATGGCCTCCACTAATTGCAGAGTGCCGCACTGCAACATATGAATGGTAAGTGCGCGTCTTTCTGGAGATTGCTCATGGAATGCAAAGTAAGCTGGGTCGCATCGAGCGGCATGGCTTTTCTCGCCGAGACCGGTAGCGGCCACGCCGTGGTCATGGATGGCGCCCCGGAAGGCGGCGGAAGAAACCTGGGGCCACGCCCCATGGAAATGGTGCTACTCGGAACGGGCGGATGCTCCGCCTACGACGTCGTGCTGATCCTGAAACGCAGTCGTGCGGATATCCGCGGATGCGAGGTCGACATTCAAGCGCAGCGCGCCGAACAAGACCCCAAGGTCTTCACCCACATCAACTTGCATTACCGCGTGACGGGACGAAATCTCAACCCCGCCGCAGTTGAACGCGCGGTCCAATTGTCGAAGGACAAATACTGCTCAGCATCAATCATGCTCGGCAAGACCGCTTCGTTTACCCACTCGATCGAAGTGATCGAAGGCTAAACGTGGTGCGCGGTACGCGTCATCACCCTCGCCATTACCCTCATTGCTGCACGCACCACCGCGGGCAACTCCGCGCCGCCACTGGCCATGGCGTCGTTTGCGTGTTTGACCTCGTCGATTTTCATCTGGGCCACGATGGCGCGACTACGCGCATCGCGCTGAGGCAGTCTTTCCAGGTGCCCGTGCAAGTGCTCTTCGACCTGCCGCTCGGTTTCGGCCATGAAGCCCAGGCTGATGCGATCACCGAGTCGCCCGGCAACGAACCCTAACCCGAACGCTCCTGCGTACCAGAGCGGATTGAGGAGGCTAGGACGAGCATCAAGCTCTTGCAGTCGATCCGCAGTCCATGCCAAGTGATCCCGCTCCTCCATTGCAGCAGCACGAAACTTGTCGCGCAGCGGTTCGGATCTGGTGGACAATGCCTGAGCCTGATACAGCGCTTGCGCGCACACCTCTCCCACATGATCCACGCGCATGAGTGACGCAGAAAGCTGGCGTTGTGCCGGATCAAGCTCGACCTCAGCAACGCCCGCTGCAGGTGAGCGGCGCGCGGCTGGCATGGAGCCTAAGGCGCTTCGCAACGCAACATCGAACTCGTGGATCACCTGATCGACTTTCATCTCATTCTTCCTCAAATTCCTATGCTGCGTTTCGCAGCGCAACACCGAATGCATCCTCGAATCGGCAAATCGTCCATTGAATCGTCGAGTAAATTACCCAGACAATACGCGGCCGCACATTGATAACAAATTCAAATCCAATCATCAGGAGACTATCCGAATGAAGAAATCCCTCGTCGCACTCGCCGTCGCGACCGCATGTGGCAGCGCCTTCGCTCAATCCCGTGGCCCTGAAGCCGATGAGTCCCTGACCAAAGGGCCTACCCGCGTGCAGTTGTACGGCATCGCCGACATCGGTATTGAATCAGCGCACAACGGCTATTCGCTCAACCGGGTCAGCAGCGGGATTTCTGCCGGATCGCGTCTCGGTCTGCGCGGCACCGAGGATCTCGGTAGTGGCTACCGTGCAGTGTTTGTGCTTGAACAACGGATCGAACTCGATACCGGCGACAATGCCAACACTTCCGCATATCAATGCAGCACGACTTCGTGTCCTGGCGTCACCTCTCCCGGCCCGGCAATTCTGCAGGCAAATGTTCAAGCGACCGCCGCCAACCTGCTTGGCCGTGCTACCAGCGTGAACAGCGTCAAGGCCCCATTCGATCGTCAGGCTTTTGTTGGAATGGTGACTCCGTTCGGAGCGGTGCTTCTCGGTCGGCAGTACACGCCGGGCTACGAGGTCATGAATCGGTTCAACGCATTTGCGGACTCGACCGCCGGTCAAATGGGTCAGGGTTACGCGGCACTGATGATTCGCGCCAACAACGCGGTCCAATATCGCGCCGAATTGCATGGTTTCGTCGCATCGTTGATGTACAGCTTCGGCGGTACCGAACTCGCGCGCAACGAGTTGAGTGGGAACAAGAATCCCTTCTACGGCGCGAATTTCCAGTACTTGTCGCCGACCATTTCTGCAGGCATCGGGTTCAATCAGAACTACACGCAGGTGTTTGATCTGTCGACCGCGTTCACGACCCCGGCCATGACGACCGACAAAAAGAAGGGGATGCAAACCCTTAACGCCGGCGCGTCATACGCATTGGGTGATTTCAAGTTCTTCGGGCAGTACATGAAACGCAAGAACGACAACCCTGTACTGACCGAAGCAGGCTTGGTGACCGTGGTTTCTTCTGGGGCGACGCTGGCGAACCAGTCACTTGCACTGATGCTCGGCAACGGCTTGAGCCAACTTGATGCTGACCTGATTCGTGGCAGCGTCGGCAAGACCGACACACAGATCTATTCGCTGAGCGCCAGCTATCAGGTGAGCACCGGAACGATCTTGGCGGGGTACACGCGCGCAAAGGACAAGGCGTCTCCCGGCGAAGGTGAAATCGACGCGATCGTTGACCACACCGCGGTCGCCTACTTCCACAATCTCTCGCGCCGGACCCAGTTGTACGGCGTTGCCGCGATCGCGCAGAACAAGGGCGATGCCCGGATGGGATTGGGTGCCGCAGGCTATTCGGGCGGATTTACGACCGAACCCGGACAAGACAGTCGCGTAGTTCAACTGGGGATTCGTCACGCCTTCTAATCGCAACTGACGACAACCATATGTCAAAAGGCCGCGATTCAGCGGCCTTTTGATTTTGGTTGATGTATCGCGTCGCGCAATCACCACTTCGTAAACGAGGCGATCGCGCTTGTTGCACGAACCCCACAAGATCAGGCTTCGATACAGATCATCCACCCTCATCGCTTTGCCTGGGGTTCCGTTCTCTGAAAGAATCTAGGTCAACTTCCGATGGGAGTTACCGGAAATTTTGATTGGTTAGTGCTTGCAGCGGATCGCATCAGGAAACGCACAATCAATCGAAATTCCGGCTCTTCGACTACACATGGAGAAACCTATGAAGAAAACGCTTCTCGCACTTGCCCTGATCTCCGGCTTCGCTGGCGTCGCGCATGCGCAAACCCCGGCGTCGAACGTCACGCTGTACGGCGTTGCCGATGCGACGTTCATCTATACCGATCCGAAGACCGGTGACTCGACCAAGGAAATTTCGTCGGGCAATCTGAATGGCTCGCGCATCGGCGTGAAGGGTTCGGAAGACCTCGGCGGTGGCCTGAAGGCTAACTTCCAGATCGAAGGCGGCGTCAACATCGATCAAGGTTCGTCCGCTCAAGGCGGCCTGACCTGGGGTCGTCAGTCGTGGGTTGGCCTCTCCGGTGGTTTCGGTGAATTTCGCGTCGGCCGTCAATATCTGGCTGGCTTCATGCTCGCCGATGCGACCGATCCGTTCGGCACCAACCATGGTGATGCGAGCACCGGCTCGACGTTCTCGTCTTCGGCCAACATCACCCGCACCAACAACGCCTTCCTGTACCTGACCCCGGCGATGTCGGGCTTCCAAGGTGGCATCGGCTACAGCACCGCCGCCGTCGGCAATGAAGTCGCTGGCTCGAGCAACAACCCGAGCGCCGTGACGGCCCTGGGTCTGTATGCCAACGGCCCCGTGTTGGTTGGTGTGTCGTACGAATCGATCAACAACACCACCGCTGGCGCACCGGATCAAAAGCACCTGCAAGTGGCCGGCACGTACGACCTGAAGGTCGTCAAGATCCACGCTGGCTATGCGAAGGAAGACGACCAATTCGTCGGTGGTACGTACGGCGTGAACTCGTCTGATTCGGCCGCCTATATGCTCGGCGCGACCGCCCCGATCGGCAGCGGCTTGGTTCGTTTCTCGTTCCAAGATCGTAACGACAAGGGCACCAGCGACACCGATCGCCGCGTGATCGCCGTTGGTTACACCTACAACCTCTCGGCCCGTACCGCCTTCTACAGCTGGCTGTCGGATTCGAAGATCAAGGTTGCCGGTGCTACCGACGACACGAACGCGAATGCCCGTCGTCAACTCGGCGTTGGCCTGCGTCACTCGTTCTAATTCGTCGCGGACTTGATCCGCTCAACGATGCAGAACTGAAGAGCCGCCCTCGGGCGGCTCTTTTTTTGTCCACTGCTGTCAGGTCGTTCAGATTGCGGCGCTTACTTGGGCATTCGCTTGCGCGCACGCACCGGCTTCACCGGCTCAACCGCCATTTCACGCGCGAAACGCAGCAGCAGATCCTGATAAAGCGGCGGCATGGCCGCGAAGATCCGAAACAACTCGACCACGGGCGTCGCGCACTCGAATTTTGCTGAGCGAGGGCGTCCGTACAGGATGATCCAGGGGTCGACATCGAGCGCATCCGCCAAGCGCAGCAGTGTCTCGGCGGCAGGGGCCGTCGTCTGCCCCGATTCGATTTCGCCAATGGTGGCGCGGGCGACGCCGATCTTCTTGGCCAACTTCTGCTGCGACCAGCGACGCTCCGTACGCAACGCGTAGATGCGTTCCCCGATTTGGCCCTCGCTGCTGTCCGCCGATTTCAATTCGATCCCTCCTGACTCACCAACACTCAATGCGCAGCGTCCCAATTCGGCCCGACGCCGACTTCGGCAAGCAGCGGCACACGCAGATCCGCCACCGCCGCCATCAGGGCCGGCACCTCGGCGCGCACTTCGGCCAACTCCGATTCCGGCACTTCGAGCACGAGTTCATCGTGTACTTGCATGATCAATCGAGTACCGAGCGATCGTTCGTCGAGCCAACCCTGCACCTTGATCATCGCCAGTTTGATGAGATCGGCCGCCGTCCCTTGCATGGGCGCATTGATCGCCGCGCGTTCGGCCCCTTGGCGCCGCGGTCCGTTGGGTGAGTTGATTTCCGGCAGCCACAGGCGTCGACCGAAGACGGTCTCGACATACCCCTGCGCCTTGGCGAGCTTGCGCGTCTCGTCCATATAGTGCGCAACGCCGGGATAGCGCTGAAAGTAGCGATCGATATACAGCTTGGCCGCCTCGCGCTCGATGCCCAGATTCGACGCGAGACCGAATGCGCTCATGCCGTAGATCAGACCGAAGTTGATGACCTTGGCATAGCGCCGCTGCTCGCTCGTCACCGCCGACGGCTCAACACCGAAGATTTCGGATGCGGTCGCGCGGTGCACGTCCTGCCCTTGAGCGAACGCGCGCATCAAGGCTTCGTCGGCGGAGATGTGCGCCATGATCCGCAGCTCGATCTGCGAGTAGTCCGCGCTCACAATCACGCGTCCCGGCGGCGCAATGAAGGCTTCGCGGATGCGTCGGCCTTCGGGTGTGCGGATCGGAATGTTCTGCAGATTGGGGTCGTTCGACGCCAGCCGCCCCGTTACTGCCACCGCCTGGGCGTAATTGGTATGCACGCGCCCGGTGGCCGGATTGACCATGCGCGGCAGTTTGTCGGTGTACGTACTCTTGAGCTTGGACATGCCGCGATGCTCGAGAATCAAGCGTGGCAAGGGATAGTCCTCGGCGAGTTTTTGCAGCACCTCTTCATCGGTCGACGGTGCGCCGCTCGCGGTCTTCTTGACCACCGGCAGCTTGAGCTTGTCGAACAGCAGCTCGCCGATCTGCTTGGGCGAACCGAGGTTGAACGGCTGTCCTGCCGCTTCGTGCGCCTTGCCCTCGAGTTCATGAATGCGCAAACCCAGTTCATGGCTTTGCCGATTCAGCAATTGCGCATCCACCAGCACGCCGGTGCGCTCCATGCGCTGCAAGATGCGTGCGACCGGCAACTCGATGTCCAGGTAGATGCCGCGCAGCTTCGCATCGGCATCGACCTGCGGCCATAAGGCCTCGTGCAAGCGCAACGTGATGTCGGCGTCCTCGGCCGCGTATTCGGTCGCGCGCTCGATGCTCACCTCGTCAAAGCCGATCTGGTTGGCGCCCTTGCCGGCCACCTCTTCGAAGGTGATGGTCTTCTCGCCCAGATGCCGGCTCGCCAGCGTATCCATGTCGTGCGGACGATGCGCTTCAAGCACGTAACTTTGCAGCAGCGTGTCGTGCGCCACGCCGGCCAATGCGATGCCGTGATTGGCCAGCACATGCTGATCGTATTTGAGGTTCTGCCCGACCTTGCGGCGCGAGGCGTCCTCGAACCAAGGCTTGAGTCGCGCCAGCGTCGCCTCGCGATCGAGCTGCGCCGGCGCGTCGGGATAGCGATGCGCCAACGGGATGTAGCACGCGCGCCCCGCCTCGATCGACAAGCTGATGCCCACGATGCGCGCCTGCATCGGATCGAGCGACGTGGTTTCGGTATCGACGCACACCAGGTCCGCGCGCGCGATGCGGTCCATCCATGCATCGAGCTGTTCTGCGCTCAATACGCATTCGTAATGCCGCTCGATCGGTGTGTGCGGCGCATCGGCCGGCGCGCCGGACGCAGGCGCATTCGCTGGCGCCGATGCCGCGCGGGCACCGGCCCCACCCAACTCCGCCTCCAATTGCTGCAACCAGGAGCGAAATCCTTTGCGTTCGAAAAAATCGCGCAAGGCGAGCTTGTCTTCATCGCGCGCGGCCAGCGTGGCCTCGATCGACTGCACATGGCCGTCGAGGTCGCAATCGCGCTTGACCGTCAGCAACTCGCGCGTGAGCGGAAACATCGGCAGCGCGCGGCGCAGGTTCTCGCCGGTGGCGCCGGTGAATTGCGCCGCCTTGTCGATGATCGTGTCGAGGCTGCCGTGCTCGCCCAGCCATTTGGCCGCCGTCTTGGGCCCGACCTTGTCGACGCCCGGCACGTTGTCCACGCTGTCGCCCACCAGCGCGAGGTAATCGACGATGCGCTCGGGCGGCACGCCGAACTTGGCGATCACACCCGCGCGATCGAGCACTTCGCCCGACATGGTGTTGACCAAGCGCACGCGTTCGTCCACAAGCTGCGCAAGGTCTTTGTCGCCGGTCGAGATCACCGTCTCGTAACCCAGCGCACTGGCCTGCGCCGCCAGCGTCGCGATCACGTCGTCGGCCTCGATGCCCGAGATTTCCAGTATCGGCCAGCCCAGCGCGCGCACCGCGTCGTGGATGGGTTCGATCTGGCGCACCAGATCCTCGGGCATGGGCGTGCGCTGGGCCTTGTATTGCGCGTACAGATCGTCGCGAAAGGTCTTGCCCTTGGCATCGAACACGCAGGCCGTGAAGTCGGACGGGTACTCCGACTTCAGCTTGCGCAGCATGCCGATGATTCCGTAGATCGCACCGGTCGGTTCGCCGGCCTTGTTGCGCAGATCGGGCAACGCGTGAAAGGCGCGATACAGATAACTCGATCCGTCGACGAGCAATAGTCTTTTCATGGGGCACGCGCCTGGGCAAATGTGGCCGCATTATGGACGAGCGCGCACGCGGGAAGCAGCGATGCGCCTGCTAGAATTCCGCTCATGAACACCTTTGCGCGACGCGCACTTCTTCTGGCCGCACTGGCAAGTGCATCCGGCTTCGTCCAGGCCCAGCAAGCCCCCCAGCCTGCCGGCACGCAACCCCTGCCCGAACTCGCGCCCGGTATGCCCCAGGGCGCAGACGAACCCGTCATCACCATCCGCCGCCAGGAGGGCTCCGAATTCAAGGAGTACCGCGTGCGCGGACAGCTGCAAGCGGTCAAGGTCACGCCGGCGGTCGGCAAGCCGTATTGGCTCATCAACCGCAACGGTGAAATGCAGCGCCATGACGGCCCCTCACCCAACCTGACTGTGCCTTCCTGGCTCGTCCTCGAGTGGTGAGGCATTAAGTGGCGGTATTCACTTCGGTCACGCCGGAGGAAGTCGACGGCTGGCTGCAGGGCTTTCAGATCGGCCGACTGCGCAAGCTCGAAGGCATCGCCTCGGGCATCGAGAACACCAACTATTTCGTCAGCACCGACGGTGCCGAGTACGGCGGCGAATTCGTCCTGACGATCTTCGAAAAACTCACGCGCGAGCAACTGCCGTTCTATCTCGAGTTCATGCTCGCGCTCGCCAACCACGCGGTCGAAGTCCCGCGCCCGATCGCCGATACCACCGGCGCCATCCTGCATACGCTCAAGGGCAAGCCATGCGCCCTCGCGACGCGATTGCCGGGCGGTTTCGAACTCGACCCGACCCCCGAGCATTGCCGGCAAGTCGGCGCCGCGCTCGCGCAACTGCATCTGGCCGGCGACGACTATCGCCGCGCGCGGCCCGAGCTCATGCACGACAACCCGCGCGGCCTCGCGTGGTGGATCGAAACCGTCGACATCGTCGCGCCCCATCTGCCGCCCGCATTGCAACTGCTGCTGCGCGAAGAAGTCCGCGCCCAGGCGCAATTCGCCGCGACGCCTGCCTATGCCAAGCTCAAGCGCGGCCCGGTGCACGCCGACCTGTTCCGCAACAACGTCTTGTTTGCCGGCACCCGGCAAGCGCCGCGTCTGGGCGGCTTCATCGACTTTTACTTCGCCGGCGTCGATTCCTGGTTGTTCGACCTCGCCGTCACCGTCAACGATTGGTGCATCGATCTGGCCACCGGCGCGCTCGATGCCGTGCGCACCGATGCGCTTCTGCAGGCCTACGCTGCCCAGCGCCCTTACACCGGCGCCGAGCGCGACGCCTGGGACATGATGCTGCGCGCTGCCGCGCTGCGGTTCTGGATGAGCCGCCTGTACGACTACTACATGCCGCGCGAGGCCGAGACGCTCACGCCGCACGACCCTTCGCATTTCGAACGCGTCCTGCGCCTACGGCGGCTGCGGCACGCCACCCTGCCCGCCTGATATGCAAGCGCTTTCATTGCCCGCCAGCGCGGGCCTGCACTGGGTTCGCGACGGCTTCGCGCTGTTTCGCAAACAACCCTTCCCGATCATGACGCTGGTGCTCGCCTTCTTCTTCGGCACCTTCTTGCTGCTCGCCATTCCCGTCATCGGCCTGCCCGTCGCGCTGACTTTGATCCCCGGCCTGAGCGTCGGCTTCATGTACGCCGCGCGCGACATCGAACAAGGCGTCATCGTCATACCCACGCGCCTGGTGGCCGCGTTTCGCCAAGACCGCGAGGTCGCACGCCGCCTGTTCGGTCTCGGAATCGCCTACGCCATCACCATGGGCCTCGCGCAATTCCTCGTCGCAGTCATCGACGATGGCGAACTCGCGCGCGCGATCGGCGAAGGCGATCTGGTCAACCCCGACGTTCCACTCTCCTCGAGCGTGCAACTGACGATGCTGGCCGCGGTGCTGCTGCAGATCGCGGTCACGGTGGTGTACTGGTTCGCCCCGGTGCTCGTGGCCTGGCACGGCGTCACCCCCGCCAAGTCGGTGTTCTTCAGCGTCGTGGCCGCCTGGCGCAGTCGCGGTGCTTTCATCGTCTTCGGCGTTGCCATGCTCGCACTCACCCTGCTCACCCAGGCCAGCGTCGCGATCGTGCTCGGCGTGCTCGGCGTGCCGGTGCAATACCAGGTGTTCATCGTCATGCCGCTGACGGTCGCGCAAATCGCGGTCTTCTATTGCGCGGCCTACGCGTCCTACCTCGACGCCTTCGGGCTGCGCGAACTCGGTCCGCCGCGCGTCGATACCGCGGCCTGAGGCCCATGTCCGGCGTGCTGCTGCTCGCTCCCGATTTCGCGCTGATCGCGATCGGGACGCTGCTGATGCGCTATGCGCGCTTCGATACCGGGTTCTGGATCGGCGTCGAGAAGCTGGTCTACTTCATCCTGTTCCCGGCGCTGTTGTTCCATTCGATCGTGCGCACGCCGTTCGATTTTTCCAAGACCGCGGCGCTCGCTCAGACCGGCGTCAGCGCGCTCCTCGTCGGCGCCCTGCTCGGCTTTGCCGGCCGGTGGTGGGGACGCGACCAGCACGCCTGGTCCTCATCGATCCAATGCGCGTTCCGCTTCAACAGCTATGTCGCACTTGCGCTCGCGGGGCGGCTGGGCAACGAGACCGGCATCGCGCTCATGGCCATCGTCATCGGCCTGGGCGTGCCGCTGAGCAACGCGCTCGCGGTGATTGCGCTCTCGCGCCACAGCCCGCACGGCCTGCTGCGCGAACTCATGCGCAATCCGCTCCTGGTGACGACCGTGATCGCCTTGCTCTGCAATCTCGCGGGCATGCATCTGCCCGAGCCGGTCGCGGCCACCTTGTCGCGCCTGGGCAGTGCCTCGATCGCGCTCGGCCTGATCGCGGTGGGCGCCGGCTTGCGGCTCGAAGGACTGCGTGAATCGCCCGGACTGGTGGCCTACATCACCACCGTCAAACTGGTGGCGGTGCCGTCGGCGGCGCTGGGCATCGGCATGCTGCTCGGCTTGCATGGCCTGCAATTGCAGATCGCCGTATTGTTCGCCGCCCTGCCCACCGCGTCGTCGGCCTACATCCTCGCGCAGCGCATGGGCGGCAACGGCCCGCTGGTGGCTTTGTTGATCTCGCTCGGCACCGTGGTCTCGGCCGTCACCCTGCCCTTGTGGATCACCGCGGTGCAATGGATCGACAGCGCGCCGCCTTGATCGCGCGAGCGCGTCCGATGGCGGTCAGTCCCTCGTGCTTTACGGCGCCTCCTGCGCCAAGGCCCATTGCACATGCTCGGCCACGAGCGGTGGTGCATCGGGCAGCGCCTGGGTGAGCGCGGCGACGATCTGCGTGCGCAATGCCGCATCGAGCGGCCCGCGCAACGCATTGCCGAGTGCGACCGCGAGATTGCGCCGCCAGCGCTCGAAGCCGATGCGACGGATCGCGCTGCCTTCGGTGTTGGCCAGGAACGCCGACGCATCCCAGGCCCACAGCGCGAGCAAGGTCGCCTGATCGAGGCCATGCCGCACCTCGAAATCGGGCAAGGCCGAACGTTGCGCGTACTTGTTCCACGGGCACACCAGTTGGCAATCGTCACAGCCGTAGATGCGATTGCCGATCGCCGCGCGCATGGCCTCGGGAATCGGCCCGTCGTGCTCGATCGTGAGATACGAGATGCATCGGCGCGCATCGAGTTCATATGGCGCGACGATGGCCTGGGTCGGACAGATGTCGATGCACGCGGTGCATGCGCCGCAATGCGCGCCGCGCGGCGCATCGGGCGCGAGATCGAGGCTGGTGTAGAAGCCGCCGAGAAAGAACATCGACCCGGCCTCGCGATTGAGCAACAAGGTGTGTTTGCCGCGCCAGCCCAGGCCCGCCTGCGTGGCGAGTGCCACCTCCATCACCGGCGCCGAATCGGTGAACACGCGATAGCGATGCGCCGCCCCCGCAGGATCGGACCCGATGCGCTCGGCCAGACGTTGCAGACGCGTGCGCAACACCTTGTGGTAATCACGGCCGTGCGCATAGCGCGAGATGTTCGCGCGCAGCGGCGCATCGAGCGCCTCCCACGCGCGCTCGCGCCAATCCTCGGGAGTGGCCGCGCTCAGATAATCCATGCGCACCAGCACCGCGACGCGCGCCTCGGGCAGCAAGACATGCGCATCGGCGCGAAGCGCGAAGTGCCGCTCCATATAATCCATCCCGCCATGGCGCCCGGCATCGAGCCAGGCACGCAGGCGTTGCGCGGCTGGCGCAGTCTCGAGCGCAGCGATGCGGCAATCGGCAAAGCCGACTTCGCGCGCCCATTGCCCGATCAAAGTCTTGAGTGCCATGTGCCCATTGTATGAACCGAACCGAAACCGCCTTGCATTGCCACCTTGCCGATGATGCGGCCACCACGGCGCTCGGCACCGCGCTCGCACATGTGCTGACGCCGGGCCTGCATCTGCAATTGCATGGCGACCTCGGTGCGGGCAAGACCACGCTCGTGCGCGCCATGCTGCGCGCGCTCGGGATCACCGGCCCCGTCAAAAGCCCCACCTACACCCTGGTCGAGCGCTACCCGTTGACACGATTTCCGATTGAACTCGGGAACAGCTCGAACATATACTTCTATCACTTTGATTTTTATCGGTTTAATCGCGAGTCAGAATGGCTCGAAGCGGGGTTCCGCGATGACTTCGGCCCGCAGTCCATCTGCGCGGTCGAATGGCCAGAGCAAGCGGGCGATTTGCTGCCTGCACCCGACCTCGACATCCGGCTCGCGTATGCCGACCCAGGCCGCGATGTCACATTGCTTGCCCGTTCACCCGCTGGTGCCGCATGCCTCGCCAAGCTCGCGCTGCCGCCAACACTGAGCGTGCGTTGAGCGCACCCGGCGACGCGCCCTTGTTCACGCGCAGGCGGGTGCTGCAATTCGCAGGCAGCGTGCTTGCACTGCAAGGCCTGCCCAACATCGCCAGCGCCGCGGTCGTCGCTGCGGTGCGCGTCTGGCCCGCACCCGATTACACCCGCGTCACGCTCGAACACGACAACGACCTGCAGTTCAGCCACTTCCTGCTCGACGGCCCGCCGCGCCTGGTGGTCGACATCGACGGGCTCGAACTCAACGCCACGCTGCGCAACCTCGTCTCGCAGATCACGCCCAACGATCCGTTCATCCAATCGGTCCGCGTCGGGCAGAACAAGCCGCGCGTCGTGCGGATGGTGATCGACCTCAAACAGCCGATCCTTCCGCAGGTGTTCCAGTTGCCGCCGGTCGCGCAGTTTCGCCATCGGCTCATCTTCGATCTGTATCCGACCACGCCGCCCGACCCCTTGCTCGCGCTCGTCGACAAACCCGAGGTGAGCGCCACCCCAGGCACGCCCGCGCCCGCCACCGACCCGATCGGCGACATCGCGCGCACGATGAATCTGCCGACCGATGTTCCGAGCGGCAACGCCCCCCTGCCCGGCTCCGAAGGCACGACGATCGCGCGCACTCCGACGCCCGCGGCGCCCGAGACGCCGAGCCTGCCCAGTGCCGCACCGACTC
>CAYUYC010000043.1:0-16480 GCA_964448945.1 uncultured Burkholderiaceae bacterium
GCAGCGCCCAACGTCGCCGCGCCGCCAGACGGCGGATTCGACGCGTTGAAACTGAATCCGCCAGGCGCAGTCGGCTGGTTCACTTCCTCGTCGAATGCGCTGCGACGCGCTTCGTACCCGGTGCCATAGGGCCGGCGCGTGGACATCGCACGCAAATTGCGCATCGCTGCGCTGTCTCGTGCCTCATCGGCGGCGCGCATCTCGGTGCGGCCTTGCGCGTCGAGCGCAGGCGACGCCGGTACGCGCAAGTCGAGCGGTTGACCGCCGACATCGGCTGCCCAGGCCGGGATTGCGAGTGTCAGGCCACCCGCCAATACGGCCGGAACCACGAACAGCAGCCGGAACCACGCCTTCATGATCGGGACTCTCGCGAAGCGAATTCGAGCTCGTATCGTCGACCACCGGCGTTCCAGGAGAATTGCCGCAGGCGTGCGTTAGGTTTCACTGGGTTTCGCGGTGTTTCGCGCGGTGCGCCGATCGTGCCGTGGACGACTAGACTTGCTCGCATGAACGAGCACATCGTCAATCGCATCCTCGTCGTCGACGACGACCCTGCCATCCGCGAACTGCTCGCCGACTACCTGAGCGTGAATGGCTTTCTGGTGGACACCGCGGCGGATGGCACCCAGATGCGCGCGCGGCTGGCCCAAGCGATGCCCGACGCAATCGTGCTCGACCTCATGCTTCCCGGTGAAGATGGCTTGAGCCTCGCGCGTGCGCTGCGCAAGACCTCCGATGTCCCGATCCTGATGCTTTCGGCGCGAGGCGAGGAGATCGATCGCGTGGTGGGACTGGAGATCGGCGCGGACGACTATGTGCTCAAGCCTTTCAGTCCACGGGAATTGCTTGCGCGTTTGCGCGCGCTGCTGCGGCGCGTCGCGGCACGCGATCGCGGCGACGCGGCGGCGCCGACGCGCACGCATAGCTTCGGACCGTTCACGCTCGATCTTGCCGCCTGGCGTCTGCTGCGCGACGGCGAGGAGATCGCGGTGACGAGTGCCGAGTTCGAACTCCTGCGGATCTTCGTCGAGCATCCGCATCGGGTGCTATCGCGCGATGACCTGATCGCGCGCCTCAAGGGTTACGAACGGGACGCATTCGACCGCAGCATCGACGTGCGCATCACCCGATTGCGCAAGAAGATCGAACGCGACCCCGGGCACCCGGTATACGTTCGCACCGTGCGCGGCGAAGGCTATCTGTTCAATCCAAGCGGCGCGAGCACATGACCAAGCGGCCCCATCGGCGCCCGGCATCCCTCGCCGCGCAGTACACCCGGTTGCTGGCCACCATGTTTCTGTTGCTCGAAACCCTGGTTGCCGCGATCGCGTTGTACTTCGTCTTTCTGCCCATGGCCGAACGCTCCGCCGACGATCTTGCCGGGCTGATGGTCCTGTCGGCGCAGACCTGGGCCGAACTGCCGCCGCAGACGCGACCGGACTTCGAGGATGAATTGGCGCGCAACCATCAATTGGCACTGCGCCCCGATATGCAGACGCCCGCCGACACCATGTTGCTGCACGGCTTTTATGTCGGCTATCTCGAACGCGCGATGGCCTCCCGGCTCGGACGTGAGGTGTACTTCCATAAGGCGATGGGTATCGATGGCGGCGATTGGCTGTGGACCACCATCCCCGTCGGTGGGCGTCAGATCGGCGCGGGCTTTGCCGCCGCGCGCATGCAAACCAATCCCTTGATTGCTGCCGGCGCCGCCATCGCCGCCGGCAGCATGTTGGCGCTGTTGCTGGCGTGGTGGATGGCGCGCCGCATTGCCTTGCCGATCGCGCGGCTCGAAACCGCGGCCGCGCAACTCGCGCACGGCACACACCCGACCGCAATCCCGCAACAAGGGCCGCGCGAACTGGCCGAACTCGCAGCGCATTTCAACACCATGGCACGACAGGTGCGCGAACTGATGGACGCGCGTACCACGCTGTTTGCCGGCATTTCGCACGACCTGCGCACCCCGCTCGCGCGCATCCGGCTGGCGCTGGCCATGTTGACGCTGCGCCCCGCGCCCAAGCTCATCGAGCGCATCGAGTCCGATGTGGAGGAGATGAACGGCCTGATCGCACAACTGCTCGACCTGGCGCGCGGCCTGGGCACCGAAGCCACGGTCGCATTGCCGCTCGCAGCATGGTTGAACGAGCGCGCCGATCTGCATCGCGCGGCGGCGCAGGCAGCGCACAGCACGTTGAGCGTGCAATGCGACGCGGCGCTGTGCGCGCTGGCTGCGCCGGGCATGCTGGCACGCATCGTCGACAACCTCATCGACAACGCGCTGCGCTATGCCCCGGGTGAGATCGAACTGCGCGCCGAACCGCACATGGACGTTGCGGCGAACGGCGAGCGCACGGCCCGGATACGCCTAAGCGTCGTCGATCGCGGGCCGGGCATCGCCGACGCCGATCGGGCGGCGGTCTTCCAACCCTTTTGGCGCCTCGAACGTTCGCGCAACCCACAAACCGGCGGTTACGGACTGGGGTTGGCGATCGTCCGCCAGCTCGCGCAAGCGCATGGGTGGCAAGTGGGCTTGGATGCCCGCGCGGGCGCAGGCCTGATTGCCTGGATCGATTTGCCCGTCGGGTAGGGCGTTCACGGCGACAGACGCTCGCGCATCCAATGACCGTCGGCCAGCAAGCGATACGCGATGCGGTCGTGCAGGCGCGAAGGACGGCCCTGCCAGAACTCCCAATAGTCCGGGATCAAGCGATACCCGCCCCAATGCGGCGGGCGCGGCGGATGCAATGCATAGCGCACGCCGAACTCGGCGGCGCGCGCGATCAAGGCCGCGCGTGATGCGAGCGGCCGGCTTTGCTCCGACGCCCAGGCGCCGATGCGCGAAGCCAGCGGGCGCGACGCGAAATACGCGTCCGATTCTTCGTCGGACACTTTCTCGACCCGCCCCTCGATGCGCACCACGCGCTCGAGTTCGACCCAATGGAATTGCAGTGCCGCTTGCGGATTGGCGGCCAGTTCACGGCCTTTGCGGCTGTCGTAATTGGTGTACCAGACGACCCCGCGATGGTCGTATTCCTTGATCAGCACCACGCGCGCGGACGGGCGCCCGCCCGGCCCCACGGTGGCGACCGTCATCGCATTGGGTTCGGGCAAACCGCTTTCGACCGCCTCATCGAACCAGCGGCGGAATTGTTCGAGCGGATCGGGCAGCGCGTCGGCCTCGTCGAGACCGGCACGTTGATATTCCTTGCGCAAATCGGATAGGCGAGTCATGAGCGGATACGCGGACCTTCAAACGAAGACCCGCGCATTGTCGCCGATCGCAGCGCCCCGCTCAGGTCTGCAAGCGCGCCTGGCTTGCGGCACCGCTCACGCGCAGGAACAAGGTCGACAATTGCCCACGCACTTCGGTGGAGGCTTGGGGGAAACGCCCGCGCTCGATCATGTCGCGCGCCTGCGCACGGTCGCCGTGCTGGGCCGAGGTCAGCACCGCGCCCGCCGCTTCGTGGAATTGCGCATGCGCTCGCACCAGCTTGCTGAACACATCGAGCTTGCCGCAGCATTCGCCGCCCGGTCCGTGCAACCACTTGCCGAGCGCGCAACGATCGTCGCGCGCCACTTCGCGCGGATCGAGCTGTTCGCGATTGGTGCCGGCAATCACGCCTTCGAGCCGGGTCTTCCATTGTTCATGCGCATCGATGGCCGAATGGAAATCCAGCCCGGCCAGCCGACCGGATTCTTCGCTGAGCTTGAAGTTCTCGACCACCTTCTGCAATTCGGCCGCGAGCTGCTGCAAGGTCGCGGCCGATGCCGAAGTCTGTTCCACCAGCGCGGCATTTTCCTGAGTCGCGCTGTCGACGTCGCGCATCGCATTGGCCACTTGCTCGATCTCGGCCGCCTGCGTGGTCGATTGCGCGGTGATGGTCTCCATGATGTGCGCGACCTGCTTCACCGCGCTGACGATGTCGGTCATCTTGGAGCCCGCAGCATTGACGTATCCGGCGCCGCGATCGACGGTGGCAATCGACTCGTTGATCAAGGCGCCGATTTCCTTGGATGCCGTCGCACTGCGCTGCGCGAGCGCGCGCACTTCGGAGGCGACCACCGCAAAGCCCCGGCCTTGCTCGCCTGCGCGTGCAGCTTCGACCGCTGCATTGAGCGCGAGGATGTTGGTCTGAAAGGCGATGCCGTCGATGAGCTCGATGATTTCGCCGATCTTCTTGGACGAGCGGCTGATGTTGCCGATCGCGTCGACGGCCCGGGTCACCAGTTCGCCGCCTTCGGCTGCGACCTGATACGCGGTCTTGGAAAGCTGATCGGCTTCGCGCGCAGCGTCCAGATTGCTGCGCACCGTCTCGGTCAAGGTGTTCATGCTCGCCGCGGTTTCTTCCATCGTCGCGGCAGTGCGCGCGCCCCGCGCCGACAGATCCTCGTTGCCATGCGCGATTTCCTTGCTGGAGACCGCCAGCGAATCGGCCGAGGTGCGCACCGCGCTCACCACGTTGCCCAGCGCGTTCACGCTGTCGCGCATGGTGTTGAGCACGACCGCGACCTCATCCTTGCCGTGCGCCGCATGCGAGGGTTGCAGATCGCCCCCGCCCAGACGCAACACCCGCGTGATCACCGCATTCAAGCCGCGATTCATGTTGCGATAGAACACATACATCGCGACCAGACTCAGCAGCAGACCGAAAGTGCTGAATCCGAAGATGAGCCACATCGCGCGCTGCAGATGCGATTCGCGTTGCGCCAACAGCGATTGAAGCGCCTCGAGCGACTTCTCCTTGGCCGCGCGAGCACCGGTCACGCCCTCGAGACTGAGGGCCCAGAATTCCTTGACGTCGCGCCCGCCGGCCATGGCACCCACGTCGAGCATGCGCGCCGCGCCTTCGAGATAGCGCCCCAACGCGTCCAGCCCTTTCGCATCGATGGTCGCTGCGACGTCGGGATTGACGGCGCGCACGCCGTTGAGCGCCGCGCGCGCATGTGCAAGATTGCCCATGGCGACCGCGCGACTGCCGATCGCATCGATGTAATTCTTGCCGTCGCGATCACCGGCCACGAGGATCGAGGCCCCCAACGCGCGCAAGCGCGCCGCACGCTCGAGCGTGCGGGGCATGTATTGCGTCGCGAACATCATCATGTGATACGCGTCGGCATCCGAATCGAGCGCCAGACCGGATTGCGTGTTGACCCGCGTCACCAGCGCCATCGCGGCTTCCGCTGCTTTGGTCAGCGCATCGATTCCGCCTTGCCCCTGGTCGCCGGCAGACCCCGTCGACCACGCCGATTCCACAGCACCGGCCTCGGCGGCGATCCCCAACGCATCGCTGTCGGCATGCATGCGCGCGCGCAATGCCGCGATCAGGTCGTTCACCTGTTTGCGCGCAGTCTCGATCGGCACCGCGGCTTGCATGTTGGCGGCACGCGCCTGCAAGGTCGAGCGGTAGCGCGAGATGGCGTCGACCAGCATGACCGCATCCATCTGGTAGGTCACACCCACGCGTTCGCGCTGCGTGACGTCGATGCTGCGCCAATGATCCATGACCACCATCGAGATCGCGGACACCAGCGGCGCGAAGCACGCCAACGCCACCACGAGGAATTTGGCCCGCATGGACAACCGCTGCATCCCACGGTCCAGCCAATTCAAAAGCGCCGACATCGTTGCTCCTCCACGAGCTGGTAAGACACGCAGCACGCGCACGATGGCCGCGCGACGCTCTGGTACATCCTCCATGATGAATGCGCACAAGCCACGATGAGCAGTGAAGAAATGCCGGAATTCCACCGCTTTTTCGGCACGATTCGGTGACCCCGGCCCCTTGCGTCCGGGCAAGCGCGTCAACCCGCCGGCAATGCGGCGCTTACCAGGGCGATGCGTCGATCGAGATTGCCGTCGGCATGCATCCACCGCATGCCGAGGCGGTCGAGTTGCGCTTCGTACCACGCATGCTGGCGCAGTCGAAATCCGTCGTCGCGCCGGGTGCCGTCCTGTACGAACTCGAAATCGGGCGCGCACAGCACGGCCAGATCGTAGGGGCGCTCGGCCATGGCCACGAGTTGCGGCGGCGCGGCGTCGAACATCCAGCCGGCGTAACCCAGCGTGGTCAGCGCCGAGGTATCGCAGAACAAATGGCGCACCGCGCGGCGATGCAAGGCTTGTTCGCGTTCGATCTGCACGCGCGCGATGTCGATGAGGTCGTCCAGACCGAGCCGGCCGTCTTGCGCCACCCAGCGCTCGCGGCCGTATTCGGGCACCCAGACGGTCTGCCCGCGCTCGGCCATCGCGCGCGCCAGCGTGGTCTTGCCGCTGGACTCGCCGCCCAGAAACACCACCCGCGCGACGAAGTCCTGATACACATGCGGATCCAGCCAATCGCGATGCGCATGCACGTCGCTGCGGATGCGCGTGGCACTGACCGGATGCGCGCTGCGCGCCGGGTCGACGCAGACCGGCACGACCTCGTGTCCGAAACTTCGCGCGAGCACGCGCGCGCAGGGTGCGAGGTAGTCCTCGCTGCCGAAGATCGCATCGGGCTGCAAACCCACCGGACCGAGCAGCAGCCAGGCCAGGTACGCCTGATGCTCGGCATCGGCGGCATCGTTGGGCGGCAGCGCGCGCGGCGCGATGCCCAGCGCCGCACAACGCGCACGCAAGCGGGCATCGTCGAGCTGGACATTGATGACCTGGGGAAAGCTTTGCGCGATCCAGGCTTCACGGCGCGCGGCCTCGCAGCCGCGCAACTCCGGCTGGCTGTAGCCCAGCACCAGCACGCGTTCGCATTGCGCGATGGCAGCGGCGATCACCTGCGCATGCCCGCGATGCAAGGGCGAGAATTTGCCGACCACCAATCCGAGCCGATGCCGCATGGCGGGCGCCTTCATGCCGCGGCGCTCGCGCGGTTCAACCGATGCCAGCGCCACCAGCCCCACCAGGCGTTGAGCCAGAACGCGGCGTACAACACCGCGGTGACGTGCAAGCCGCGCTGCAGGTACAGCGGCACCGACAAGGTGTTGACCACCAGCCAGGCCGGCCAGGTCTGGTGATGCCCGCGCATCAACAGGATTTGCGCGACCACGCTGGCGGTGAGCACAGCCGAATCCCAGAACGGCGCATAGGCCTGCGTCCAATGCTTGAGCAGCAAGCCATAGACCAGCGTGACGATCGCCGCGACCAGCACCATGACGACCAGTGTGCGTGCGCGCAATGCATGGCGGCGCGCCGCCTGCACCGGCCCGCCTGCGCGTTGCCATTGGTACCACCCGATCGCGCTGGTGGCGATGAAGAACGCCTGCAGGCTCATGTCGGCATACAAGCGCGCCTCGAAGAACAGCACGCCGAACAAGGCGCAACCGAGGATGCCGATGGGCCAGGTCAGGATGTGGCCGATCGCGGCCAGAAAGATCGACAGCGCGGTGCTGCCGTTGGCCCACCATTCGAGCGCGCTGATGGCATTGAGATTCATGCCGACGACCTCAGATCGCTGGTGTACTGGCGCACTTTGTCGTCCGCCTGCAAGGGCGCGATGCTGAGCGGCAACGGCCCCAGCAGGCCGGCGATGCTTGCCCGCAGTTGGGCATACAAGGCGGCCTGGTCCAGCGCGGTGCTCGCCACGCGCAGGTGCAGGCGCGCATCGGCGTGCTGATGCAAGGCATAGCGCTGCAGATCGAAGCGGCGCAGCGCCTGCGTCAATTCGACGTTGTTGATCCAGCGTCCATCCTGACTCAAGAACCGCACCGGCGGCCGGCCGTCGAGATCGCGCAGCGTCGGTCCGTGCTGCGTCATCACCAGGCGCGCGAAATCGCCGGTGCGATAACGCAGCAAAGGCAGGCAAGGATTGATGCCGCCGCTGAGCGTGATCTCGCCGCGCTCGCCTTCGGGCAAGGGCCGCCCGGCCGCGTCGAGGATCTCGACATACATGCCGGGCTGCAACAGCACATGGCCTTGCGCATCGTCCACATACGCGGCGATCGGCCCGGCTTCGTTCATCGAATACACATCGATCACCGGACAGCAAAAGCGATGGCCGAGCCGATCGCGCAAGCCCGCGCTCAGATGCATCGAGGTCGACAACAGCGCGCGCGGGCCATGCCGCATCGGCAAGTCCGCGAGTTCGCTCAAGGACACCGGATCGCCCGAGATCAGTTCCGGCTGCAAGGCATCGAGATAGCGCGCGCGATCGTCGGGATGGCGCCATTCATCGGGATGCAGATTGAGCTTGGCCAGACCGCACTCCCCGCGCAGCGGATTGACCGACACATAGGTGAAGCAGCGCCGTTGAAAACCCGCCAGCACCACGCCGACATCGCCGCGTCCGGCGCGCAAATGCACGCCATGCCAAGCCAGCGCGCGTTCGTGCAAGGCCTGATAAGCGGCCGCGGTCAAGGGCGTCGACGGCACCCGGATCGGATGGCCGGTGGTACCGCTGGTGGTGAAGCACAACAGCGCGCGGTTTTGCCGATGCACGGGCACATGGCGCGCCAAGGCCCGCTGCAGATCGGCCCGCGTGGTGGTGGGCACCGCGGCCCAGCCTTGGAGCATCTGGGCGGCGGTAGGCCAGGCCGCGACGCTGCGCGCATGACGCCACCACCAGGGCCAGATCCAGGCCGGCACGCGCGCGTCGCCGGCATGCGCTTGCACCGGCGCATGTCGCAGCCACGCGTGCCGCATCCGGGCCCAGCGTTGGTCCCATGCGCTCAACCGATGCCCGCTGTAATTGCGATACACCGGCGCCGCCGGATGCGCACGCAAACGCTGCAGCATCGCCGCACCCGCGGGCGTCAGGCCCGGCATGCGCTCGGGCGAGGTCAGTTCGGACCAGACCTCGGGCGGCGGTGCGATGGCATCGGTGGGCATGGGTCGGTGTCGCCGGGTTTCATTCGCGCGTGTACTTGTCCGCGCCTTCCTGGGCCTGCGGGCTGTCGAGGTGCTCGATCAGATCGAAATCCTGCGGTGGCGCCACGCGGTGGAAGACTGCGTCCTGTGCAAGATCGTTCGCGTCTTCGGCTGCGCGCGTGAACTCGCGCGATGCCGCCAATACACCATCGAAGGTCGCGACCGCTTCCATGCGCGCATACCAGACCACCCAGCAGATCACCGTCGCCAGCAGCGCGGCCGCGAAGAGCACATCGCGCAGCCACATCGGGCTGACCAACCAGGCCAGCGCCTTGACGATCACAATTGCCAGACTCAGCCCCCAGACCGCGAGCGCAAGGTTCGAGTGCGCGGAACGAAACTGCAACGGCAGCGCGACGAGCAACACCAGCCAGAACCAAAGCGGCGCGTCGGACCACCATTGCGCAAGCCCCAGGCCCACATACACGAGCACCGTCGCCAGCCAGCCCGCGAACGCCGCCCACGCCAGACGGCGGCTGAATGCCGGAATGACCGGATGCTGGGCATGCACGAGAAGACTGATCATCGTCGCCGGCAGTCCCAGCCACAGCACGAGGCCCGAGACCTCCGACACCCCGTTGACCCAGCGCAGACTCAGCAGCGCATGCCACTCGTTGGCGATGCCGGCCTGCAGATCGGTCAGGGTCGGCTTGGCCGGTTTCTGCGCGGCCAGCCAGGCCGCCTCGGGCATGACGACATGCCAGGCTTGCAAGGCCGGCACGCTGGCGAGCAAGGCCAGCGCGAGCGTGAAATGCGCGCGGCGCCCGGTCGATTCCTTCGACATGACGCTGGTGACGATGCCCGCCCAAGCCCAGGCCGAGACCGGCCATGAAGGCCAGGCAACGGACACCTCGGCGCGTTGCCAGGCCCACCACCAGAGCACGACCAGCGACAGGCCGCACGACAGGATCATGGACAGGCGTAGACGGCTCATGCGCAAAAGAAGGCGTGCGAAAAAGGGAATGGCGGATCGGCGAAGCGGACGGGGCCGGACTATACGACGCCGCGGCGGCGCGCACTCTCGGCGCCGTCAACGCGCGGCAATCCAGATCCCGATCGCGACGCAGCCGAAAGCGACGATGTGCGCCGCGCTCAAGGCTTCGCCCAGGCCCACCACCGCGGTGATCGCCGCGACCACCGGCAGTACCGCGGTGAACACGCCCGCGCGATTGGCGGGCAAATGCGCGATGCCCTTCATCCAGCACCAGAACGAAAACACGCTGGCGGCCAGCGCGTACCAGACGATGGCGAGCCACAAGCCCGGCCCCATCGCCCGCCATTGCACCTGGCCCAGCTCCCATAGCCCGAAGGGCAGCACCACGATCGCGGCATAGGCATTTGCGAACGCCGAGATGCGCATCGCCGACAAGGTCGTGGTCAGGCGCTTGCTGAGGATGACGTAACTCGCCTCGAAGAACACCGCGCCGAGCACCAGGGCATTGCCGGCCAGACTGGTCGGTGCGCCGCCGTTGTCGCGCGCGAGGTTGAGCACCGCGACGCCCGCGATCGCCAGGGCGATGGAAACGCCGACGGCGCGCGGCAAGCGCTCGCGCAGGACGATCCATGACAACAGCGCGACCGCGGCCGGAATGGTGCTGGTGATGACGCCGGCCGCTGCGGCGCTGGTCAGGCGCAGACCGAACAGCATGCAAGTCGAGAACAGGAAGATGCCGAGGAAGGCCTGCAGAAACAGGTTGCGCTTCTCGCTGGCGGTCAGCGCGATGCCGGCGCGCCAATGCGCGCGGTACTCGGGCACGAATACCGCGCAAGCAATGAGCGCGCGCAAGAGCAGGAACGCAAACACCGGCACCTGCGCGACGATGAATTTGCCGAGCGCCACATTGGCGCCGACCATCGCCATCGCCGCGGCCAGATACCAGCCCGCGGCGCGCCGCATGCGCGGGTCGGTCATGACGCGCCGCCGCCGCGCAACAACTGGGTCTTGAAGCGTTCGTAGCCTTCGTCGCGGTCGGTGTATTCCTGCGCGATGGCCGAGCGCCAGCGCGCGCGCTCGGCCTCGACGAAACGTTCGAGGCCGGCGCGATACCGGTCGCCGAGATTGCGGTCGCCCGCGATGATCATGTCGGCCACCACGATGGGGTTGATCTCATCGCGCCCGATCAGCACCACCGGCACGCGCGGCGGACACAGCCGCAGGAGTTCGGCCGCGGCATGGGCCAGGGTGCCCGCGACGATCGCGGCCGCACCGGGCAATTGCGGCAAGGGCGGCGCGTCGACCGGCTCCCAGACCGCGACCAGAAAGTGCGCCGGGTGATGCACGCGCTCGACACCGCCGTCGTCGGCGTCCGCGTCCTCGAACGACTCGGCGATCGCCTCGACCATGAAGCCGAACCAGCACTCGGGCGTCCATTGCGGCGCGCGCCGGGCGGCGAGTTCGCGCAGATGTTGTGAAGCGGGATCGGGCGTGGGGGTGGGCATGGGAGTGCGGTCGATCGATGCATCAATAACTGCCGCCGCGGCCGGCCAGCACGATGACGAAGCGTGCAACGACGACCGCCCAGCGATGCGCCAGCCGCTCGAGCCAGCCGCGGCGGCGCTGCGCGCTGCGATCCACCGGGATCGAATCGCGCATGGCCTGCTCGATCTCGGCGGCGAGCGCGGCGTTGCAGGCGCGATCGACGACGACGATGTTGGCCTCGCGCGCCACCAGCAGCGAAAGCGGATCGATGTTGGAGCTGCCCACCGTGGCCCAGATGTCGTCGGCCACCGCGATCTTGGCGTGCAGATAGCTGCGCGTGTATTCGAACACTTCGACGCCCGCGGCGAGAAACTCGTCGTACATCGCGCGCGCGGCCCAGCCGGCAAGCTTGTAATCGATGCGCCCTTGCAGCACCAATTGCACGCGCACGCCGCGCGCCGCGGCACGCAGCAAGGCCTTGCGGAAGGTGCGCCCCGGATAGAAGTAAGGCGTGACGATGGCGATGCGATGGCGCGCGCGCACGATGGCCTGGATGTAGCTGCGCTCGATGGTGCGGCGCTGCCGGAAGTTGTCGCGCACCACGAAGGCGGCGCGCACCGGCGCGTGGTCGGCGTAGGCCGCGACGTTCTCGGTGCGATAGGCGCGCAAGGCACGCTCGAACAGATCGCGCAGCCGTGCGAGTCGATTGTCCTGTTCGGCGATCTCGCGCACTTCGTCGCGCCAGCCGTTGCGCAAGGCCACGCGCAGCCAGGTCTGTTCGGCGGTATGGGCGATGGGCTGGACGATCGGACCTTCGACGCGCACCGCGTAATCGAGGCGCGGGACCTCGAAGTGGCCATGATGCAAGTCGAAGCAATCGTCGATCACATTGATGCCACCGACGAAGCCGATGCGCTCGTCGACCACGCAGGTCTTGCGATGCATGCGGCGCAGGCGGGTGCGGCTGAACCAGTCCGACCAATAGCTGAACGGACGGAACACCAGGAGCGCGACGCCGGTGTCCTTGAATTTCTGGCGCAGCGCGGGAATGGAATGCACGCTGCCGAAACCATCGACCAGCACATGCACGCGCACGCCGCGCCGGGCCGCGGCGATGAGCGCATCGGCCACGCGCCAGGCGACCGGGTCGTCGTGAAAGATGTAGGTCTCGAAGAAGATTTCTTCGCGTGCTTGTTCGAACGCGGTCTCGAGCGCGGCGAAGAATGCGATCCCATAGCGCAACAGTTCGACCCGGTTGCCGCCGCAAAACAATGCGCGGCGTTGTTCGTACCAGCGCGGTGCGGGCAAGGGCTGCGAGAGTTCCATGCGTGCTCAGTCGAACACGAGATCGGCGACCAGCGGCGCGTGGTCGGACATCTGCGCCCACAGGCGCCCGCGCATGACGTCGACACGTTCGACGCGAAAGCCCCGCACATAGATGCGGTCGAGCTTGAGCCAGGGCAGCAGCGCCGGAAAGGTCCGTGCCGGGCGCGCGAGCATCGGCAGCATGCCGGCGCGCGCCAGGCGCCGGTCGACCATCGCCTCGCGTACACCCAGGGCCTCGGTCAGATGGTGGGTCAGGCGGTTGTGCCAATCGTTGAAATCGCCGGCGATGATGAGCGGAACGTCGTCGGGAACGGTCTCGCGCACAAGTTCGATCAGCGCATCGGCCTGACGCCGCCGGCTGCGCGCGAACAGCCCCAGATGCACATTGACGCAATGCAGTTTGCGCCGGCCCACGCGCTGCACCGCGTGCAGCATGCCGCGGCTTTCGAAACGATGGTCGGAGATATCGTGATTGCGCGCGAACTCGAACGGATGCAAGGACAGGATCGCATTGCCGTGATGGCCGTACTCGTAGACCGCGTTGCCGCCGTAGACGTAGTGGTATTCGGGCCCGGCCAGAAAACGGGTCTGCGCCTCGGCCGGCCAGTCCGAGAAACGCTCGCTGTTGCGCGCGTTGACCTCTTGGACTTCCTGCAGGAAGAGCAGATCGGCTTCGAGCGTGGCCAGGGCCACGCGCAGATCGTGCACGCGGTTGCGTCGTCCGAAGGCGGAGACGCCTTTGTGGATGTTGTAGGTCGCGATGCGCAGCGCGTTCTTGGCGGTCATGCAGTCGATTCTAGCTGCGCGCCTTGGCGTTGGCGCGGCGTTCCATTTCGGCCAGCCAGGCGTCGAATTGCGCGCGCGTGCGCGAGCGCATGAAAGGCAGGCCGATCAGCGGCGGCACCCAATGATCGGTCTCGAAGCTCGCGTGGTATTCGATGCGCGTGGCCGTGTCGCCCGCCATGGCGAGTGCGCATTGCGCGCCGAAGCGCCGCAACGATCCGGCGACCGCGATCATCTCGACGCGTTCGGGCGCGGATTCGGTCACCCGCAAGGTGAGCGCGATCTCGGGCGCGAACAAGAAGCCGCCGGCGCCGACTTGCTCGACGATGACGATCGGTCCATCGCGCTGTACGACGCGGCTTGCGGTCATGCCCGGAACGAATTGCGCCGCGTGGTCGTAATCGGTCAGCACTTCCCAGGCGGTCTCGCGCGGAGCGGCCACGTTGGCGCTGACCCAGACATCGAAGACGTCGCCATGACGCGCGATGTCGACCGTCAGGCGCGGCGCCGGCTCGGTCTCATCGGCCGCACGCACGTGCCCCGCGCACAAGATCCACGCGCCAACGCCCAGGAGCCAGCGCCGGCGTGCCGGGTCTGCGCAGACATCGCCGTGGTGCGCACGCGCCCGCGCTGTGCTGCGAGCGACGGGGCGCGCGATCGTCATGGCGTCTAGCGCGAGGCGTGCAGCGGCAGTTGCAGGATCGCGTCCCGGTTGGACGACGAGAAGCAGCGCTGCGCCGCGGCGTCGAGCGCGAGCCATTCGTAGCGCAGATGCTCGCGCGGGTTGAGGGTGATGGCGATGTCGCGCGGCACCTGGAGCGAGAACCAATGCTCGGTGTTGCGATTGACGCCCGGCGCATAACGGTCGCGCCAATACGGGTAGATCTCGTAGCGGATGTTGCGGCGCCAATCGACCAGCGCCTCGATGCCCACGCGTTCGATCGGCGCGGCCACCGGCGGCGTGCGCCGCTCGACGATGATGCCGGTCTCTTCGCGCACCTCGCGGATCGCGGTCTCGGCGAGCGGCTCGTCCTCGGCGTCCTTGCTGCCGGTGACGCTTTGCCAGAAGCCCGGACGATCCGCACGCTCGAGCACCAGCACCTCGAACTCGGGCGTATGAATGACCACCAGGACGGATTCGGGAATCTTGAAGGGGCGCGGTGTGTTCATCGGACCCAAGCGTAGCAGGCCCGGGCGCGGTTCACGAGCGGCGCGCCCGTTGTGCCGGCGCGATCTTCTTTCCGCTGCGCTTCTCGACGGCTTCGCGCAGCAGATACTCGACCTGCGCGTTGACGCTGCGCAACTCGGCCGCGGCCAGGGCTTCGATCTCGGCCCAGAGCTTGGGGTCGATGCGCAGCGCGAACGCCTTCTTGTCGGGGCTGGCCATGCGCGGATCGGCTACACCGCAGGCCGCCGCGGTGCGGCCGTGCGCGCCATTTGTGCAGGGTCGTCACGATTGCGCATGGCGGCCTACGCGTAGAGCGTTCCGGTGTTGATGACCGGCTGGGCGTCGGATTCGGAGCACAGCACCACGAGCAGATTGGACACCATCGCGGCCTTGCGCTCGTCGTCGAGCTGGACGATCTCGCGCTCGGACAGTCCTTTGAGCGCCATCTCGACCATGCTGACCGCACCATGCACGATCTTCGCGCGTGCAGCGATGATGGCTTCGGCTTGCTGGCGGCGCAGCATGACTTGCGCGATCTCGGGCGCATAGGCCAGGTGCGTGAGCTTGGCGTCCTCGACCACCACGCCGGCATCGTCGAAGCGCGCCTGCAATTCGCGCTTGAGCGCGGCGCCGACCACATCCTGCCCCGCGCGCAGCGTGACTTCTTCGTGGCCGCCGTCTTCGCCTTCGTCGTAGGCGTAGCTCGACGCAAGGTGGCGGATCGCGGCCTCGGCTTGCACGCGCACATAGGTCTCGTAGTCCTCCACGTCGAACATGGCCTGCGCGGTATCGCGCACCCGCCAGACGATGGCCGAGGCGATCTCGATCGGGTTGCCGCGCTTGTCGTTGACCTTGAGCTTGTCGCTGTTGAGGTTGTGCGCACGCAGACTGAGCTTGTGCTTCTTGTAGAACGGATTCGCCCAGCACAGGCCTTCGCTGCGGTCGGTGCCCTTGTAGGCGCCGAACAGCAGCATCACCGCCGATTCGTTGGGCTGCAGCATGTACAGACCGGCCGCGAGGAAGACCGCCGCGAGCATCAAGGGCACGGCCAGCAACAGCCCGCGCAGCCCGAGCGCGGGCACCTGGGTGAACGACACGATGCCCGCGAGCAGACAGGCCATCGCCAAGCCCAGCATCACATAGCCGCTTGCGCTTGCAAGCGGGACTTCGACAGCACGCCGTTGGGTCGCCATGTATGCCTCCTCGACAATGGGCCGACTCACATCAAAGTGATATCACTTTGGAATCACCCGACAAGATTGTCAAGCGCAGCGCTTCAGCGTTCGAGCACCACCCAGACGAAGCCGGCGGTCAATCCGATGGCATGGACGAAGACTGCGAACGCAGCAAGGATCGAGGTGTTCTCTTGCGTGCCGGTGCCGCGCATCACGCGCAGCCCGGCCCAAAGTCCCAAAGGCAAGGACGCCAATGCCGCGAGCGTGGCGGGCGGTGGAATCAACCACCAGACCGACAGCGCGAGCCACAGATGGGCTGCCAGCACCAGGGCCAACATCGCCCAGCCCGATGCCCGCGCGCCCAGGCGCACGGGCCAGGTGCGCAAGCCCACCTCGGCATCGCGCGCACGCGTGGCCGCGTGCTCGGCCAGCACACTGCTCGTCGCCATCAAGGCGAAGCTGACCGCCGCGACCGTCGGAATGATGAAGAAGCTGCCGCGCTGAACATAGTGGGCAGCGATCATCACCAGCGCGGCGCCGACACCGAGCGCGATCTCGCCCAGACCCAGCCAGGCCAGGCCGAGGGCGCGGCTCCAGGTGGCCCAGATCAGCAGCAAGCCGGCGGCGCCGATCACGATCAAGCCGCCGCCCGAATGCACCGCGAGCACCGTGCCGATTGCGAGCAAGGCGAGCACGCGCCAACGCAGATCGCGCGGGACTGCGGTGCTTGGACGACGCGCACGCGCGGC
>CAYUYC010000044.1:0-10328 GCA_964448945.1 uncultured Burkholderiaceae bacterium
CGGGCGCATGCTGGTGCGGCTCAAGGCGAGCGACGAGCAACTGCACGTCAGCGACAGCTACACGCATCTGTTCCGTCAGATGTAGCGGGCGCCGCGCTTCGCCGACGCGGCTTCGATGCGCGTCGACCGACATCGGTGCGCGTTTCGGTTCTATGCTTCGTTTCGTCGGTGCGGCGCGCCGACCCACTTCCAGTCGCAGCGTTCTCCGGAGACGAAACCATGAAAGGCGATCCGCAAGTCATCGTCTGGCTCAACAGCCAGCTCAAGCACGAGCTCACCGCGATCAACCAGTACTTTCTGCATGCGCGCATCTTCGGCCAATGGGGGCTCGAAGGGCTGGGCAAGAAGGTGTACGAGGAATCGATCGAGGAAATGCAGCACGCCGACAAACTCGTCAAGCGCGTGTTGTTTCTCGAAGGACTGCCCAATCTGCAGGACCTCGGCAAGCTCAACATCGGCGAGACCACGCAGGAAATCCTGGCCAGCGATCTGGCATTGGAACGCGGCGCGCGCAAGACGCTGCTCGAAGGCGTTGCCCATTGCGAGAAGGTGAGCGACTTCGTCTCGCGCGACCTCCTGGTCGAGATTCTCGACGACACCGAAGAACACATCGATTGGCTCGAAACCCAACTCGAACTGATCGAGAAGGTCGGCATCCAGAATTACCAGCAAAGCCAGATGCACGACGACTGATCGCAGGCCGCCATCGACGCCATCGCGCGCGATGTGCGGTTTGCTTCAAATGCGAACGATTTGCATTTGGAGCAGGTCTTGAGTAGGCTTGCAGCACTTTCCTTGCATGGCGGTGTATCCCCCGATCACCCGGTGCGATGAAGGTGCAGCGCCATGCGGCGCTGCTCAGTGTGTTCCATGTTTCCCCGCGACCAGCCAGCCTGACGTCAGCCCGTTGCGGAGTTTTCTTCTGGAGAGAACTCCCATGCAGTGCTGGCATTCCCTTGTGGCCATGACATGCGCCGTGCGCGGCGCGTATCGCCGAATCGTCCTGGCGTCCCGACTGGACGCCATCTCCCATCCCATCCAAGCGTTCGATTGAACGCCGCCTCGTCCGTTTACTCGGGCCAGCCAGTACGCCGTATGCGTCAAGCCAGCGCCGATCACTTTCATTTCGGAGTTGACCATGACAAGCATTCCCACGGCGGTGGCTCGCCTTGCCACGCGCGGTACCGACCCGGGCCCATTGCGCCCGACGCGCCTGGCGCAATGGATGGTGGGCGTCTGGGCCGCGGCCTGTTCCAGCGCGTTCGCTCAGCAAAGCGATCAGCATGAAGCGGTCGTGACCGAACTCGCCGCGGTTGTCGTCACCGCGACGCGTACCGAGCAAAGCATCGACGACACCACGACCACCGTGACCACGCTTCCGGCCGAGCGCATCAAGCGCTCGATGTCCAACGACATCCAGGATCTGCTGCGCGATGAAGCCGGCGTCTCGGTGCGCGCATTGCCGAATCGTTCCTCGGCCGCCCTGTACGGTACCGGCCGGGCGGGCAACGAAGGCATCAATGTGCGCGGCCTCGAGGGCAACCAGGTGTTGTTGCAGACCGATGGCGTGCGGCTGCCGATGAGTTATGCCAGCGGGCCGTTCGCCTCGGGACGCGGCGATTACATCGATGTCGAAGCCTACAAGCGGGTCGAGATCGTCCGCGGTCCGTCGTCCACGCAATTCGGCAGCGACGGACTGTCGGGTGCGGTGAGCTTCCTGACCAAGGACCCCGAAGACCTGCTGACGCTGGGCAAGGACTTCCAGACCGGGCTGAAGGTCGGGTACGCGTCGGTGGATCGATCGTGGTCGGTCGTGCCGTCGTTCGCTGCGCGCGGCGAGACCTTCGAAGGCATGGTGCTGGCCAGCGTGCGGCGCGGCCGCGAAAGCAAGACCAGCGGTGATGTCGACGCGCCCAACAACACGCGCACCGTGCCCAATCCGCAGGACACCTCGTCGGACTATCTGCTCGCCAAGCTGGTGTTCAAGGCCGGCCCCGCGCATCGCTTCAAGCTCACCGCCGAAACCCTGGACCGCGATGTCGACACCGACGTCTACACCTTGTTCGGTGATCCGTTCTATCCGACCACGGTGGATGTGGACGCGCGCGAGAACATCACGCGCGATGTGATCAAACTCGACTACGACTATCTGGCGCCGCAAGGCCGGTGGTTTCAGCGCGCGAGCGCCAGCCTTTACGGCCAGCGCGCAAAGAACAAGCAATGGGGCTACGAGCGGCGCACCAACACCACCGCCTGGAACGAGCGCACGCGCGACACGCAATACGCCGAAGACACCGTCGGTGCCAGCGTGCAGTTCGAAAGCAACTTCGGCGAAGCCGTCACGCATCGGCTGGTTTACGGTATCGATGCCTCGGTCGCCGAGGTCAGTTCGCTCAAGGACGGCGCGCAATACCTCAACGGCGTGAAGGTCACTTCGGGCTCCAGCGCATTCGTGCAGAACAAGAGCTTTCCCGACACCGACTACACCCTGGCCGGCGTGTTCCTCCAGGATGAAATCGTGCTCGGTTCGATCGCCCTGGTGCCCGGCCTGCGGTACGACACTTTCAAGCTCGAGCCCAAGCCCGATGCGCTGTACACCATCAACAACAGCACGCCGCCGTCGACGCTCGACGCGGGCGAGTGGTCGCCCAAGTTCGGCGCGCTATGGAAGATCGCGCCGCTGTTCAATGTGTATGGCCAATATGCGCATGGCTTTCGCGCGCCGACGCCGAGTCAGGTCAACGGCGGTGTGACCAACCTGAGCGCTTCGCAGCCGTACTACTCGATCGGAAACCCCGACCTCAAGCCCGAGGAAAGCAATTCGATCGAACTCGGTCTGCGCGGGCGTACGCCGACATTGCGCTACAGCGCTGCGGTCTTTCACGGCAAGTACGAGAACTTCATCGCGGCCAACACCAAGGTCAGCGGTTCGGGCACGGCCTCGGACCCGACGGTGTTTCAGTCGATCAACCTGAGCAAGGTCGAGATCAGCGGCTTCGAAGCGCGTGGCGAATGGGTGTTCGCACGCGATTGGAATGCCCAGATCGCCTATGCGTATGCCCGTGGCGACGAGGACGACGCAGGCGTCAAGACGCCGCTCGAGACCATCGACCCCGACAAACTGGTGCTGGGCTTGCGCTATGCCAAGGACCAGGCCTGGGGCGGGCAGTTGAACCTCACGCTGGTCAAGCGCAAGGATCGCAACCCCGATCCCGACACCACCTATACGCCGGGCGGCTACGGCGTCACCGACATCACCGCCTGGTATCAACTGCGCAAAGGGCTGACGCTGCATGCGGGGGTGTTCAACGTCTTCGACAAGAAGTACCACCTCTGGGCCGATGTGCGCGGCTTTTCGATGACGAGCGCCACGATCGATGCCTACAGCCAGCCGGGACGCAACGCGAGCATCGCGCTGCGCGCGGAGTTCTGATGACCGGGTGCGCATTCCTGGGTTGGCGCGGCACGGCGATGGCGTTTGCGTGCGCGCTCGCGCTGTTCTGGTCGAGCCCGCGCGACGCCGCGGCGCAAGAACTGCTCGTGCTCACCGCCGCGCCGGTGCAGCCGGGCAAGTTTGCGGTGCTCGATGCCATCGCCCAGCCGCAAGGCTGGCGGGTGCGCCATGTGTACGCCGAGAAGCTCACCGGCGAGGAAGGCGCGGCCTTGTTCAAGGGCGCCGACCTCGTGCTGCTCGATATCCCGTACGACCCGGTGGTGGCCGCGGTCGAGCGCAAGGTCGGCGCGTACCTGGCGCAAGCCGGCATGCCCTGGCTCAAGGTGCAGGACGATCGGCACGCCGCCCGGGGCTTGTCCGAAAGCGAGGCGCGCACGCTGTGGCGCTATTACCAGAACGGCGGCAAACGCAACTTCGCGAACTTCTTCGCCTATGCGAGCGCGGTGCTTGCGCGCGCGCCGACCGCGGATATCGCGCCGCCCATCGTCTATCCGGAGCAGGGCGTCTATCACCCCGATCACGAGGCGATCTTCGCCGATGCGCGCGCGTATTTCGCATGGAAGCAGGTGCCGGCAGCGCGCGATGCGCCGGGCCGCGCGCCGGTGGTCGCGTTCGCGATCCACAAGAACTACCTCTCGGCCGACCTGACTGCTTTCATCGACCATACCGTGCGCCGCATCGAGGCCGCGGGCGCGGTGCCCCTGGTGTTCTACAGCGCGATGGCCGACGAGCAGGGCTATACGCGCATGCTCGCCCCCGAGGGCAGGCCCGTGGCGGACGTCGTCATCACCAGCCAGATCATGCTGTTCCCGCAGGCGCGCAAGGATGAATTCGAGCGCCTGGGGCTGCCGGTGATCCAGGCCATGCCCTACCGGCGCGGCGACGTGGCCGACTGGCAGGCCGATCCGGCCGGCGTGAACCTGATGGACGTGCCGTTCTACCTCGCGCAACCGGAGTACGCCGGCATCGTCGATGCGATGACCGCCGCTGCCGTGCGGCGCGGCGACCAGCAGGTGGTGCCGATCGAAGCGCAGGTCGATGCGGTGGTGAACAAGGCCTTGCGCCTGGTCGCCCTGCAGCGCACGCCCAATGCCGACAAGCGCGTCGCACTGTTCTTCTGGAACTACCCGCCCGGCGAGACCAACCTCGGCGCGTCCTATCTCAATCTGCCGCGCAGCCTGGCTGCGAGCTTCGCGGCGATGCATGCACACGGCTATCGCGTCGAGACGCCGCAGGCCGAGGCGCTGATCGCGCCCATGCAGCGCTTGTTGCGCCCGTTCTATCGCGAAGGCGGTTTCGACGCGCTCCTCGCGGACGGGCTCGCCGAGCGTCTGAGCGTCGCACGCTATCGCGCCTGGTTCGACACCCTACCGCGTGCGACGCGCGAGGCCATCGTCGCGCGCTGGGGCGAGCCGGAGAACAGTCCGATGGTGGCGGGTCAGGGCGCCGACGCGTACTTCCCGATCCCGCGCCTGGCGCTGGGCAATGTCGTGGTCCTGCCCCAGCCACCGCGCGGCGATGGCGAGAAGGACAAGGAAAAGGCCCTCTATCACGACACCCGGGTGCCCGCGAACCATTACTACCTCGCGGTCTATCTCTGGGCGCGCACGCAATTCGGTGCCGATGCCATCGTGCATTACGGCACCCACGGCACCCAGGAATGGATGCCCGGCAAGGAGCGCGGCCTGGCCGCGTCCGACGATGCGCTGCTGCCGATCGCGGACGTGCCGGTGATCTATCCGTACATCGTCGACGACGTCGGCGAGGCGGTGCAGGCCAAGCGGCGCGGGCGCGCGCTGATCGTGAGCCACCAGACGCCGCCGTTCGCGCCTGCCGGACTGCACAACGAGATCAACGACCTGCACAACCTCGTGCACGAATGGCAAAGCCTCACCGAAGGCGCGGTGCGCGACAAGACCGCGGAGGCCATCGTAGCCGCCGCCGTCAAGCTGCATTTCGATCGCGAGCTCGACACCACGCCCGCGCAGGCGCTTGCCGACTTCCCCGGGTTCCTGCGCCGCCTGCACGACTGGCTGCACGAATTGGCGCTCGCCAATCAGCCGCAAGGCATGCATACCTTCGGCACGACCCAGGACGAGCGCGACCGCGTCGCCATGGTCATGCAAATGCTCGGCAAGCGTTTCATCGCGCTGGTCGATGCCGAGGCCGACGAGACCTTTGCCGGCGATTATCGGCAGATGACGCAGTCGCGCCCGTATCGCTGGCTGCAGCAGCATCTGAGCGCCGATGCGCCGCCGCTTGCCGCCGATGCCGATCCGCAGCTCGGACAGATGCTCGCGCAGGCACGCACCTGGTATGCCGCGCTCGACGCCGACAGCGAGATGCAGGCCTTTCTCGATGCGCTCGACGGGCGGCATGTCGCGGCCGGCTACGGCGGTGATCCGATCCGCAATCCGGATGCCTTGCCGACCGGGCGCAACCTTTACGGTTTCGATCCGTCCAAGGTGCCGACCAAGGCCGCCTACGAGGCCGGACGCGAAGCGGTCGACAAGCTCATCGCCGCGTATCGCGCCAAGCATGGCCGCGCGCCGCGCAAGCTCGCGTTCACCTTGTGGTCGGTCGAGACCATGCGCCATTTCGGCGTGCTCGAGGCCCAGGCCTTCCACGCGATGGGCGTGCGTCCGACATGGGACGCGGGCGGACGCATCAACGGCGTGGAACTGATCCCGCGCGCCGAACTCGGACGCGCGCGCATCGATGTCGTGCTCTCGGCCACCGGCCTGTACCGCGACCATTTTCCCAACGTCATGCGCTGGCTGGCCGAGGGCGCGGTGCTGGCCGCGCGCGCCGACGAGGCCGACAACGCGGTGCGCGCGAACAGCGCCGACGTCGCGCGCCGGCTCCAGGCGCAGGGCCTGCAGCCCGACGAGGCGCGGCGCTGGGCCGACGTGCGCATCTTCTCCAACGAGAGCGGCAACTACGGCTCCGGCATCGAAGGCGCCATCCTCGCTTCGGACACCTGGACGAACGAGGACAAGGTGGCCCGCCTTTACCTCGACCGGCTGCAATACGCCTACGGCGCCGACATGAAGGACTGGGGCCGCAAGCTGCCGCAGGCCAATCTCTACGCCGAACACCTCAAGGGCGTGGACGCGGCCGCGCTGTCGCGCAGTTCCAACCTGTACGGCATGCTGACCACCGACGATCCGTTCCAGTACCTGGGCGGCATTTCGCTCGCGGTGCGCCACCTCACCGGCCAGAGCCCGGAGCTGTACATCGCCAATCTGCGCGAGTCGGGCAACCCCAAGGCCGAGACCGCTGCGCAATTCCTCGCGCGCGAATTGCGCACGCGCCAGTTCCATCCGGGATGGATCGAAGGCTTGCAGCGCGAAGGCTATTCGGGCACCACCGAGATGCTCGATGCGATCAACAACTTCTGGGGCTGGCAGGTCACGGCACCCGACATCGTGCGCGACGACCAATGGCAGGAATTCGCCGACGTCTATGTGCGCGACAAGTACCGGCTCGGCATGCGCGACTACTTCGAGCGCGCCAACCCGGCCGCGCTCGCGCAGATGATCGAACGCATGCTCGAAGCGGTGCGCAAGGACTATTGGCAGGCCGATGCAGCGACGGTGCGCGAGCTTGCTGCGCGCTATCGCGACCTGGCGATCCGGCGCGACGTGCGCACCGACAACCGTGCGTTCAGCGAATTCGTCGAGCGGGTGAATGCAGGCGGATACGGCTTGCGCGGTGCGCTGCCGCCGGCCTCGGCCGCGGCGGCCGCGCAGGCCCAATCTCGGCCGCCGTCGGAATCGCGCTCGCAGCCGCCGCAACCGCAGCCGCAAACGCCCGTACCGCCGAACCCGCCGATCCGCGGCATGCAACTCGAACGCATCGCACCGCCGCAGCCGCCGGCGCCGGTGGGCGGGCTGGTGCTGGCGGCGTTGGCGCTGACGATGTTCGCAGGCGCATGGCGGCAGCAGCGCGCGCCGCATGCGATCCATGGTTTTCAAAGGAGCGTGGGATGAACGGCAGTCTCGAAAACTTGATGTACCAACTCGGCCAGTTCTTTCTGGTGCCGGTATTGCTGGCGGTGGCAGTGCTGTTCCTGTACGCCTTCTATGCGCTCGGGCGCTTCGCGGTGCAGGCCTGGCAGCGCCGAAGTGCGCGCGGCGATTTCGCGGGGGCTCAGGCCGGTTTCGCGCTGCTCGCACATGCGCGTACCCACCCCGAAGCGAGCGACGATGATCTCGATGTGCTCGCGCACCGCATGCTCGAACACGAGCGCATCGCCACCCGCGTCGCGCCCATGCTCGGATTGGTCGCGACCATGATCCCGATGGGGCCGGCGTTGCGCTCGCTGGCCGACGGCAATCTCGGCGAGGTGTCGCACAACCTCACGGTGGCGTTCTCGGCGGTGATCCTCGCGCTGATCGCGGCGAGCCTGACCTTCTGGATCGTCTCGGTGCGCCGGCGCTGGCTGGCCGAAGAGCTGGCGTGGTTGGGCCGACAGCGCGCGGCGCGGGCGGAGGTTGCGCGATGAAACTCCTGCACGAACCCGACAGCGACGATCCCATCCTTTCGGTAGTGAACCTGATCGACATCTTTCTCGTGGTGATCGCGGCGCTGCTGATCACGGTGGCGCAGAACCCCTTGCTCAATCCGTTCAGCAAGCGCGACGTGACCGTCATCACCGATCCCGGCAAGCCGTCGATGGAGATGGTCGTCAAGCAAGGCGAGAAGATCGAGCGCTACAAGGCCAGCGGCAATATCGGCCAAGGCGAGGGCGAGAAGGCCGGCATCGCGTATCGCATGCGCGACGGGTCGATGGTGTACGTGCCCGAGGCCGGCGCGGCCCAGTGATTCGGGCGCGCCCGTCCGGTGGGCGCGCTTACCTTGGTGAATGTTCGGGGCCGACGGTCGATGCGGCCGCGGGCGCATCCTGCAAGGCATCGAGCCCACCGAGGAAAGCCGTCAGACCGGGCGTCTTGAGGAACACACAGGTCTTGCCGGTGCGCTTGCAATGTTCCTTCACGCGCCAGTAGGCGTTGTGACTGATGCAGCCGGCCTGGCAGATCACCGCGTCGGCGGCGGCGATCGATGCATCGAGGCGGGCGATGTTCTCTTCGAGGCCGCCGTCGTGATGCGTGAACTGGCCGCCCAAACGCTCGACGAGATCACGATAGAGCGTCGCAGCGCCGATGCGTCCGCCCACGCACAGCACATGGCGGCCGGTCAGGACGGTGCGTTGCCGCGCAGTGTCGTGCGGATCTTCGCCGGCGGCGGAATGCAAGGCTTGGCCGAGCACGCGCTCGAGCCGCTCGATCTGGGCGCGTGCCTGCATCAACGCGGCCTCTTGTTCCTGGCGCTGCAATTTGAGCGTGCGGCACATTGCTTCGGCGTCGCGGGCGCGCTTGGCAATGGCGCTGAGCTTGTCGAATTCGGGGACCGCAGCTTTGAGGGCGTCGAGTTCGCCCTGATAGCGCGCGCACACGCCTTCCTGGCGGGCGACGTGCGCCCGGGCCTCGGACAGCGCCAGCTTGAGACGCTCGATCTCGGCACTGCGGGCGGTGCGTGCATCGATCAATTCGGATTCGACTGCGGCGAGTTCGCGCCGCAGCATGGTTTGCGTCGCGCGCAAGGTTTGCAGCTCGCCCGCATCGATGCGGCGGCAAGCGCCGACCTGGTGCTGCAGCATGTGTACTTGGCCATAGAGCTGGCGCGCGACCATCGGTCCGCAAGCGGGATGGGTGATCGTGGTCCATAGCGCGGGCGCGAATCGTCCGTCGTCGACGGCCTGGCGCCACGCGCTGAGCAGTTCGTCTTCGTCGCGCAGCGCGCGAAATTGCTGAATCGTCAGGGCGTAACGGCGCTCGAGGTCTTTGTGCAGGGCTTCGGATAGCGCGTTGCGCTCACCGCATTCGCGCACCGCGGCGACATGCACATCGAAATCGCTCGCGTGCGCATCCAGATGCAGATGCTTGATCACGAGTTTGCGAATCTGGGGGAGGTCGAAGCACACGCCGACGATCGGGCAATGGCAACTCGAATCCACTTCCCAGAGCCGTTTGCGGCGCGACCCGCGCGCAGGCTCCATGCGCATCTCCATTCGCATTTCCATGTTCATCGTGGACTCGCCAGGCAGTCAGTGCAGGCGCGCGGAGGATGCTTCGTCCTCTGCCAGTGTCATCGCCGTACAGGTGCGATGCCAATGCGACAACAGGTTCTCGCATACATCGCGGAAGGCATCGGAGAGGTAGGGGTGTTGAACCAGCACGCGCAGGTTGTGCTCGATCTTGTGCGCGGCCTGCGGGCAGCGCGTCTGTCCGAAGAAGCTCATCAGACACATGGTGCCGGCGATGACCGCTTCGGGGTTTTCGCTGGCCGATTTGGTTTGGAAGTTGTCTTGCATACCGTCCTCCGAAGGGTGGAGAGCGGCTTCGCTGGCTTGACGTGCGAACCTGGGGGGATATCGCAGCACATCATGGCTGGCTATTGCCTGAGTCGATGGTCGACTCGCGAGAAAGCGGATGAGGGCAGGCCTATTTGGTGAGAATCAGCTTGCCCATGCGCGTGACGCGCAACGAGTAGATCTCGCCGTGATGCCGGATCTTGATCTCGCCGCGTTCACCGAGCAGGCGCTGGCTGTCCCACCACTCGCGCGTCGTGCGGATCGCAGGGCGGTGCTCGATGGTGGTGGGACTCAAGGTGGCGCTGACTTGGTTCATGAGCTTGGACCTTTCTTGGTGAGGGTTTATGCAAGGAGGGGGATGCGCTCATGCCGCGGCGCAGGCCGCACCGAAACCCAAGTCGCGATCGTTGGCCGAGGACGATTGCCGCAGGATCGAGCGGCATTGCTGCGCGCATTTGCCGCAGGTGATGCACAGCGCTTTCGGGGAGGGAAGATGGT
>CAYUYC010000044.1:10338-16419 GCA_964448945.1 uncultured Burkholderiaceae bacterium
CCGAGTTCGTCGCGCAAGTCCTTCATGCAGCTCGCGCCGCACGCGACCGCGTGTTCGATGCGGCGATCGGATACGTTGTGGCAGACGCAGACGATCATGGGTTCTCCGAAATGTGCGGGACTCTTGCTCATCAAATGCGAATGATTCGCATTACTTGAGCGAATAATCCATGCGGTGTTTGGGCGTGTCAAGCGCTTTTCGGCGCCCAGCGGATTGACCTTGCTCTCCACGTGGGCACTGCCCATGCGCCACGGTGAACGCCGGATCTGGCGGCATTCGATGCCGTTGCTCAACGCTTAGGCAGCGCGTGCGAAATCGCACACTTCATCCATGCGCACAGTGGCGTGCCCGCAGATCGGGTGAACGGCGGTTTGTCCATACGCTCGATCATCCGAAAGTGGAAAGAGGTTTAGGAAAGATGCCTAGGGCCTTCATATTGTTATTTTTTTTCCGGGTGACTAGACTGCGTGCGATCGCAGCGCGACCGTTTTGCGTTGCAGATGGATCACCCGTACTTCTGGAAGGCGCCATGCACAAGGTTTTCGCGACTCTGGTTTTGCTCTTGTGTTTGGCGGTCGTTGCCGGCTACATGGCCGATGAAGCACAAGCAGCGCCGCAATTCGCTGCAGTCGGGGCGAGTGCGCAATTGAGCGTGGCGGCCAAGTCCCACGCGGCTCGCAGTACTGCAAAGTCGACGACGAAGTCTCGCAAGACAGCCAGCGCACATACCCGAGCCGTGCACAAGGTCGCAGCGCGCAAAGGCAAGCGCGCAGTGCAGACACGTCGCGTCGCTTACGTGCGGGAAAAGCCCAGCGTCGGGCAATCGCTCGGCCTGAACAAGACCGCGGACGTGCTTGCGTTGAGTTCGAACTCGGCGCTGGTCGTCGACCGCGATAGCGGCGAGGTGCTGTACGAGAAGAATCCAGACGCGGTGCTGCCGATCGCGTCGATCACCAAGCTGATGACCGCGATGGTGGTGCTCGATGCGCAATTGCCGCTCGACGAAACGATCACCATCGACCGCGACGATGTCGATACTGCCAAGGGCACGCGTTCGCGTCTCAAGCTGGGTACGCCGATGACGCGTCAGGACGCCCTGCATCTGGCATTGATGTCTTCGGAAAATCGCGCCGCCGCTGCGCTCGGGCGTCACTACCCGGGCGGCACCGACGCGTTTGTTGAAGCGATGAATGCCAAGGCCCGCCTGCTTGGAATGAACGACACCCATTACGTGGATGCAAATGGCTTGTCGCCGCAGAATCGATCGAGCGCGGCCGATCTGGGCAGGCTCGTGCGCAATGCGTATGACTATCCGTTGATTCGCGAGCTCTCCACGAGCTTGCGCCACGAGGTGCAGGTCGGAAAACGTGTGATGGCGTTCCATACGACCAACCGATTGCTCTCGAACGAGCAATGGCAGATCGGTCTGCAAAAGACCGGCTACATCTCCGAGGCCGGTCGCTGCATGGTCATGGAAGCGACGATCCAAGGGCGCCACCTGGTGATGGTGCTCCTCGATTCCTGGGGCAAATACTCACGCATCGGCGATGCCGGGCGTATCCGTGCCTGGCTCCAATCGCTGCCCACGTCCAGCAGCATCGAGCCGTCGGTCGAACTCGCCGCCGATAGCTGTCAATGCGCTTGCGTGTCGGCGCTATAGCCGAGCGCGCGCGAAATCTCATCCGCGGTGTGCGTCAGCATGGCCACCCAATCGTCTTGCAGACGTTCGGATGGCGCCGAGATCGATAGGCCCGCAATCAGCTTGCCCTGATCGTCCCGAATCCCTGCGGCAATGCACCGCACGCCAAGTTCGAGTTCTTCGTTGTCACGCGAATAGCCGCGCTGGCGCGTGTGCAGCAGTTCGCGCTCGAGCTTGGCGATGTCGGTGATGCTGTTGGCGGTATGTGGCGCCAATGCGGTGCGTGTTGCATAGGCACGCACGTTCTTCGCTTCATCGACCGACAAGAACAATTTGCCGACCGAGGTGAGGTGCAACGGCGCTCGGCCGCCGATCGCGCGTACCACCTGCATTCCGCTACGTTCGGAGTACGCACGCTCGATGTAGACGATTTCGTCGCCTTGGCGCACCGAAAGGTTGATGGTCTGCCCGGTCTGCTGATGAAGCTTGCGCATGTGCGGCAGCGCCACTTCGCGGACCGACAGGCGCGCTTTGACGAGGTTGCCGAGTTCCAGAAGACGCATGCCGAGTCGGTAGGTGCCCGGTTCCACTCGATCGACGAATCGGCACGCCACCATATCGTTGAGGATGCGATGCGCGGTCGATGCGTGCAATTCGGTCTGCTGGGCCAGAATCTTCAGGCTCACCGGGTCGTCGTGCGAAGCCAGCGCATCGAGCAAGCGCATCATGCGGTCGATCACCTGGACGGCGGTCGGTGCTGTGCGTTCGGTGGTGGTGGGAATCTGCGATGGGGCGTGTGTCGCGCGCTCGGTGAACACCGGTGGCGTGGACTCGACATTGCGGCGCGCGGTTGCGGGCGCGGCGCGTCCACTGCCGACCGTTGGTGTTTGATGCGAGGGGATTGGACGCTTCGATGCTCGGGTCATGATCGGCGCGATGGCTGCTCACGCGTTGATTGCGATACCCGAAATGATAATCCGATAGATGAAAGCGTCGCGAGGCGGGTCAGTCTTGGTCGACGGCTCGCACGCACTCGGCAATCAGATCCGGGCCGCGGTAAATCAACCCCGAGTACAGCTGAATCAGTGATGCGCCCGCATCGAATTTGGCGCGCGCGTCGTCGCCGCTCAGGATGCCGCCGACGCCAATGACCGGGACCGAGCCCGATAACGCGCGCACGAGCGTTACGAGCACTTGATTGCTCGGCGTGAGCAAAGGGGCGCCGGACAACCCGCCGGCTTCGTCGGCATGCGCCTGCCCTTGAACCGCATCGCGTGAGAGGGTCGTATTGGTCGCGATGACCGCATCGAAGCGGTGGCGCTGCACGGTGTCGGCGATGGCGCGGATCTGGTCGTCATCGAGGTCAGGCGCGATCTTGAGTGCCAACGGCACCAGGCGCCGATGTTGGTCGGCCAACTGATCGCGGCGGCTGCGCAAAGCGGCCAGCAGGCGATCGAGTTCTTCGGCAGCCTGCAACTGACGCAGATTCTTGGTGTTGGGTGAACTGATGTTGATCGTTACGTAGCTGGCGTAGGCGTAGACGCGATCGAGGCAGTACAGATAGTCGTCGACAGCGCGCTCGATCGGGGTATCGGCGTTCTTGCCGATGTTGAGTCCGAGGATGCCGCCGTCGGCATGAAAGCGCGATCGCTTGACGTTCGCCACGAATGCATCGACGCCTTCGTTGTTGAAGCCCATGCGGTTGATGATGGCGTTCGCAGAAGGCAGGCGAAACATGCGTGGGCGTGGATTGCCGGGTTGCGCTCGCGGCGTGACGGTACCGATCTCGATGAAGCCGAAGCCGAGCGCCGCGAGGGCGTCGATATACCGGCCATCCTTATCCAGGCCGGCGGCCAGTCCCACCGGATTGGGAAATCGCAACCCCATCACGCCGCGCGCTTGCGAGGCGATGCGTTGGCGAAACGGATGAAGATGGGTGCGATGCAGGAGATCCAATGCACGCAGGGTCAGGTGATGGGCAGTCTCGGCATCGAGTCGAAACAAGAGCGGGCGAATCAAGTGGTATAGCGACATGGGTGCGTGCTGACGGTGCTCGGCATACGTCACACGGTGCCGATCTGAAGGGAATCTCTGCGGCGCGGATTGTATGCCCCGCGGTGATCGATGTGTCCCGGCGCTAGGACGGCTGATCTTCCGTCAAGGGTTGCCAGCGGCCGTTGCCGAAGGCTTCGATGGGGCGAAAGCGCGCCTTGTACGCCATCTTGTCGGAAGCACCGATCCAGTATCCGAGATACAGATACGGCAGACCCATCGCGCGACATTGCTCGATCTGCCAGAGGATGTTGTAGGTACCCAGACTCGCATGCGCGAGATCGGGGTCATAGAAGGTGTACACCGACGACAAGCCATCGCTCAGGATGTCGATGATCGACACCATGCGCAGCATGCCGGGAGATGCGTCATCGCCGGGTTCGCGAAATTCCACGAGCCGCGTGTTCACTTTGCTTTGCAGCAGAAACTGCGCGTATTGCTCGCGCGAATCGTTGTCCATGCCCCCGCCCGAATGGCGGGCGGTTTGGTAACGCGTATACAAGGCGTAATGGACTGGGTCGTATGCGAGACGCAATACACGCGGCACCAGTTCGCCGTGCTGGCGCCATGCGCGTCGCTGCGCGCGATTGGGAGCGAACTGATCGGCCACGATGCGCACCGGAACGCAGGCACGACAGCCGTCGCAATACGGGCGATAGGTAAACATCCCCGAGCGGCGAAACCCGACTCGCACCAGTTCGGAATAGATGTCGGCGTTGATCAGGTGCGAAGGTGTCGCCACTTGAGAGCGGGCCTGTCGTCCTTGCAGATAACTGCAAGGATAGGGGGCGGTCGCGTAGAACTGCAGCGCCGCAAGCGGCAAGTCCTTTAGGTGCGTCATGCGATCAAGTCGCCTTCACCGTTGCGTCCATCGGCGCAAACAACTACCAAGCAAGATGGCCCGAGCGGTATCTCAGTACGCGGGGAGTTCGAGTTGGGCCGGCCACACAGCAACTTCACCAAGAGCAATCAGGCTAGCGACTTCGGCCACGAACTCGGCGCGAGGCACTTGCTGAGCTCCCAACGACGCCAGATGACGCGTGTTCTGCTGGCAGTCTAGCATGCGAAAACCGAGCGTTTGAAGGGCGCCAACGAGCGCTGCAAGTGCAAGTTTCGACGCGTCGGTTTCGAGCGCAAACATCGATTCGCCGAAGAACATTCGGCCGATTGCCACGCCATAACCTCCGCCGACCAATCGACCGTCATGCCAAGCCTCGAATGAGTGCGCATGCCCCATCGCGTGCAGCCCACCATATGCGGCTTGCATCTCGGGCGTGATCCAGGTGCCGGATTGTCCGTGGCGCTCGACTTGCGCGCAGCCGTTCATGACTGCGCCGAAGGCGCTGTTCAGGCGAAATACCCATCTCGGATCACGACGTCGCGCTCGGATGGCTTTGCGCAGCGATCGCGATATCTTGAACGCACTCAATCGCAGCACCATTCGCGGATCGGGGCTCCACCAAAGGATGGGTTGTCCTTCGGAATACCAGGGGTAGATGCCATGCCGATAGGCGTCGAGCAATCGCGCGGGCGAGAGATCTGCTCCAATTGCGACCAGTCCTTCCAATCCTGTGGATGGGCCGAGCGCGCGGTCGACACTAGGGAAAGGATCATCGTGTTCGAGCCAAGGCACCGGCGGTGCGGAGGCGGCTGTGCGCTTGCCGGCCATGGCTACGGACGATCGGTTCCGAATGCGCTTGGATCGTGTCGTGTCGACGAGGCGATCCCCGTATGCAGCGTGAACCTGCCGTCGGCACAATCGGCGAAGTACGCGCGCAATGCCATGATCACCGTACGGAAGGCAATCTGATCCCAGGGTATTTCGTTCTCTGTGAACAGCCGAACCTCGAGGCTCTCGGGGCCAGGGGAAAAATCGAGATCGATCAGTTGGGCGCGAAAGTACACATGGACTTGATGGACCTCGATTACGTCGTAGACCGCGTGCATTTCGACAAGCCGAACATTGGCGCCGGCTTCCTCCACGGTTTCGCGGACTGCACCTTGGTCGACGGTTTCACCGTTTTCCATGAAACCGGCGGGAAGAGTCCAGTAACCGTGTCGTGGTTCGATTGCGCGTCGACACAAGAGAACTTGGTTGTCCCAGATCGGCAACGTGCCGACTACCAGCCGCGGATTCTCATAGTGGATGGCGCCACAATCGGTGCAACACCAACGCGGTCGATTGTCGCCTTCGGGGACGCGCAATGCGACGCGCGAGCCGCAATTGGGACAGAAGTTCATTGAGATCGAGCGGAGAATTTAGCGATGCATTTAGCGTCGCAAATTGCGAGTGATGCGTGTTCTTGGTATAGTGGCATCTTTCCGACGCGGGGTGGAGCAGTCTGGCAGCTCGTCGGGCTCATAACCCGAAGGTCGTAGGTTCAAATCCT
>CAYUYC010000045.1:0-16355 GCA_964448945.1 uncultured Burkholderiaceae bacterium
ACCAAGTGGCGACCGGCACCAGCTTGACCGCTGCAATGACGGAAGCCAATGTGTTCCCGATGATGGTCACGCAGATGGTGGCCATCGGCGAAGAATCCGGCGCTCTCGACGCGATGCTGTCCAAGGTTGCCGAGTTCTATGAGCAGGAGGTCGACGATGCCGTGGCATCGCTGTCCAGCCTGCTCGAACCGATCATCATCGTGGTGTTGGGCACCATCATCGGCGGCATCGTCATCGCGATGTACCTGCCGATCTTCAAGCTCGGTTCCGTCGTTTCTTGATGATCTTCTTTGCCGAGTTTCCGGCCGCATTCATCGCGGCCGCCGTGGTGTTGGGGTTGCTGGTCGGCAGCTTCCTCAATGTCGTCATTCATCGCGTGCCGCGCATGATGGAGCGCGAATGGCAGTTCCAATGCGCGGAACTGCGCAATGAAACGCTGCCCGACGCCCCGGTCGAGAATCTCTGGCGCCCGCGGTCGCGTTGCCCCGGTTGCGGTCATCAAATCACGGCCATCGAGAACATCCCCGTGCTCAGCTATGTGCTGCTGCGCGGACGCTGTTCGGGATGCAAATCGCCGATCAGCCTTCGTTATCCGCTGGTCGAGCTATTGACCGCAACCTTGAGCGGCCTCGTTGCGTGGAAGTTGGGGGCCGGTATCGCCGCTGTCGGTGCGATCGCACTGGTCTGGGCGTTGATCGCGCTGGCCTTCATCGACGCGGACACGCAACTGCTGCCCGACGACATCACACTCCCCTTGTTGTGGCTGGGCCTGCTGTTCAACCTCTTCGGCACCTACACCACCCTGCAGAGCGCGGTCATCGGCGCCGTCGCCGGTTACCTCGCCTTGTGGTCGGTCTATTGGTTGTTCAAGCTGACCACCGGCAAGGAAGGCATGGGCTACGGCGACTTCAAACTGCTCGCCGCACTGGGGGCATGGATGGGCTGGCAAATGCTGCCCGTCATCATCTTGTTGTCGTCGGTGGTGGGCGCCGTCGTCGGCATTGCCATGATCGTGTTCGCGCGCCAGGGCCGCGAGCAGCCCATCCCGTTCGGTCCTTACCTTGCCGGCGCTGGCGTGCTGGCGTTGATGGTTGGGCACGAGATCAACGCCACCTATCTCGGTCTCGTTTGAGTCCGCCATGTTCGCGGTCGGACTCACCGGCGGCATCGGCAGCGGCAAATCGACCGTCGCCGAACTGTTTGCCGGGCATGGCACCGCGATCATCGACACCGACGCGATCGCGCATGCGCTGACCGGACCCGACGGCGCCGCCATGCCGGCGCTGATATCCGCCTTCGGTCCGACCATCGCCGACCACAGCGGCGCACTCGATCGCGCGGTGATGCGAGAACGCGTGTTTTCCGTCCCGCAAGAGCGAGCACAACTCGAAAGCCTGTTGCATCCGATGATTACCGCCCAGGCGCTGCGCGATGCCGAGCGCGCCGCGGCGACGCATCCGTATGTGATGTTCGTCGTGCCCTTGCTGGTCGAATCGGGCCATTGGGCAGCGCGCGTGGATCGCGTACTGGTCGTCGATTGCACCGAAACGGTCCAGATCGATCGCGTGCTTGCGCGCAGCGGCATGACACGTGCGCGTGTGGAGTCGATCATCGCCGCGCAAGCAAGCCGTGAACGGCGGCGCGCGGCCGCGCACGAAATCATCGACAACTCGGGCCCGCCTCAAGCCCTCGTGCCCATCGTTCGCGCGCTGCATGAAAAATACTGCGATCTCGCGAAACAAAAGGCTGCGCAACGCGGTTAATCCGACGGTCGCTGGTTTGAGTTTTGCCAGGCCTTCGGTCAGAATTGGCGACCCGTGGTGCGCCCTTGCACCCACCCAGCGCCGGGCCTGCATTGATCCTCTACGAATACCCGTTCAACGAGCGCATCCGCACCCTCTTGCGGCTCGAGGATCTGTTCGATCGCCTGCGTTTCTTTGCCGCGCAAGACCACGCATATGAACACCATGCGGCGCTGGTCACGCTGTTTGAGATTCTCGAAGTCGCGAGCCGTGCCGATCTCAAGTCCGATCTGCTGCAGGAACTCGAGCGTCAACGCCAAGCGCTGAACGCGTTCCGCGCATCGCCCGAGGTTTCGATCGATGCGCTCGACGCGATCCTGGTCGACATCGAATCCGCGGCGCGCGCGCTCGGCGAATCGCAAGGCAAGTCGGGCCAGCATCTGCGCGACAACGATTGGCTCATGAGCATCCGCAGTCGCACCATCATCCCGGGCGGCGCCTGCGAGTTCGACCTGCCGTCCTATTACGCCTGGCAGCAACGTCCCGCCGAGCAACGCCATGCCGACCTCGCCGGCTGGATTGCCCCGCTCGACCCATTGCGCTTGAGCCTGGCCATCGTGCTGCGCCTGTTGCGCGAATCCGCGCACAAGTACGAGGTCGTGGCGGTCGGCGGCAGCTACCAGCAGAACCTGTCGGGCAAGACCTATCAGATGCTGCAGGTGCGCGTCGATCCGCAGCAAGACGTGATCCCCGAAACCAGCGCCAACAAGTACATGCTGTGGGTGCGTTTCTCGCAGCAAGGCGCCGATCAACGTCCACGCCCGATCGACACCGACATTCCGTTCGAACTCGCGCTGTGCAATCTGTAAGGAGGCGCGCATGACGAAGTCGGTTCGTTGTCCCACCTGCAACGCGTCGGTCGCCTGGACCGAGACCTCGCGCTGGCGCCCGTTCTGTTCCGAGCGCTGCAAGCAGATCGACCTCGGCGCCTGGGCGAGCAACCAATACGCAATCCCTGGCCGCACCGACGACGCTACGCCGTCGTCCGACGCGCCCGACGAGCAACGCTGCTAACGCGCAAGGTGTCGCGCTGCGCGGCACGCCACAGGAATCGCGATGTCCGAAGCCTCACGCCCGCATCCATTGGATGCGCGCACCGTCGTTCTGTTGACGCTGCCCACCATGTTCTGGGCCGGCAACGCCGTGGTCGGACGCATGCTGGCCGGACAATTCCCGCCCATCGCCCTCAACTGGGTCCGGTGGCTGAGCGCACTGCTCATCCTCGCGCCCTTCGTGATCATTTCTTCGCGCAAGCGCGGCGCCTGGCCCTGGGCGTCGTGGCGCGTGATGGTGCCGATCGGTTTGCTGGGCGTCGGCGCCTACAACGCGCTGCAATACATGGCGCTGCAAACCTCGACCGCAGTCAACGCCACGCTGATCGGCGCCAGCATGCCGGCCTGGATACTCGCGGTCGGCGCCCTGTTCTTTCACGCCCGCGTCACCGGCCGTCAATGGATCGGCGCAGCGGTATCGATTGGGGGTGTGCTGTGCGTGCTGACCCAGGGCGACCTCGCGCGCCTGGCCTCGCTGAGCCTGGTCACCGGCGACCTCTACATGTTGTTGGCCACGGTGTGCTGGTCCTTCTACACCTGGCTATTGCGCAAGAAGCGCCCCGACCTGCCGGGGCTCGACTTTCTGGCGCTGCAAATCGTGTACGGCGTCGTGCTCACGGCACCCATCGTCGCCGTCGAAGCAGCGATCAGTCCCATCACGATGCATTGGACGCCCACGGTCCTCATGGCGCTCGCGTACATCGCGATCGGCCCATCGATTCTGGCCTATGTGTGCTGGGACTACGGCGTGGCGCGCGCCGGCGCGACGCTGCCGGTGTTCTTCGTCAATCTCACACCGCTGTTCGCCACCATCTTGTCGGCCGCCGTACTCGGCGAAGCGCCGCATCTGTACCACGGCATCGCCTTTGCGCTGATCTTGTCGGGCATTGCGTTGGCGATGATGCCCGCGGCCTCGAAGCACTGACGCGCGGATCGGTCGACGACGCGAATCAGACCAACATCACCACGCGGCACGCAGCATCGCCATGCCTTGTGCGCCGTGGCGCATGACGGTCGCGAGCATCGCGGGCGTCATCCCGCCGATCGCATATACCGGCAAGGGCGGCGCCGCGACGATCGCGGCAAAGCCCTCCCAACCGAGCCCCATCGCGCCGGGATGCGTCGGCGTCGCGAGCACCGGGCCCAGCACGGCGTAATCCAATCCCAATCGCCCCGCGTGATCGATGTCTTCACGCGTATGTGCCGATGTGCCCGCAAAGTCGACAGCCGGGCGCGTATGCAAACGCGCAGCGTCCGCCGCACGCAAGTGCACGGCGCCCGCCGCCTCCCAATACCGCGGCGCATGCGCGCTGTTCACGATGAGTCGCGCGCCCGCGGCCTGGGTGCGCGCGTGCAGTTCGCGAAACAGCCGATCGAATCGAACCGCCGGCATGCCGGGCTCGCGCAATTGCACTGCGCGCAATCCGCGTGCGAGCGCTGCATCGACACGGGCGAGAAACTCCGCATCGCCGAGCGCCAAGGCTTGCGATACGCCGATCGCCGCAGGCAGGGCCAACCATTTCATGCAGGGGATGGTGGCCGGCAACAAAGGATCGGGCTTGTGCGCCCCCAGGTCGAACCAGCCGAACTGCTGCCCTTCGCGCCCGTGCATCACCCCCGACCATTGCGTCACGCGCGTGAAATGCAGGCGGACATGCGCATGCGGATACACATGCTCGATGGTGACCCAGGGCAAGGCATCGGCGATGGTGATGCCGAGTTCTTCATGCAGTTCGCGCGCGAGGGCTTGCGCAATGGTCTCGCCGGGCTCGAGCTTGCCGCCCGGAAATTCCCAGTAGCCCGCATACGGCTTGCCTTCGGGCCGCGATGCGAGCAGGAAGCTGCCGTCGGGCCGCAGCATGACGCCGACGGCCACCTCGACCGGAGGCTTTTGCGGCGCGCCGGCCTCGGCACTCATGCCGTGCCGTCGAGGCGCGCGCGGCCGGCCCAATCGCGGGCGAATTGCCAGGCCACGCGGCCCGATCGCGAACCGCGCTCGAGTGCGAACTGCAAGGCGGCGGTGCGCGCATCGTCATCGAGCGTCGCACCGAAACTGCCGAGCCAATGCGCAACGATGTCGAGATAATCGTCCTGCCGGAACGGGTAGAAGCTCACCCACAGGCCAAAACGCTCCGACAAGGAAATCTTCTCTTCGACCACTTCGCCGGGATGGATCTCGCCATCGTCGGTATGCCGATAGCCCTCGTTGTCGCGCATGTACTCGGGCAGCAGGTGCCGGCGATTGGAGGTGGCGTAGATCAGCACATTGTCGGTCTGCGCGGAGATGCTGCCGTCGAGCGCGACCTTGAGTGCCTTGTAGCCGGCGTCGCCTTCTTCGAAGCTGAGGTCGTCGCAGAACACCACGAAGCGCTCGGCTCGCTCGGCGACCAGATCGACGATGTCGGGCAAGTCGTGCAGATCGCTCTTGTCGACTTCGATCAGGCGCAGCCCCGCGTCGGCGTAGGCGTTGAGACAGGCCTTGATCAACGAACTCTTGCCCGTGCCGCGCGCACCGGTCAGCAGCACATTGTTGGCCGGCGCGCCCGCGACGAACTGACGCGTATTGCGCACGATCGCATCCTTCTGGCGATCGACATGCCGGATGTCGGCCAGCGTGATGCGCGCGACATGCTTGATCGGCTCGAGGAATCCGCGCCCGCCGCCAAGGCCCGGCCGCCGACGCCAGCGATAGGCCACTGCCGACCAATCGAGCGTCGGTGGCGCCGGAGGCAGCCACGCGTCGGCGCGCGCGAGCAAGGCTTCCAGACGCGCGAGCAATGCGGGCGGAATGTCCATGGCGCGCCGTCGTTCAGCTGCGGTAATCGGCGTTGATGCTCACGTAGTCGTGCGACAGATCGCAAGTCCAGACGGTCGACGCGGCCTGCCCGCGACCGAGCAGCACGCGTACGCGGATCTCGGCCTGCTTCATCACGCGCTGACCGTCTTCTTCGCGATAGGCCGGATGGCGCCCGCCGCGCGTGGCGACATGCACATCGTCGAGATACAGATCGACGCCATCGACATCGAGATCATCGATGCCCGCATAACCGATGGCCGCGAGGATGCGTCCGAGATTGGGATCGCTGGCGAAGAACGCGGTCTTGACCAGCGGCGAATGCGCGATCGCGTAACCGACCTTGCGGCATTCCTCGGTGCTGGTGCCGCCTTCGACTTCGATCGCGATGAACTTGGTCGCGCCCTCACCGTCACGCACGATGGCTTGCGCCAGACGTCCGGCGATGTCGATCAGCGCGCGCTTGAGTTCGGCAAAGCCGGCGTCGGTATCAGCGGCAAATTCGGGCGCGCCTGCGGCGCCGGTCGCGATCACGATGAAGCTGTCGTTCGTCGACGTGTCGCCATCGATCGTGATGCGATTGAACGAGGCGTCGGCGATTTCCTTGACCACGCGATCGAGCAGCGGCTGAGCGATCGCGGCATCAGTCGCGAGATAACCGAGCATGGTTGCCATGTTCGGCTTGATCATGCCGGCCCCCTTGCTGATGCCGGTGATGGTGAAGCTGCGCGCGCCGATCGTGACCTTGGTCGAGAACGCCTTGGGTTGCGTATCGGTGGTCATGATCGCCTGGCTCGCGTTGAACCAGTTGTCGGTACGGCAATTGGCCACCGCCTGCGGCAAAGCCGCGGTGAGCTTGTCGACCGGCAAGGGTTCGAGGATCACGCCGGTCGAGAACGGCAGCACCTGGTTGGCCTCGATGCCCAACTGCTTGGCCAGCGCAGCGCAGGTGGCGCGCGCATTGGCCAGACCAGACGCGCCGGTCCCCGCATTGGCGTTGCCGGTGTTCACCACCAGCGCGCGGATCGACGCCCCCGCCGCCAGATGCTCTTTGCATACCGTCACCGGCGCGGCGCAAAAACGATTGGTCGTGAACACGCCGGCCACGCGCGCACTGGGCGCCAGACGCATGACGAGGACATCCTTGCGACCGGGCTTCTTGATGCCGGCTTCGGCGTGACCAAGCTCGATGCCCGCGACCGGATACAGATCCTCGGCGCGCGGCAGGGGGAGATTCACAGGCATGGGGGAACTCGTCTCGTCAATCCAGCTTGCCGTGGCATTGCTTGTACTTCTTGCCCGAACCGCACCAGCACGGGTCGTTGCGGCCGAGCTTCGGGCCTTCGCGACGCACGGTCTGCGGACGCGCCGCCACCGCCGGGCCCAAAGGCGGCTCGTCGGCGCCGGCATCGCCCGCTTCCACTTCGGCCAGGTCGTCGAACGCGGCATGCTGGGTCTGGGCGCGCTCGAGCACCTTGTCGCCGGCTTCCTCGATGGTTTCTTCGACCTGCTCGAGTTGTTCTGCGGTCTGCACGCGCACCGTGACGAGCACGCGGGTGACGTCATGCTTGACCTTGTCGAGGGTCTGCGCAAACAGCTCGAAAGACTCGCGCTTGTATTCCTGTTTCGGGTTCTTCTGCGCATAGCTGCGCAGGTGGATGCCTTCGCGCAGATAGTCGAGTGCGGCCAAGTGCTCGCGCCAATGCGAGTCCATGCTTTGCAGCATGATCGAGCGCTCGAACCCCGCGAACGATTCGCGCCCGACCAGGGCCACTTTGGCGTCGTACAAATCGTCGGCGGTCTTGATGATGCGTTCGAGCAAGGCGTCGTCGGTCAGGCTGCTGTCTTGCTCGAGCCAGGTCGACAACGGCACTTCGAGTTGCAGCGTGTCGCGCAGCGCGGCTTCCGCGCCCTTGATGTCCCATTGCTCTTCGACCGACTCTTCGGGCACGAAGCCGCGGAAGATGTCGGTGATCGCGCCGGCGCGCAGATTGCGCGCAAGACCGCCGATGTCGTCGGTGCCGAGAATCTCGGTGCGCTGTTCGTAGATGACCTTGCGCTGATCGTTGGCGACGTCGTCGTATTCGAGCAGTTGCTTGCGGATGTCGAAGTTGCGCGCCTCGACCTTGCGCTGCGCGCTTTCGATCGAACGCGAGACGATGCCGGCTTCGATCGGTTCGCCGTCGGGCATCTTGAGCCGATCCATGATCGCGCGCACGCGGTCGCCCGCGAAGATGCGCAAGAGCGGGTCGTCGAGCGACAGATAGAACCGCGACATGCCCGGATCGCCCTGACGCCCGGAACGCCCGCGCAACTGGTTGTCCACGCGCCGCGATTCATGGCGCTCGGTGCCGATGATCTTCAAGCCGCCTTGCGCCACCACCAGGTCGTGCTGCGCTTGCCAGTCGGCACGCAATTGATCGGCCTCGGCACGCTTTTGTTCGTCGGGGATGTCCTGCGCGTTGATGATCAGTTCGATCTGCTTTTCGACATTGCCGCCGAGCACGATGTCAGTGCCGCGGCCGGCCATGTTGGTCGCGATGGTGATCGCCTTGGGCTTGCCGGCCTGGGCGACGATGCTGGCTTCGCGTTCGTGCTGTTTGGCGTTGAGCACTTCGTGCGGCAGCTTGGCCTTCTTGAGCAGTTCCGACAGCACTTCGGAATTTTCGATCGAGGTCGTGCCCACCAGCACCGGCTGGCCGCGCTCGTAGCAGTCCTTCAGGTCGAGGATGATCGCGTCGTGCTTCTCGCGCGCCGAACGGAACACCTGATCGTTGAGATCCTTGCGCACCATCGGCCGATTGGTCGGGATCACCACGGTCTCGAGGCCGTAGATCTCCTGGAATTCATAGGCTTCGGTGTCGGCGGTACCGGTCATGCCGCCGAGCTTTTCGTACATGCGGAAGTAATTCTGGAAGGTGATCGAGGCCAGGGTCTGGTTCTCGTTCTGGATCTTCACGCCTTCCTTGGCCTCGACCGCCTGATGCAGACCTTCGGACCAGCGACGGCCTTGCATCATGCGGCCGGTGAACTCATCGACGATGATGACTTCGCCGTTGCGCACGACGTAGTGTTGATCGCGATGAAACAGGTTGTGCGCACGCAGCGCGGCCATCAGGTGATGCATCAACACGATGTTGGCGGCGTCGTACAAGGACGCGCCTTCGGGCAGCAGGCCCATGCGCGTCAGGATCTCTTCGGCCTTGGCGTGCCCGGCTTCGGACAGCGTGATGCGATGCGCTTTCTCGTCGACGTAGAAATCGCCTTCAGGCTCGGGCTCGCCGGGCTTGCCTTCGGCTTGCATGCGCGTCATTTGCGGCGGAACGCCGTTGATCTTGATGTACAGGTCGGTGTGGTCTTCGGCCGGGCCCGAGATGATCAAGGGCGTGCGCGCTTCGTCGATCAGGATCGAGTCGACTTCGTCGACGATCGCATAGGACAGGCCCCGCTGAACGCGATCTTTCAGGTCGTAGACCATGTTGTCGCGCAGGTAGTCGAAGCCGAATTCGTTGTTGGTGCCGTAGGTGATGTCGGCACCGTAGGCCACCTGCTTGTCGTCGTGCGCCATCTGCGTGAGGTTCACGCCGACGGTGAGCCCGAGGAAGCGATACAACCGCCCCATCCATTCCGCGTCGCGGCTGGCCAGGTAATCGTTGACGGTGATGACGTGCACGCCCTTGCCCGTGAGCGCATTCAAATACACGGCCAGTGTCGCGGTCAGCGTCTTGCCTTCGCCGGTGCGCATTTCGGCAATCTTGCCGTCGTGCAGGACCATGCCGCCGATGAGCTGGACGTCGAAATGGCGCATGCCCATGACGCGCTTGCTCGCTTCGCGCACGACCGCGAACGCCTCGGGAAGGATGTCGTCGAGCGATTCGCCTGCGGCGAGCCGCTGTTTGAACTCTTGGGTGCGTGCCTGAAGTTGTTCGTCGCTCAAGGCCTGGGTCTGGGTTTCCAGTGCATTGATGCGCGCGACACTGCGGTTGTATTGCTTGAGCAGTCGATCGTTGCGACTGCCGAAGATCTTGGTGACGAAACCGAACATGGAGGGGTCCCGGTGAGCGCGCCGATGCTCACGGCCTCACAATGACCGCGCTGCGCTCGGCAAGGCAATCTGTGAGTTTATCACCCGCCCTTGAAGTTCCCGGGCGGCCCCCACAGATCAAAGACCCCTACTTGGTGGCGGCAACCACTTGGCGCAAGCCCCCATCGGCCAAAAAGCGCGAGGGATTTTGCGGTACACCGCCGAGATGGACTTCGAAATGCAGATGCGGCCCGGTCGAACGCCCGGTCGAACCGACATCGGCGAGATGCTGACCGCGTTTGACGATGTCGCCTGCTTTGACCATCAACTTCGATGCATGCGCGTACCGAGTGATCAGCCCGTTGCCATGGTCGACATCGACCATGTTGCCGAACTCGGGATGAAGTTCTGCGGCAATCACGACACCGCCCGCGGCCGCGAGGATGGGCGTGCCCGTCGGCGCAGAAAAATCGACGCCGTCGTGACGAACCTGTTTGCCGGAGAACGGGTCGGTCCGCCAGCCAAATCCCGAACCGACGAAGCCATTGCTCAGCGGCTGCGAGCTCGGCATCAATTGTTTTGCCACCCGCTGATCCAGCAATGCTGATTCAAGGCGGTTCATGTCCTGGGTGCGGCTGCTCACATCGGATTCGAGCATCGCAAGATCACCCTTCAACTGGGTCATCGACATGTCACGCGATTCGGCACCCGACACCGCGCCACCGCGACCGGGCGTCGAACCGAAGCCAAAATCCTGCGGCTTGAAGCCGACCAACCCGGTGACCCGCTCGCCGATGACGTTCAGGCGATTCATCTGTGCCTGCATTTCACCGAGCTTGAGCGCCATGGCGTTCAAATGATCGCGCAATTGTCCGTCGCGCTTTTCGGCGAGTTCGAGCGTCGAGGCGCGCACGACATCGCGCAGGATCGGCAGATCGAGCACCGCACCGAAGCGAATCGTCGCGTAAGACAACAGCGACGAACCGAAGACCAGCATGAAGATCACGGCCGAAACCGCAAGCACCAAATGCCGAAGGCTCAACGTCAAAGTACGTGCTTGCTTGAGCCCTGAATGGACCAGGATAATCTGCACCTTCAACCTCTCCTGGATGACGACAACACATGTCCCACCGCGCCGGCCGCAAACCCCGTCCCGATCCTGCCCAGCAGGTCGGCTCGTGGCTCGCGCGTGTCGGCGGCCCGGATACTACCTGGGACTCCCTTTGGCCTTCCCTCGAGCGGCAATCCGCGCTACAGGCGGATGTCGATCGCTTCAGTACCGAGTTCCATTGCGGCCGCACGCTGGTGCGTGAAACTGGGCGTCAACAACTTGCGTGGTTTGCTTTCAGCACCGCGCAAGCCGCCAAGATGCGCAACCTGCGAATCAGTCTCGAAACCTTTCTGACCGACCGTGGCTGGCACTTTATCGCCGTGAATATACGCACACAACCGGCAAAAGATCCTAGGGGCCGTGCGGTGAATCCCGCCCAAAAATCGACCAAACAGGGGCTGACCACCGATCAATTGGCGCTTTGGCGCCGCCTGGAAGCCGAACTGGAACCCGGATCTTTGCGTGATGCAGTCGCGGGCCTGATTCTCCATCACACGGGCCAGCGCAGAGATTGAGCCAACGCAACGACTTGCCTGTCGGGGCTAGACAACGCGTTCGAACAATAGAAGTCCGAAGAAGGCCAATCCTAAGGCCGCCATCACCTTGACTAGGCCTAACGCCCAGGTCAGATAGCGCCGATTGCCAGTGAGCAACCACATACCCACACAGGTCGCAATGGCAAATATGGCCAAAGCCGCAACAATCCGGAAGATCACCATGACGATGGAAGCCGAAGGTGGTGCGCGTCAGAGCGCTCCGGCCGCGGCAGCGGACAGTCCTGCGGTGAGGTAGTCGGCCGGCGCCGATGCCTCGTCGACGAATTCGACGATGTCGTACGCGGATTGATCGGCAAACAGTGCGCGCAACAAGCAGTTGTTGATGGCGTGTCCAGACTTGTGCGCGGAATAAAACGCCAGCATGGGCTTGCCGGCGACATACAAATCGCCCATTGCATCGAGCATCTTGTGTTTGACGAACTCGTCGTCATAGCGCAGACCGTCGCTATTGAGGACGCGGTACTCGTCCATCACGATCGCATTCTCGAGACTGCCGCCTTGCGCCAGTCCGATGTTGCGCAAGGCTTCGACGTCCTGCATGAAACCGAAGGTCCGCGCGCGCGCAATCTCGCGCACATAGGACGTCTTGGCGAAATCGATCTCAAGCGACTGCCCGGTCGCATCGATCGCCGGGTGATTGAACTCGATGTCGAATCGCATGCGGAAACCGAAATGGGGTTCGAGCCGTGCCCATTTGTCGCCCTCGCGGTATTCGATCGGCTTGAGCACGCGGATGAATCGCTTCGGAGCGTTCTGCGCCTCGATGCCCGCCTGCTGAATCAGAAACACGAAGGTCGATGCGCTGCCGTCCATGATCGGGATTTCGGCGCCGGCCACATCGATGTAGGCGTTGTCGATTCCCATGCCCGCCAATGCGGACATCAAATGCTCGATGGTCGCGATCTTGACCCCGTTGCGTTCGAGGGTCGTCGCCATGCGCGTATCGGTCACCGTGAGGTAATCGACCGGCATGTCCACCGGCTCGGGCAAATCGACGCGGCGAAACACGATGCCGGTGTCGGGTGCTGCCGGCCGCAGCGCCAGCTCGACTTTCATGCCCGAATGCACACCCACGCCCGTGGTACGGACGATCTGCCTGAGGGTGCGTTGTTTGAGCATGTTCTGATCTGATCGGGTCGTTCGGTCAGGCCACAAGCCAAGACGCTCGCGCGTCGGCGCCATGCCTGTCGAAGGGCGCAAATTCTACTCGTTGATCCTGCGTCGTCCGGCAAAGGCCGGATCGTGCGGCGGGACGCGGGCGCCGCACGATCCTAACCCCGCTCAGTCGGCCTGCTTGCGCAAGAAGGCGGGGATTTCGTAACGATCCATCCCGCTTTCTTCGAGCGCCGCCACGCGTGCTGCCGCATCGCTGCGCGGATTGCGGATCACGGCCGGGATGTCGTAGCCGCTGTAATCCGTTTGCGCGCTGATCGACGGCGCCATGGCCGCACCCGAAATGGCCGCGGGCAAATTGTCCGTCCCGGTGCGCAGCATCGGCGTGTTGTTGACGGCGATCGTCGGCTTGGCCGCCTGCTTGGCACGCCCGAGGCCCGTAGCCACGACCGTCACGCGCAGGGTGTCGCCCAGGCCGTCGTCGTAGACGGTGCCGAAGATGATCTCGGCATCCTTGGCGGCGAAGGCGCGCACGGTGTTGACCGCTTCCGAGGTTTCCTTGAGCTTGAGGCTCGCACGCGAGGCGGTGATGTTGACCAGCACGCCGGACGCGCCGCTCAGATCCACGCCTTCGAGCAAGGGGCTGGCCACCGCCTGTTCGGCCGCGACCCGCGCGCGATCGAGACCGGCCGCCTGGCCGATGCCCATCATCGCCTTGCCTTGTTCCGACATCACGGTCTTCACGTCCTCGAAGTCGACGTTCACCAAGCCCGGCACGGTGATGATCTCGGCAATGCCTGCGACCGCGTTGTGCAGCACATCGTCGGCGGTGCGGAAAGCCTGTTCCATCGTCGCATCGTCGCCGAGCACTTCCTGCAGCTTCTCGTTGAGCACGACGATCAGCGAATCGACGTTCTCGGCCAGTTGGTCGAGACCGGCTTCGGCCGTCTTCATGCGCTTGCCGCCTTCGAATTCGAACGGCTTGGTCACCACGGCGACGGTCAGGATGCCCATCTCCTTGGCGACTTGCGCGACCACCGGCGCGGCGCCGGTGCCGGTGCCGCCGCCCATGCCGGCGGTGATGAACACCATGTGCGCGCCCTCGAGCGCTTCGCGCACTTGCTGGCGCGCTTCTTCGGCGGCCGAGCGGCCCGCATCCGGACGCGCGCCCGCGCCCAGCCCGGTCTTGCCGAGCTGGATCGAGAGTGCGCCCGGAATGCGCGCGAGTGCTTGCGCGTCCGTGTTCGCTGCAATGAATTCCACGCCTTGCACGGCGTGCGAAATCATGTGGTTGACGGCGTTGCCGCCGGCTCCGCCCACACCGATCACCTTGATGATGGTGCCGAGCGCCTGCGTCGGTGCATCGATCATTTCAAAAGCCATGGTTTGCGTCCTCCAGGTTGAAGTTGCTGCAACTGCTCGCTTTGCGTGCTGGTGCAAGGGGCCGATCTCCTTGCATCAGCACACGAATCAAAGAACTTCGGCCGTGCGCGTCGACCATGCGCGTCACAGCCATTTGCTCGCTCCGATGAACCATTCCTTCATGCGCGCCAGCGTCTGCTTGAAGCCGCCGGTCTGCGAACGCACCACGCGTCCGCGATCGGCTTGCACCTTGGCTTCTTCGAGCAGGCCCATCACCGTCGCGTAGCGCGGACTGCGCACCACATCCGACAATCCGCCCGCGTAATCGGGCAGGCCCACGCGCACCGGCTTGAGAAAGATGTCTTCGCCGAGCTCGACCATGCCGGGCAGCAGCGAAGTGCCGCCGGTGATCACCACGCCCGAACTCAAGAGTTCTTCGTAACCCGACTCGCGCACCACTTGCTGCACGAGCGAGAACAATTCTTCGACGCGCGGTTCGATCACCGCCGCCAAGGCCTGCTTCGACAAGGAACGCGGTCCGCGATCGCCCAGCCCCGGCACTTCGATCATCTCGGTCGGATTGGCCAGCACCTGCTTGGCATTGCCAAAGCGCAGCTTGATTTCCTCGGCGTCGGCGGTCGGCGTGCGCAAGGCCATCGCGATGTCGCTGGTGATCTGATCGCCGGCGATCGGAATCACCGCGGTATGGCGGATCGCGCCGCCGGTGAAGATCGCGATATCCGTCGTGCCGCCGCCGATGTCGACCAGCACCACGCCCAGATCCTTCTCGTCTTCGGTCAGCACTGCATGGCTCGACGCCAGCGGCTGCAACATCACCTCGAGCACTTCGAGGCCGCAACGGCGCACGCATTTGATGATGTTCTGCGCCGCGCTGACCGCGCCGGTCACGATGTGCACCCGCACCTCGAGCCGCACTCCGCTCATGCCCAGCGGTTCGCGCACGTCTTCCTGACCGTCGACGATGAATTCCTGCGGCAGCACATGCAGCACCTGCTGATCGGTCGGGATGTTCACCGCCTTGGCGGTCTCCATCACCCGCGCGACATCGGTGCTCGTGACTTCCTTGTCCTTGATCGCGACCATGCCGCTCGAGCTGAAGCTGCGGATGTGGCTGCCCGCGATGCCGGTGTAGACATGCATGATCTTGCAGTCGGCCATCAGCTCGGCTTCTTCGAGCGCGCGCTGGATCGAATCGACCGTCGCGTCGATGTTCACCACCACGCCCTTCTTCATGCCCTTCGAATCGGACTGGCCCATGCCGACCACTTCGAAGCGCCCATCGGGCAGCAACTCGGCCACCACGGCCACCACCTTGGAGGTGCCGATGTCGAGTCCGACGATCAGATCCTTGGATTCTCTTGCCATACGCTCGTCCCGGCTGTTCGCCTGTTCATCGGTTGCGCGCCGCATTCGGCGCGACGAATTTCACTCCGGCCACGCGCACCGCGAAGCCGTTGGGGTAACGCAAATCCGCGGTCTGCAACTCGCCGCCCCAGCGCTTGCGCACCTGCTCGAAGTTCGACACGAAGCGCGCGATGCGCTGCGCCAGCGTGTTCGCGTCCTGCTCGCGGCCGATCTCGACCACCAGGCCATCGTCGAGGGTCACGCTCCACGCAAACCGGTTCGACAAGGCCACGGCCTCGGGCGCGCGCTCGATCGGCTTGAACCAATCGGTGAATTCGCGCAGACGCTGCGCCACCAGTTGTTCGGTTCCCGGCGGGCCTTCGAGCAAAGGCAGGTTGGCGTACTCCTCGAGTTCGGCGGTGTTGACGGCAAACAATTCGCCATAGGTGTTCACGCCGCGCCCGTCGACCCAGTTGCCCATGGGCACATGCTCTTCGACCTCGACCACCAGCTGGTTCGGCCAATGTCGCGACACCGTCGCGCGGCGCACCCAGGGCACGGTCTCGAAAGCGCGACGCGCATCGCCCAGATCGAGGCTGAAGAAATTGCCGCGCAATTGCGCCACCGCGCTCGCACGGATCGCGGGCAGGCTCACATGGCGGATGTCGCCGCGCACGATGATCCCGCGCAGATCGAACATGCGCTGATGCATGCCCCATGCGACCCCGCCGCCGGCCAGGATCAGCACGAACACCGCCACCAGCGCACCGGTCGCGATGTTGAGCATGCGCACGTCGTTCCACATCAGGCCGGCCCTCCGACCACCGCGCGTTCGATGCCCGCCTTGAGCGAAGCGCCGCCCAGGATCTCCACCACCAGATCTTCGTAGGTCATGCCCGAGGCGCGCGCCGCCATCGGCACCAGCGAGTGATCGGTCATGCCCGGCGAGGTGTTGATCTCGAGCAGATAGGGCGTGTTGTCCTTGGTCAGCATCAGGTCGGCACGCGCCCAGCCCGAGCAGCCGATCGATTCGAAGGCGCGCACCGACAACTCGCGCACTTCCTGCTCGACCTCGTCGGGCAAGCCGGCCGGACACAGGTATTGCGTTTCGTTCGACAGGTACTTGTGCTCGTAGTCGTAATTGCCGTCCGGCGCGACGATGCGGATCACCGGCA
>CAYUYC010000046.1:0-16312 GCA_964448945.1 uncultured Burkholderiaceae bacterium
CCAGCATGCCGAGCACGAACAACAGGCCGAGGAAGATCGAATGGCCGACGCCGCCGTATTGGGTGGCGGTCAGTGCGAACAAGGCCGATTGGCTCACGGTGTCGAACGAGATGGCGAACAGGCTGCCGATGGCCGCCACCGCGAGCGGCCGGCTGGCCTGGGTCAGGCGGCCGAGAAAACGGCCTTTGATGCCGATGGGTGCGAGCACTTCATCGGGTCGCGCGGCCAGCACCGCGCGCAGGTTGACGATGCCGATCAGCGAAAGAAAGCCGATCGAGATCCAGGCGCCCGAGAGTTCGAGCCATTCGGGCGCATTCCATTTTTCGGAGGCGAGGCCGACCGCGATTGCGATCGCGAGCACGATCGCGCCATGGCCGAGCGAGAACAGCGCGCCGCAATAGCGCGCGAACGAACGGTGATGCCGAGTGTTGTAGCGGGTGAGGCCGTCGATCGTCGCGAGATGATCGGCGTCGAAGCCGTGCTTGAGTCCGAGCAGGAAGACCAGGGCGCACAAGGCGGTCCATTCGGTCGGCAGGTCGTGCATCGCAATTCTCCTGGGGCGGCGCTGCCGCGGGTGGCACAAGGCGGAGTATGAACTCTTTCGGAGTCCTCTTACCAGCCTCTAGCCAGTTCCGTGCCACCGGGAATTGCGAAGCGCACGCCAGGCGGAGCGCAAATCACGCGCCCATGTTGCGGCTGCGCCGCTATCGGCGCGCGTCGGCGACCGATCAGCGCGTTTCCGCCAGCAAGGGCAGGGTCACGGTGAACATCGCGCCGCCGTCGGGATGGTTGATCGCATCGAGCTGGCCGCCATGGCGCTCGACGATGCCGTAGCTGATCGACAGGCCCAGGCCGGTGCCCTTGCCCACCGGCTTGGTGGTGAAGAACGGATCGAACACGCGCGGCAAGGCGGCCGGATCGATGCCGGGGCCGTTGTCATGAAAGCGCACCAGCGCACGATTGCCGCGCCGCTCGGCGCTGACCTGCAGGCGCGGCTCGGCTTGCTGCGCGGTCGCGTCCTGGGCGTTTTGCACCAGGTTCATCATCACCTGCTGCATCTGGCCGGGCGAGCCCATGACGCGTAAACCGGGCGTGAGATCGAGGCTGACCGCAAACCGCGCCGAGCCGGCCTTTTGCACCCAATGCACGGCGCGCTGCACCACCTCGTCGAGATCGAAGACGACGTTCTCTTCGCGATCGATGGCCGAGAAACGCTTGAGGCTGTCGACGATGTCTCGGGTGCGCTCGGCGCCTTCGACCGTGCCTTCGATCAGCGGATCGAGGTCGGCGACGATGCGGTCGATGCGCAACTCGGCGCGCAATTGCTCGCATTGCGCCGCGGGTGCGCCGCCATGCAAGGCTTCGAGGTACTGCTGCAAGCGCTGCGCATAACGCTTGATGGCATGCACATTGCCGATGATGAAGCTGATCGGGTTGTTGAGTTCGTGCGCCACGCCGGCCACCAGCCGGCCGAGCGAGGCCATCTTTTCTGCATGGAGCAATTGCTGCTGCGTGCGCTTGAGTTCCTCGTGCGCTTCACGCAAGGCATCGTAGGCGCGGCGCAATTCGCCGACCGGTCGGCCGGTGATGACGCAACCGAGCATCTTGCCCACCGCGGAATAGCGCGCGGTGAAGTTGAGCGACACCGTGATGCTGCCGCCGCCCGGCGTGCGCAGGCCGCATTCGCAATCGTGAACGGTCTCGCCCGCGGCCAGGAGTTGCTGCAGGCTGCCGCGCGCGCTCGGATCGGGAAACAGATCGAAGACCGAAGTGCCGCGCAGGGCGCCGTCGGGGATGCCGGTCAGGCGCACCAGCGATTCGTTCACGTCCTGGATCGTGCCCTGGCGGTTGGTCACGATGAGCACATCGGACATCGAGGTCAGCACCGACAGGATGAAGCGCTGGTTCTCTTCGAGCGCGGCGTTTTTCTCTTCGAGCGCGACCTCGTACTTGAGCAGATCGGAATAGACCTCGTCCATCTTCTGGATCACGCCGATCCAGGCCAGATCGCCCAGACCGTCGGGCGCCGGGATGTTGTGATGGTCGTCGGGCGGTGCCTCGGGCGTGCGCGGGTCGGTCATGGCGTTCCTTCCGCGGCGTCCTCAGCGCACCGGCTTGAAATGCACATGCGGCTCGCCCTTGGCGCCGCGGCCCGCGCCGGGGTGGCGATGCGGATGGTGATCGGCCAACTCGACGCTGACGAGATTGAGCTTGCCGTGGCGCACGCCGCGCTCGGCGCAGACCCGGTCGGCAAAGCGCACCACTGCCGCGGTCTCGCCGCGCAGGATCACGGTCTCGAGGCAGTTCTCATGATCGATGTGCGCATGCATGGTCGAGATGGTCAGATCGTGATGATCGTGCTGCAAACCGGTCAGGCGCTCCGACAGATCGCGCTCGTGATGGTTGAACACATACGACAGGCAGGCGATGCAATGCGGCGCCTGTCCGCGCTCCATGCGCGTGCGTTCGAGTTCGGCGCGCAGCAGATCGCGAAACGCTTCGGAACGATTGGCATACCCGCGCTGCGCGATCCAATGATCGAACTCGGCGGCGAGTTTTTCGTCCAGCGAGATGGTGAAGCGGTCCATGCAAGCTCCTGTCGTGACGCTGCGCTCAATGTACCGTGCAGACCATGCACGGGTCGAAAGAGCGCACCACATGCTGGACGACGGCCGGCATGCGCGGCCCATCGCCCACCTTGAGTCCGGTCAACGCTTGTTCGAGTGCGCCCGGCGTGCCCTGGGTATCGCGCGGCGAAAAATTCCAGGTCGTGGGCGCCACGATCTGATAGCGCGCGATGCGCCCGCCGCGGATCGTCAGCCAATGGCCGAGCGAGCCGCGTGCGGCCTCGACCAGCCCCACGCCTTGCGCTTCGTCGGGCAGGTCGAATTCGGCGCAAAACGGTTCGGCGGGCGCGAGCGCCAAGGCCCAGCGCTCCATCTCGGGCAGGGTGCGCGCAATCTCGAGCAAGCGCGCCACCACGCGCGCCGCGACGCTGCCGCCATGCCGCGCCACGATGTCGCGCGCCAGCGGATGGCCGTCGACCACCTGGCGCGCAAGCGCGCCGACCTCGGCCACCTCGCCATCCAGACGCGGCGCCTTGCACCAGGTGTAGGCGCCGGGCTTGTCGGCCAACGGCACGGTCTCGCCTTGGTGCGGCGCCAGCACCGTGGTCCCGGCCATCCAGGCATGGCTGATGTCTTCGGTGACCGCCGCGGGCGCAAACGGCTGCAGGCCGCCGTGCCAGACGCCGCTCGCGTACAGGCGGCGCGCACGCGGCAGCGCATACGCGCCCATGCTCAGAAAGCGATCGGTCGCGCGCCCGACGCGCCACAGCCCGAGGTCGTCGGCGATGCGCAAGAAGCGTCCCAGATCGCCGCGCGGCGCGCGCGCGGCCCAGGCCTGCAATTCATCGAGCGAGGCGAGCGCGCTCACTGCTTCGAGCGCATCGCCGAACAGGCTTTGCTCGGCGAATTCGCGAAAGCCGCGCAACAAGGCGTAGATGCGCAAACGCTCGGACGCCGCGATCGGCCGCGCCGAACCGCCGGGCTGCAACGACCCGGTATGCGGCCATTTGCCGGCCAGGAAGCCCAGGGTTTCGAGCAAGCGCGCACGCGCCGGCAAGACCTCGCGCCGCGCGCTGCCGTCGATCGCCTTGAAGCGCGCCAGCGCATCGGCATGCCAGGCGCGGCCTGCGTACTCGGCGCGCGCAAAATCGGGCATGAAGAACAAGGCGAAATGCGTGAGATGGTCGGCCAGGTTCTCGACCGCGAGCGTGAGCGCCGCGGCGAGCTGGCCATTGGGCAAGGGCGTGAGTTGCGCCGCATCGGCCAGCGCCGCCGCCGATGCCGCCGATTGCGCCACCGAACAGATGCCGCAAATGCGCGGCACGAAAGTCAGCGCATCGAGCGGATGCTTGCCGGCCAGAATCTGTTCGAAGCCGCGGAACAAAGGCGAATTCACGCGCGCGGCGATGATGCGCCCGCCCTCGACATCGAGGGTCACCTCGAGATCGCCCTCGACGCGATTGAACGGACCGACGACGATGCGTGCCATGCTTACTTCAACCCCGTTTTTCTGATCGCGGGCGGCACTTCCTGCCGGAACGAGACCGCGTTCTCGCGCACCCGGCGCGGCGTGGCCGATTTCGACAAAGCCCCGAGCGCGACGAACCAGGCCTTTGGCATGTCCGATGGCAAGCCGATCGGAATGCCCGCGACCTTGGGCGTTTGCGTGAACGGATGGCCGGGCTCTTCGAAGCCAGGCTCGGTACAGCTCACGCACGGAAAGCCGCCGCGCAGGCATGAGCCTTCGCCGTTCCAGGTCCGCACATTGCAATCGGCATGCGCTTGCGTGCCTTTGCAGCCCATGTGTTCCATCATGCAGCCGAGGTCGGACGGCTTCTCGGCGCTGGCCTTGAATTCATAAAACTCGTTGCGTGCGCAGCCGTGATGCACGAGCTTTTCGGCATAGAAGCGCGGCCGCCCGAGCGCGTCGAGATCCTCGGCGCGCAATTCGCCCAGACCCAACGCCACGAGCGTATCGACCACCCAGCCCGGATGCGTGGGGCAGCCGGCCACATTGATCACCGGCAAACCGCCTTGCGCACGAAAGCCCATGCCCAAGGCGCCGCCCGGCACATCGCCGTCGTATTGCAAGCCGCAGGCGTCGGCCGGGTTGGCGCCCGCCGAGGTCACGCCGCCATAGGCCGCGCAAGTGCCGATGGCGAGCACATGCCGGGCGCGCTTGGCGAGCGCACCGATCACCTCGATCATCGGCCGGCCGCTGCCGGCCATGCGATGAAACCCGCCGGTATGGCGCGGGCCGCGCAGCAACGAGCCTTCGACGCACAGCACATCGAGCGCGCGCTCGCCGCGTTCGAAGGCGTCGAGCATGTCGATGACTTCATCGGCGCTTTGTTCGGAGAGGCTGGGGTGCCAGGCGAGGTCGATGTTGGCGCTGGAGAGCAAGGCGAACAGGTCGCTGGCGTCGTGGCAGAGCAAGGACATCGAGCAGCCGCCGCAGCCGCCGGATTGCAGCCAGAGCAGGTTCATTGTGCTTGCCTCCGATGCGTGCCTTGCGGTTGTCGGGCGGGGTTGGGGTGGCCATGGAGCCGGCGTGCCGCAACGCTCGCGTCGCCCGAATCAACAGCGATTCGGGCGACCAGTCGGGTGGGGCCCACGAAGCGCGGGTACGCCAACCCAAGGCGTACCCGCGCTTCGTACCCACCTCTCCTTCGCTCACAAAGCGGCACGCCAGCCCCATGGCCACCCCAACCAAACACATCGAGCCGCGCTGAGGGCGCATTCGGGTCGCGCTGCGCGGGACGCTTGAGCATCCACTCGTGGGCGGGAAGTCCGCGCTTGGCGCGGAACGCGCTTGGGCTTTGCCATGCATCGTGCTGCGCATTTGTTGCTCGGGCCTGTGCGCGCGGCGGCCGATTTCGCTCGCGAGGAAGAGGTGGGTACGCGCAGAGGGCACGCCTTGGGTTGGCGTGCCCTCTGCGCGTGGGCCCCACCCGACCGGTCGGCCGCAGGCCGACGCGAGCGTATGAGGCCGCCGCGCGCACAGGCCCGAGCAACCCACGAGCAGAAAGAACCAGCATCAATCCTTCTCCAAGCCATAGCGCGCGAGCTTCGCCCGCAGCCCCACGCGCGAAAGCCCAAGCTCCTGCGCCGCGCGCGTCTTGTTCCAGCGATGCCGCAACAAGGACTCGCGCAGCACGCTGGCCTCGAGCTTGTCCATGCGTTCCTTGAGCGTGCCGTCCAGCCCAGCGAGCATCGAGAGTTCGCGCTCTTGCTGTTCGCCTTCGGCGGCGCGCAGCACGCGCGGGCTGAGCAGGTCGGCGCTGAGCTTGGGGCCGGTCGCCAGCGCCAGCATGCGCTGCATTTCGTTGTAAAGCTCGCGCACATTGCCGGGCCAGCGGTAACGCACCAGACAGGCCATCACATCGGGCGGAATCGGGGTGACGCGCTTGCCCAACGCGGTCATCGCTCGCTCGAGCAATTCACCGGCAATGAGCGGGATGTCGCCCACGCGTTCGCGCAAGGGCGGCGTCCAGGCGGTGACGGCGGCGAGGCGGTAGTAGAGGTCTTCGCGGAACTTGCCGGCGCGCACGTCTTCTTCGAGGTCGCGGTTGGTCGCGGCGATGATGCGCACATCGACGCGCAGCGAACGGCTCGCACCGACCGGGCGGATCTCGCCTTCTTGCAGCGCGCGCAAGAGCTTGACCTGAAAGGCCGGCGAGGTATCGCCGATTTCGTCGAGAAAGATGCTGCCGCCGTCGGCTTGCTGGAACAGGCCGATGCGGTCTTCGAACGCGCCGGTGAAGGCGCCGCGCTTATGGCCGAATAATTCGCTTTCGAGCAATTGGTCGGGCAGGGCCGCGCAGTTCTCGACCACGAAGGCGTTCTTGCCGCGGCCGCTCGCGTAATGCACGGCGCGCGCGAGCAATTCCTTGCCGGTGCCCGATTCGCCGGTGAGCAGCACCGGCACATCGTAAGGCGCGACGCGCTGCAGGATGTCGATCGCGCTGTTGAGCGGACTGTCTTTGGCGCGCGCGATGCGCGTGAAATCGAAAGCGCGTTCGACCTGGGCGCGCGCTTCTTCGACCTTGCGGCGCAACGGCCCTTCGGCCGCGCGCAATTCGAGCGCGAGGCGCTGGTTCTCGTTTTGCAGCCGGTACATCTGCGCCGCGCTTTTGAGCGTGAGCACCAGTTGCTCGGGCTGCCAGGGCTTGAGCAGGTATTGATAGATGCCCGCCTCATTGACGCCCGCGATGATGTCTTCGGCGTCGGTATAGCCCGAGATGATGATGCGGATCGCCTCGGGCCATTCGGCGCGCACGCGCTTGAGGAAATCGACGCCGCTCATGCCGGGCATGCGCTGGTCAGACAGAATGATCTGCACGAATTCGCGCTCGAGCAGCTTGAGGCCTTCTTCGGCCGATGAGGCGCAAAAGACTTCGAAATCGTCTTCGAGCGTGCGCCGGATCGATTCCTGCGAACGCACTTCGTCGTCGATGACGAGCACGCTGGGCAAACGGTTCATGCGGCGTGCTCCTCGGGGCGGTCGGTGCGATGCAAGGCCAGATGGCGTGGCGTCCAGGAATGCGGGGTCTTGTGCACGAAATGATGGCGCGCCACGTGGTAGCTCGGATCGAAGCCGTAGAAATTGCGGCGCATCTCGGCGAGTTCTTCGGCGCGGTAAGCGGCAAGCGGCTTGACGGCTTCATCGGCGTGGCGCGCACGCACCTTGCGCGCGATGCGTACCGGCAGCGCCGGATGCGCGGCAAGCAAGCGCGCCTGATCGATCGCCTCGGCGCGGAAGGCCTCGGTATCGCCGGCGATCAAACGATCGACGAGCCCAAGCGCTTCGGCACGCTTGGCATCGAGCGGCAGCCGCTCGCGCATGATGGCCGCGCCGTGCTCGCCGAGCTTGCGCGGCAGCACATAGCTCCAGTATTCCGACCCGTACAGATTGCCCATGTTCTTGTAATGCGGATTGAGGATCACGCCTTCGCGCGCCCAGACTTCGTCGGCCGCGAGCGCGAAGAACACCCCGCCCGCGCCCGCATTGCCTTGCAGCGCGCTGATGACGAGCCTGTCTTCGCACGCCAGCAGCGCCAGACACACATCATCGATCGCGTTGATGTTGGCCCACGAAGCATCGGCCGGGCTCGCATCGGCCTCGATCAGATTCAAATGCAGACCATTCGACCAGAAGTCTTCGCCGCCGAGCAGCAACAGCACCTGCACCGGCCGCGTGCGCGCGTACTCGATCGCCGCGCGCAGCCGCTCGCATTGCGCGGCCGACATGGCGCCGTTGTAGAAATCGAAGCGCAGCACGCCGGTGGTGATCTTCCGCTCGTTGATGCCCTCGCCGATGATGTCCACCACTTCGGAATAGCGGATGTCGTGCCCGCTGCCCGCGTCGGGCGGCCAATGCGCCAGGCCCTGCGCCAACTCAGGCAGCGCCATCGCGGCGGGCAGCTTGAACGCACCCGCATCGAGCCGCTTGGCATGGCCGATCCAGAGCGCGCCGTCGCGCGTGCGCACGAGCAAGGCCTGATGGCGCTGCGCGAGCACCGTGCCCGGCGGCTGCGCTTGCAGCGCGGCGTCGAGCGTCGTGGTTTCGGCGTGCGCATCGAACACATGGCAAGCCACGCCACCCAAGACCGTACGCACACCCGGAAAACCATCGGCCGCACGGATCTTGCGCAACACGGTCTTGGTGTCGTCACCGGCCCAATCGATCGCGCGGTCTTCTTGCGTCATGCGCTCGCGCCAGACGCCGCGCGCGGGCGCACCGGTGTCGTCGCGCCAGGCCGCAAGCGGTGTGGGCTTCCAGCGCTGGGCACAGAACGCATCCCAATGCTCGAGCGCTTCGAGCACGCAAGCCACGGCCGCGTCGGTCACTTCATTGCGATACACGCTCGCCTTGGTGGCCGGACGCAGATAAAAGCTGCGCGTCGCCCAGATCGGGCCCGCGTCCATCTCCGCCTCGGCCTGCAACAGCGTCACGCCCCAATCGGTCTCGCCGTTCTGGATCGCCCAATCGAGCGCCGACGCGCCGCGATCGCCGGGGATGCCCGGATGCACGACGAGGCAGACATGGCGGCGCCAGATGGCCTCGGGAATCGCGCGGCGCAAATACGGCGCCAGGATGAGATCGGGCTGCCAGAGCGCGACCGCTTCTTCGGCCACGCGATCGTTGATGTCGAACTCGATCGAGACCTCATGGCCGAGCGCCGTCAGCTCGCACCACAAGCGCTGGGTGAGGCTGTTGAAGCTGTGGGTCAGGAAGAGGATGCGCATGGTGGTTGCGTCAACTGAGCAGCATGGCTAGTCGCAGCGGCAATGGCCGCAAGGACCTCGGTTTTGAAAGCGGCTTGCACTGACGCGAGCTTCCACCGAACGTCCTTGCGTTTGCGTTCCAAGACCTGCGCAAGTTCTGCTGCGACGTGCGCCTCAACTTCCGCGATGGTGCCTGTAGCCCCAAGCAGAATCTCAGGCATCGACTTGCCGCTCACGTCACGACTGGTGGTGGAATTGCAGAAGCTGCAAGCGGTCACAGTATTCAGCGCATCAATGCGCTGAGACAAATTTTCCGAAGCATCGGGTGAGAGGTTCGGAAATCGCTCACCGACTGCCTGGCGGATTTGCTTCAGATAGCCGCCTTGCGACTTGCCGATGAGATGCTCGACCGTCATCTGTCGCCAGAGATCGAAATCTAGCGGCGAACCGCCGCATCCACACAACTGGCATTTCCCGCCCGAGCGAATGTGAACGGCTGCCGCATAGCCAAACAAGGACTGGCAGCTCTTGTGGTTATACCGGGACATCGATTGATCCAAGAAAATTAGTTCCCCATCCCGAATTCAACAAATCCTCGGCAACTGCTCCCCCGTCAGCCAATCGACGATGCGTCGTCCGCCGAAGCCGGTTTTCATCTGCACGAAATGCTGCGGGTCTTCGACGACTTCGCCGATGATCGCGGCCTCGGCGCCGAGCGGGTGGGCGCGCATGGCGGCGAGGAGCGCGTCGGCATCAGGCTTCGCGCAGATCGCGATCAGCTTGCCTTCGTTGGCGACGTACAGCGGGTCGAGGCCGAGGAATTCGCATGCGGCGCCGACTTGGGCGTGGACCGGAATCGCGCGCTCGTCGAGCATGATGCCGACCACCGATTGGGTCGCGATTTCGTTGAGCGTGGTGGCCAGGCCGCCGCGCGTGGGGTCGCGCAGCACGCGCAGGCCGCGCGCGGGGTCGCCGAGTTCGGCACTCGAAGGCACGGCGGCGAGCATGGCTTGCGCGAGGCCGTGCAGCGCAGCGGTGTCGGAGACGATTTCGGTGTCGAAGGCCAATGATTCGCGCTGCGACATGATGGCCATGCCGTGGTCGCCGATCGCGCCCGAGACCAGCACCACATCGCCGGCGCGCGCGTTGGCGCCGCCAAGCTCCCGCTTGGGTGGCAGCGCCCCGAAGCCGGTGGTGGTGATGAACACGCCGTCGCCCTTGCCTTGCTCGACGACCTTGGTGTCGCCGGTGACGACGGGCACGCCGGCTTCGCGCGCGGCGGCGGCCATCGAATCGACGATGCGTTTGAGTTCGGCGAGCGCGAAGCCTTCTTCGAGGATGAAGCTCGCGGCCAGGTACAAGGGCCGCGCGCCCATCACGGCGAGGTCGTTGACGGTGCCGTGCACCGACAGGCAGCCGATGTCGCCGCCCGGAAAGAACAAGGGCGAGACCACATGCGCGTCGGTCGCGAGCACCGGGCGCTCGCCGGGCGCGAGTTGCGGCAGCACGGTGCCGTCGTTGCCTTGCGCGAGCCAGTCGTTGGCGAAGGCGCGCGCGAACAATTCATCGATGAGCTGGGCCATCGCGCGCCCGCCCGAGCCGTGCGACAGATCGACCCGGCCGTGTTTGAGATCGAGCGCGCGCACATAGCCGCGCTTGACGCTGCCGCCCGCGCTCGTGGTTTGCGGATCACGTTCGTTCATGCCACCACATCCTTGTAACGGCCGTAGGTGTAATGCGCGGCGCACGCGCCTTCGCTCGACACCATGCACGAGCCCATGGGGTTCTCCGGCGTGCAGACGGTGCCGAAAAGTTTGCAATCGGTGGGCCGCTTGACGCCGCGCAGAATGGCGCCGCATTCGCAGGCCTTGTTGTCGGGCACGCCGCGGTAATGCAGATCGAATTTGCGCTCGGCATCCCAGGCCGCCAACGGCTCGCGAATGCGCAGCGCCGAATACGGCACCTGCCCCAGGCCGCGCCATTCGAAGCTTTTGCGCAGCTCGAATACATCGGCCACCAATTGCTGCGCCTTGACATTGCCGTCGCGGTTCACCGCGCGCACGAATTCGTTCTCGACCACATAGCGCCCGTCATTGACCTGGCGCACCAGCATCAAAATGGCTTGCATCACATCGAGCGGTTCAAAGCCCGCGATGACGACCGGCTTGCGATATTCCTCGGCGAAGAATTCATAGGGCCGGCTGCCGATGATGGTGCTGACATGCGCGGGGCCGACGAAGCCATCGATGGGCACCGTGCCAAGCAGCCGCACCTCGGGCGATTCGAGGATGTTCATGATCGCCGAGGGCGTGAGCACATGGCAGCACAACACGCTGAAATTGGGCAGGTTCAGCGCCTGGGCCTGCTTGAGGATGAGCGCGGTCGGCGGGGTGGTGGTCTCGAAGCCGATCGCGAAGAACACCACTTCTTTGTCGGGATGCGCTTGCGCAAACTTGAGCGCATCGGCCGGCGAATACACCATGCGGATGTCGGCGCCGCGCGCCTTGGCCTTGAGCAGCGACAAGCTCTCGGAGGCCGGCACGCGCAAGGTATCGCCATAGGTGCATAGCGTGACGCCGCGTTCGAGCGCGAGCTTGATCGCCTGATCAACCCGGCCAATGGGCAGCACGCAGACCGGGCAGCCGGGGCCGTGGATCATGCGCACATTGGCGGGCAGCAAGTCGGTCACGCCGTAGCGCGAAATCGCATGCGTATGCCCGCCGCAAAATTCCATGAAGGAATAGCGGCGCTCGGGGCGCGCCTCGGCGGCAATGGCGCGCGCGATGGTTTGCGCGAGTTCGCCGTCGCGGAATTCGTCGACGAATTTCACTGCACGGCTCCGCCGCTGGCTTGCTCGGCTTCGGCAAACAAGGCGAGCGTGCGCGCGGCTTCTTCGGGGTCGAGCTTCGAGAGCGCATAGCCGACATGCACGATGACGTAATCGCCGGGCGCCGCGTCTTCGATGAGTTCGAGCGAGACTTCCTTGCGCACGCCGCCGAGATCGACGACGCCTTGCGCGCCTTCGCGCAATTCGACGATGCGTGCGGGGATCGCGAGACACATGGTTCAGGTTTCTCCATCAAAAAGTGTGCGCTGTGCAACCCAGGCCTGGCCGAGCGCAAGGCCGCCGTCGTTGGGTGGCACCTGGCGCGCTTCGAGCAGACGGATGCCGCGCGCGGCAAGACCGCGGCGCACGCGCGCGGCCAACAATGCATTGAGCCAGCAACCGCCGGCACCGGCGACGATGTCGATGCCTTGTGCGGCCGCGGCCTGTGCAACCCAATCCACCAGCCCATCGGCCAGGCCCGCATGAAACCATGCCGCGCCCAGGGCGGCGTCGGGCGCGTCGGCCAGAGCGGCCAGCAAGGGCAAGGGGTCGAGCACACCGCCCGCCGCAACGAGTGAGACCGGCGCGCGCACCTCGCCCGCGGCAAACACCGGCGCGGCCAGGCCTTCGAGTTCCATCGCGGCCTGGCCTTCGAAGCTCATGCGCGCGCGCGTGCCGAGCAGGCCCGCCGCGGCGTCGAACCAGCGCCCGGCGCTCGAGGTGCGCGGGCAGTTCAAGTCGCGTTCGAGCATTTGCGCGATGGTGGCCGCGCCGGGCTCGTCGGCATAGCGCTGCGCGATCTGCGCGCCGCGGCCGAGCAGATGCAAGACCGCCGCGCCCATGCGCCAAGGCTCGCGCGCGGCGCGGTCGGCGCCAGGCAAAGGCAGCGCGCGCAAATGTCCGAGGCGCTCGCACCGCGCGCCATCGACGCGCAGCAACTCGCCGCCCCAGGCGCCGCCGTCCACGCCTAAGCCCACGCCGTCGAGCGCGAGGCCGAGCACCGGCGCCTCGATGCCATGCTCGGCCAGCACCGCGCCGATGTGGGCGTGATGATGCTGCACACCGAGCGCGGGCACGCCCAAGCGCTCGGCCAGCGCGACCGCAACGCGCGTCGAATGAAAATCCGGATGCAGATCGTGCGCGAGTGCGGCGGGCTCCACATCGAGCACGCGCTGCAGATGCGCGACGGTTTCGTCGAGGTAGGCGCAGGTGGCCGCGTTGTCGAGATCGCCGATGTGCTGCGAGACGAAGGCTTCGCGCCCGCGCGTCAGGCATACCGTGTTCTTGTACCAGCCGCCCAGGGCCAGCACCGGCGGCGTGCTGCGCGCGAGTGCGATCGGCAAGGGCGTGTAGCCGCGTGCGCGCCGAAGAAATTGCGGCGCGGCGTGGGTGGCGTCAGCGGCGGCGGCATGGCCGCGCGCTTCGTCTGCGGTCATGCGCAACACCGAGTCATCGGCGCGCACGACGATGTCGCGGTCGTGCAGCACGAACGCATCGGCAATACCGGCCAGACGCGCCAAGGCTTCGTCGTTGTCGCGCACCAAGGGTTCGCCATGCGGGTTGGCGCTGGTCATCACCAAGAGCAGGGCTTGCGGCGTGTGCAGCCAATCGGTGCCCGCGGGGCGGCCCGCGGCTTCATGCCAAAGCAGCCAATGCAAAGGCGTGGCCGGCAGCATGGCGCCCAGCCAGGCCACGCCGGGCGCAATGCCCGCGAGCGCGGCGTCGCAAGCGCCGGTCTTGGGCAACAGCACGATGGGGCGCGCGGCCGCGCTCGAGGCGGCCGCATCGCAATGCGCGAGGCCCACGAGCGAGGCGGCATTGGCAGCCATGATCGCGAACGGCTTTTCTTCGCGCTGCTTGCGCGCGCGCAAACGCGCGACCGCTTGCGGCTGGCGCGCATCGCACATGAGCTGGAAGCCGCCCAGGCCCTTGAGCGCGACGATCTGCCCGGCGCGCAGACGCGCGAGCACATCGGCGATCACATCGGCGCTCACCAGCGCAGTGCCGTCGGCCTCATGCAAAGCCAGGCGCGGACCGCAGACCGGGCAGGCATTGGGCTCGGCATGAAAACGCCGGTCGTGCACCGCCGCGTATTCGCGCGCGCAATCGGCGCACAAGGCAAAGCCCGCCATGCTGGTGGTGGCGCGGTCGTAAGGCAGGCTGCGGGTGATGGTGTAGCGCGGCCCGCATTGGGTGCAATTGATGAAGGGATAGCGCCAGCGCCGGTCGGTCGGGGTGAAGAGTTCGCGCAGGCAATCGGGGCAAGGCGCATGGTCGGGGCCGATCGCGGTGGCGACCGCGCCCGCGACGCTCGCGAGGATGGCAAAGCCGCGCGCGCCGGTGGCGGGCAAGCGCACGCAATCGAGCGCGTCGATGCGCGCCTGGGCCGGCGCCTGGGTGCGCAAGGCGAGCGCAAACGCATCGAGTGCGGCGGCCTCGCCTTCGACTTCGATCGTCACGCCGCGTGCATCGTTGCGCACCATGCCGGCCAGCGCATGCTGCTCGGCCAGCCGATGCACGAAAGGCCGGAAACCCACGCCTTGGACCAGACCGCGTGCCACATACCGGCGGCGCTCGCAGGCGGCGAGCGCCGGCGTCATCGACGCCGCAGCAGCGCGCGCCGGGGACGACGATTGCGGGTCGGCGGCGAGCATGGCTTCACCCGGCGCGGTGCGCTTCAGGCGCGCGCGGCGAGCTGGCGTTCGAGTTCGGCCACGCGGTCGCGCAGTGCTTCGACCGTCGATGCGCGTGCGGTGCGCGCTTGGGCCACGCCCTCGCGCAGCCAGGCCAGCCATTCGTCGAAACCTTCGCCGCTGGTCGACGAGGTCTGGATGACGCGCAGCTTGGGATTGACGCGGCGCGCGTATTCGAGCGCGAGGTTCACGTTGAAGCTCAAGTGCGGCAGCAGGTCGGCCTTGTTGAGCAGCATGAGGTCGGCGGCGCGGAACATGTCGGGGTATTTGAGCGGTTTGTCTTCGCCTTCGGTCACCGACAGGATGACGACCTTGTGCGCCTCGCCGAGGTCGAAGGCCGACGGGCAGACCAGGTTGCCGACGTTCTCGATCAGCAGCAGCGAATCATCGACCACGCTCAGATGCTCGATCGCATGGCCGACCATGTGCGCATCGAGATGACAGCCCTTGCCGGTGTTGATCTGCAGCGCGCGCGCGCCGGTCGCACGGATGCGCTCGGCGTCGAACGAGGTTTGCTGGTCGCCCTCGATCACCGCGACCGGAAATTCTTTCTTGAGCGCATCGATGGTGCGCACCAGCAGCGTGGTCTTGCCCGAGCCGGGGCTGGAAACGAAGTTGAGCGCGAACACGCCGTGGTCGGCCAGCCATTCGCGGTTGGCGCGCGCATAGGCGTTGTTCTTGCCGAGGATGTCTTCCTCGATCTGCACCATGCGCGCCTGGGTCATGCCCGGCGCGTGCGCATGCGCGGGGCCTTCGCCGTAATGCAGATGGTCGTGATCGCCATGCACGTGGTCATGATCGTGCCCATGGCCATGCCCGTGCGCGCCATGATGGTCGTGCGCATGGGTGTGCGCGGTGCCGTCGTCATGGGTATGCACATGATGGTGATCGACCTCGATCGCCTCGCCTTCGATCCGGGTTTCGCCGGTGCCGCAACCGCATACATTGCACATCGCCTTCTCCTGCCGTCCTTACTCGATTTCGAGTTCCTTGACCCGCATCTCGGTCCCGCGCGTGAGCTGCACCTGCGCGCTGCCGCAACGCGGACATTCGCCATACGCCTCTTGCATCGGCACTTCGGTGCTGCACTTCATGCACCAGCCTGCGCCTTCGACCGTCATGAGTTCGAGCCGCGCGCCCTCGGCCACGCTGCCGCGCGTGACCGCATCGAAACAAAAACTCAGGGCCTCGGGCTCGACCGACGAGAGCCGGCCGATCTCGATGACCACCGTCTTCACGCGCGCAGCGCCTTCGCGGCGCGCCGCATCTTCGGCGATCTGCAATATCCCTTCGGCGAGCGACATTTCATGCATGGTCCGGCTTCCTCGCCCACACGATACCCCACCCCACTTCCCCGATCATCGCGCCGCACCCGCCACGCGCCCGCGCAGAAAATCGCGCCGCGATGCACTGGCCGGCGCCGCTGCCGCCTGTGCCGCCTGCGGGTCGACGAACAAGGCCTGCATCACCTCGCGCGCCACCTCGACCGCCTCGGCCTGGGCCGCGAACTGCGGCACCGGCGAAAACAACGAGCACATCTGGCACGCGCCCAGACCCGCTTCGTCGAGCCCGAAGAACACGTATTCGCCCGACGGAAAGCGCCAAGTCTGTTCCTGCGCGGTCGCGAGCACGCGAAAGTCCGGATGCGGATTGCGCACATCGGGCAGCAGCAACAGATTCATCGACCAGGGCGCGATCAGCACGCCGGCCCAGAGCCCTTCCCAGGCGCGAAAGCCCACCGCCTCGACCGACAACTGCGGATTGGACAGCGGAAAGTCGCGCATGCGGGTGGCGGCGATGCGCGTGAACACCTCGGCCACCCGCGCCGAAGGATCGAGCACCGCGGCCTGCTGGTTCATGCGCCCACCACCATGAATTTGTGGCGCGGCGCGTCGCAATTCGGGCAGGTCCAATGTTCGGGCAGTTGCGAGAACGGGGTGCCGGGGGGGATTTGCCAGACCGGGTCGCCCAGGGCGGGGTCGTAGACCTGCCAGCAG
>CAYUYC010000047.1:0-7229 GCA_964448945.1 uncultured Burkholderiaceae bacterium
CCATGATGGTCGTCGAGATCGTCGCCGGCTGGTGGTTCAATTCCATGGCATTGCTGGCCGACGGCTGGCACATGAGTTCGCATGCCATCGCCATCGGACTCAGCGCATTCGCCTACGCGGCGGCGCGCCGATTGGCGCAGGACCAGCGCTTCGCTTTCGGCACCTTCAAGATCGAAGTGCTCGGCGGCTTCGCCAGCGCGGTATCGATGTTGAGCATCGTGGCCCTCATGGTGGCCGGTTCCATCGAACGGCTGATCGCACCGCAACCCATCCGCTTTGCCGAAGCCATTGCCGTCGGCGTTCTGGGCCTGATCGTGAATCTCGTTTGCGCGCTCATTCTGGGCCGCGCGCACGGACACGCCCATGACCACGGCGGCGCGCACGATCACCATGCGCACGATGGCGATCATCATCATGGGCACGACCTGAATCTGCGCGCGGCCTATATACACGTCATCGCGGATGCCGCGACCTCGGTCCTGGCCATCGCCGCGCTCGCGGGCGCCTGGGCGTTCGGGTGGAACTGGCTCGATCCGGTGACCGGTATCGTCGGTGCGGCCCTGGTCGGCGCCTGGGCCTACAAGCTGATCCGCCAGACCGGCACCGTCCTGCTGGACCGCGAGATGGATCATCCGGTCGTCGCGGAAATCCGCGAAGTCATCGAACACCTCGATGACGACCCGCGGACCCGCCTCGTCGACCTGCATGTCTGGCGCGTCGGCCGCAGCACCTATGCGTGCGCGATCGGTCTGGTCACCAGCGACCCGCAACTCACGCCGCAACGGGTGCGCGAATGCCTGGCGGTGCACGACGAGATCGTCCATTCCACGATCGAAGTCCACCACCGCTGATTCAGGCCAGCGTCACCCAGTCGAAACCTTCATCCTGGGTAGCGATACCGATTTCGTCCGCCGCCACGCCCAGTACCTCGGCCAACAAGGCGGCTGCGAGTTCAGGACGATTGTTCTGACGGCTCAAATGCGCCGCATGCACGCGCTGCAGACGCGAGCGATCGAGTGCGGCGAGCAACGCCGCCGCGGCTTCATTGGACAAATGCCCGTAATTGCCGGCGATGCGACGCTTGAGTCGCTCCGGGTAATCCGAACGCGCGAGGAGCTGCGGGTCGTGATTGCATTCGAGCACCAGCCCATCGCAGCCGCCCAGCATCTCGACGATGCACGCGGTGGCGCAGCCGGTATCGGTCAATACGCCCAGACGCTTGGCGCCGCTGGAAAACACGAACTGCGTCGGTTCGCGCGCATCGTGCGGCACCGGAAACGGATGTACCGACAGCGCACCGACCGTAAACGGCGTATGGCTGCACACATAGCGCACCTCGATGCCGTCCACCGCATCGGCCCCCAGCGATTGACTGACCGCCGCCCAGGTGCCGTGGGTGCAATGCACGGCAATGCCGTGCCGGCGCGCGAGCCTGAGCACACCGCCGACATGATCGTTGTGTTCATGGGTGACGACGATCGCATCGAGTGCCTCGGGTGCGACGCCACGTGCAGCAAGGCGCCGCATGATGTCGCGCAAGCCGAAGCCGCAATCGAGCATGACGCGCGCCTGCACCTGCCCGTCGTCGACCGCTTCGACGAGCAGTGCGTTGCCTTCGCTCCCGCTGCCCAGACTCGTGTAGCGCAGCGTTTGCATAGCTGTCACATGCGGCGGAGGCGAAGCGTCACTTCAGCTCGTCGTGCAACAACTGGAGGATCCGCTCGGAAGCATCCGGCGTCTTGTCGGTCGGCGCTGCGACCGGCTGGACCGTCACCTGCACCACCGAACCTTGCGTGCGCACGAAGACGCGGTACTGCACCGGCTTGATGTCCTGCGCATTGCCGAACAGGCGCGCGAAGAACCCCGGACCCTCTTTGTCCTGGTCGGGATCGACATAGCGCACGACATAGCGGCCGCCGGCCTTGTCGCGCTCTTCGACGGTGAAGCCGGTGCGATCGAGTGCCAGACCGACACGGCGCCAGGCGCGCTCGAATCCGTCGTCGACATCGATGTGGCTGCCGCCTGCCGCCTTGACCAGCTTGGCACGCTCGACCACCACGACCGGCGCTGCGTTGGCGTCGGCGCCCGCCGCGTTCGTACCCGGCGCAGCGGCTGCCTTCAATTCGTCGCCGCCCAGATAGACCAGGAACTTCTGCAGGTATTGCGCTTCGAGATTGGGATCGGACGCGCGCGGCTGCCAGACCGTCTGGTCCTTGGAGGCGGTCATGATCTCTTCGGCCCCGCGATGGCTGATGTAGACCTCGGTCACGTTGCCGGCACGCTCGATGCGGGTGCGGTAGCGATCGCGTTCACCGGTGTCGAACAGCGATTCGCCGAAGCGGCCGAAGAACGCGCGCAGACCGGTCTTGGGCATGCGCGCCTTGTCCTGCGTCCATTCGGTTTCGAGCACACCGGCCTCGCGATCTTCGGTCGCGATCTTGAAATCATTCTTCGACCAGAACTCGCGCGCCGCATTGAACACTTGCTCGGGCGTTTGCTCGACCACCAGCCAACGCTGGTTGCCGGCGCGTTCGATGCGGGCCACCTTGACCGTCGGCAACACCGTCTGGCCCGGTTGAGCCGCACCCGACTGGCCCGCACCGGCCGCGAGTTGCGACGCGGTGGTCGCGCCGCGCCCATTGCCCGGCACGGTGTAGCGGTCGTCTTTCTGGAGCTGACTCAGATCGGGCGGAATCTCGAGCGCCGCGCCGCGCTGCAAGCCCTTGTATTCCGGATCGGAACTCTGGAACAGGCCGCAGCCCGACAACGCCGTGGCGATCGATACGGCAACGACAACGCGCTTGTCGAACGACAAGTGGACAGGCTTCATGCGTGTTCCTGGTTCGGTTCAGAGTAGACCGACGTTGCGCATGGCTTCGCGCAAGGCCGGTTGGGCTGCGTCGGACAGCGGCACCAGCGGCAGGCGTATGCCTGTGCCGATGCGGCCCATCTGTTGCAGCGCCCATTTCACGGGGATCGGATTGGCCTCGACGAACATCTGCTTGTGCAAAGGCAGCAGGCGCTTTTGAATCGCCCAGGCCTTGCCGGCATCGCCGGCGATCGCGGCCTTGCACAGGTCGCTCATCGCACGCGGCGCAACGTTGGCGGTGACCGAGATGTTGCCCTTGCCGCCCAGCAGCATGAGCGCGATCGCGGTGAGGTCGTCGCCGCTGTACACCGCGAACGACTCCGGCACCATGCTCAACAACTGGCTGCCGCGCTCGATGTTGCCCGTCGCGTCCTTGATCCCGACGATGCCCGGCACTTGCGCCAGACGCGCGACCGTATCGTTGGACAGATCGGCGACCGTGCGGCCCGGCACGTTGTACAGGATCAGCGGCAGATCGACCGCTTCGGCGATCGCGCGGAAATGGCGATACATGCCTTCTTGCGGCGGTTTGTTGTAGTAGGGCACGACCGACAATTGCGCGTCGGCCCCGACCTTCTTGGCGGCCTTGGCGAGCGCGATGGCTTCGGCGGTCGAATTGCCGCCGGCGCCCGCAATGACGGCGATGCGCTTGTTGGCCTGCTCGACGCATACCCGGATGAGTTCGACATGCTCATCGACATTGACGGTCGGCGATTCGCCGGTCGTGCCGACGATGACGATGGCGCTCGTGCCTTCTGCGACATGCCAATCCACCAGCTTGCGCAAGGCCTCGTAATCCAGCGATCCGTCCGCGTGCATCGGGGTGACGATCGCAACGATGCTGCCTGTGATCATGTTCGTCTGCGTAAGGGAAAGCGGCATTGTAGCCGAACGATTCCGCCGCAAATCGGGTCGGCCTGCGAGCGGTTTGTCACCGATTCTCAGAGCGCGAAGCGCTCGAGCAAGGCCGCCTGGGCATCGTCGTCGGACGGCATGCGCAGCGCGGCCACGCGCTGCAAGCGCGCCGGGCGCGGCGTTGCGACGTATCCATCCTCGAAAGCCAGCACATGCAGGCGCTCGGCCACCTTGGTGCGCAACTCGCCGTCGCGCAGCAGAAAGTCCGGATTGCTCGGCTTGCCGTAGCGCGCGTTGCCGTGGGCGAAGGTTTCATAGATCAGCACGGCGCCGGGCGCCAGCGCCGCCACGATCGCATCGAACAAAGGGCGATGCAGATAGTTGGTGACGATGATGGCGTCGAATTGCCGTACGCCGAGTGGCCACGGACCTTGCTCGAGATCCGCCGCAATGCGCTCGGCTGCGTCGGGCAATTGCGCCAGGGCCTGGGCATCACGATCGATCGCGCATACCGACAAGCCGCGCGCCAATGCCGCACGCACATGCCGGCCGCCGCCGCAGGCCAGATCGAGCACGCGCGCCTCGGGGGCCACGCAGCGCAACCAGCGTTCGACCCAGATCGAAGGAGCCCCGGCGCAGGCGTCGTCGTGCATCACCGTGCCCTCCGGCGCAGACTCACGATTGCTTGAGCCCCATCGCCTCGCGCACATCGCGCATGGTCTCGCGTGCCACTACCCGGGCGCGATCGCAACCGTCGGCGAGGATGTCATGCACCAGACGCGGATTGTCGAGGTAAGGCTGCGCGCGTTCGCGCATCGGCTCGAGTTCGCGAATGATCGCTTCGGCCACCGGCGCCTTGCAGTCCAGACAACCGATGCCCGCGGTCGTGCAGCCCTGGGTCACCCATGCGCGTGTGTTCTCGTCGGAATAGACGAGATGGAATTGCCAGACCGGACAGCGCTCGGGATTGCCCGGATCGGTGCGACGCACGCGCGCCGGATCGGTCGGCATCGTGCGCACTTTCTTGCGGATGCTCTCGGGGTCTTCGCGCAATGCGATCGCATTGCCGTAGCTCTTGCTCATCTTCTGGCCGTCGAGGCCGGGCAGGCGCGAAGCCTCGGTCAACAGCGCGCGCGGTTCGACCAGGATCTGTTTGCGCGAACCTTCGAGTGCGCCCAGCAGCCGTTCGCGATCGGCCGCGTTGATGCTGCCGGCCTGCGCGATCAGCGCGCGCACCACCTCGAGTCCTTCGGTCTCGCCCTGCTCCTGATAGCGCGTGCGCGCCTCGGCGAACTGCTTGGCCGCCTTGCCGCCCAGCTTCTTGAGCGCGGCTTGCACCTTGTCCTCGAAGCCGGGTTCGCGCCCGTACAGATGATTGAAGCGGCGTGCGACTTCGCGCGTGAGTTCGACGTGCGGCACCTGATCCTCGCCCACCGGCACGTAGGCCGCGCGGTAGATGAGGATGTCGGCCGCCTGCATGAGCGGGTAGCCGAGGAAGCCGTAGGTCGACAAATCCTTGTCCGACAACTTCTCCTGCTGATCCTTGTAGGTCGGCACGCGTTCGAGCCAGCCCAGCGGGGTATGCATCGACAACAGCAGGAACAACTCCGCGTGTTCGAGCAGGCGCGACTGGATGAAGATCGGCGACTTGACCGGATCGAGGCCCGCCGCCAGCCAGTCGATCACCATCTCGACCGTGGAGGTCTCGATGATCGACGGGTCGTCGTACACCGTGGTCAACGCGTGCCAATCGGCGACGAAGTAGAAGCAGTCGTATTCGGATTGCAGGCGCACCCAGTTCTTGAGCGCGCCGTGGTAATGGCCGATGTGCAAAGCGCCCGTGGGGCGCATGCCGGAAAGTACGCGTTGAGATGACATGGAATCAGGAACGAATGAGGGCCAGAACGATCGACTGGCCAAACGCGACAAAGGGGCGCATCAGGGTCGAGAGCATCCCGGTCGACAGCAACAGCACGACGATCAGTAGCCCGAACTGCTCGAGCGATGCCACCGTGCGCGACAACGGCTGCGGCAGCAGCCCGACCAGAATGCGGCCGCCGTCGAGCGGCGGAATCGGCACCAGGTTCAATGCCATGAGCATGATGTTCATCTCGATGCCCGCGAACCCGACGAGATAGAAGAACTGCTCCTCCACGCCCAGCATGTGCAGCAGCTTGACGATCAGCGCCCAGCCGATCGCCATGACGAGATTGGCCGCCGGCCCGGCCCCCGCGACCCAGATCATGTCGCGCTTGGGATTGCGCAGATTGTTGAAATTGACCGGCACCGGCTTGGCCCAGCCGAACAAGAAGAACGGCCCGCCCATGACCTTGGAGATCAGCAGCAAAAACCCGGGCACCGCGATCGTGCCGATCGGGTCGATGTGCTTGATCGGATTGAGCGTGACCCGCCCGAGCATCCAGGCGGTCGAATCACCGAACATGCGCGCCACATAGCCGTGGGCCGCTTCGTGCAGGGTGATCGCGAAGATGACGGGGATCGCGTAGACCGCGATGTCGCGAATGATCGAATCCATCGCGCCGATTCTAGCAGTGCCCCTTGACGCCCCGTTACGAACGCCCCGCTATTGCAAGGGTGCAGCGTCGCTGGGCATGTCCGCGGTAGGCGCCTCGACCGGCATCGGCGCATCGAGCCAGCGCGACAAGGCGCTGTCGATCGAAAAGCGCAAACGCAAGGTCCAGCCTTTGCGCGGGCGCTCATCGACCGCGATCTCGTTGTCGTTGAATCCGCGCGGATTGAAGCCGAACGCAAGGACGGCCTTGCTGCTGAGCTTGTAACCCAGCTCGACGCCGTAACTGTTCTCGACGCCGAAGAGGCTGTCGTTGCGCTGCGCGACATGGGTGCTGAGACTCCACCGCCCCGGCAGTCCATGGACCCAGCGCGCGAGCCCGAAGTTCGTCATGCGTCCGCCCTGCGCCGAATACAGATCGTCGTAGTCCCAGCGGCGCGACCAGCGCAGCGACATCGAATCCACGTCGTCGAAGCTGTAGCCGAGATAACCGAGCACGATGTGCGCGCGCCGATCGGTCACGCCGATCTCGTTGCTCTCCCGGCCAAGCGCGGTATAGCGCCCGAGGACGCTGAGGCTGCGCTCTTCGGGCATGCGCCAGCCGAGCGCCAGCGCAGCCTTGTATTCGTTGGTCGCCGAGGTGGGCTGCGCGTGGGATTGCGCACGTGACCCGTTGATGCGCACCGCGCTGAGCACGGAATCCGACCATCGCGCGGTATGGCTGATCTTGCCGTAGTAGCTGTCGCGCGTCGTGGCATTGACCAGGGCGTAATCGATCGCGAACGAATCGCGCGGAAAGCGACTGGTATGCAGCTTGCCGCCGGTGCTGAACGAACGCACGGCGCCATCGCCGGCCAGGGGCGTGGCTTGCTCGGCATGCGCATCGAGCGCCCAGGCCGGCGTGAGTTGAAACCGATGGCGCGCCCCTAGCACCCAGAGCATGTCGTGATCGTCCTGCAGGCTGCTGTGCTGGAG
>CAYUYC010000047.1:7239-15961 GCA_964448945.1 uncultured Burkholderiaceae bacterium
GGGTGTAGATCGCACCGCCGGGCGTGCCGTCGGGAACCTCGATGCCGTAGGTGTGCCGATAGGCCGCACGCGCTTCCAACGCGGTCCCGTCGCTCAACAATCCGAGCCGCGGCGCTTCGCGCCAGTACAGCCGCGCGCGCGACCACAATCCTGGGCCCGGGTATTCATAGTCGGCGCCGTACTCGATCTTTCCGCGCGACATGATCGGGTCTTCATCCTCGGTGCCGACCGGGTGTTCGATCGCTGCATGCAGCCCCAGGCCATGCCAGGATTCCGGTTGCCATTGGGCGGCGACCCGGCCGAAACGCTGGCTGGCCTCGCGACCGGCATTCGAGTCCTGCCACTTGGCGTGATGCGCGCCGACATCGATGGTCAGTCCTTCGGTGGGCCGATAGCGCAATCCGTAGAACTGATCGTTACGCTTGAGCAACTCGTCGTCGTTACGCCGTTCGCCGGCGTCGATGCGCACCTGCCATTGCGGCGACCATGCGTACCCGGCCGAAGCGCCGGCATCGCGGCTCGGCCCATTGCGCTGGTACCAAAGATCGCCCGACCACGGATCGCGCCGGATGCTCAGACCGATGGTGCGCCCCGGTGCGCCCGCGGTACCGGGTGTGGCCACGCCGGTGCCCAAGCGGGTGGGCGCGACTTCGTCGAGCGAGGCCACGACGCCGCGCGCCAGATCGACTTCGCGTCGGCGGCCGTTCTTGCGATAGATCTGGCTCGGATCGGATGCCAGGGCGTTGTCGGCCTGGCTGTCGAGAAACTCGCGCGCGGTTTCGCGTTCGGGCGGCGCAGGCGGTTCGACCGCGATCGCGCCGGTGCAATAGGCACCGACGATCATCGCCTCGCAGATCCGCACGCTGCGCTTGCGCATGTCCCCTGCTCCCCTGAGCCCGTGCCGCGCCGATGCCGGCCGGTGTCTTTGCCTACAGGGTACCGCCGCGGCCTGCGTCGTGCTCAGTTCATGCAGCGTCGATCGGTTCATCCAGGCCCAGCGGGGCCGGATCGCCGCTGCCGCGACGCACCAGCACCGGGGTTTCCCCAGTGAGGTCGACCACGGTGGTGGGTTGCGACGCGCACGCGCCGCTGTCGATCACGAGTTCGATCGAACGCTCGAAACGGCGCCGGATCTCGTCGGGATCGTTCAAAGGCTCGGTCTCGCCGGGCGGGATGAGGGTGCACGACAACAAAGGCTCGCCGAACTCCGCGAGCAGCGCCAACGCCACCGCGTGATTGGGCACGCGAATGCCGATGGTCTTGCGCTGCGGATGCGACAGACGCCGCGGTACTTCGCGGGTCGCGTCGAGGATGAAGGTGTACGGCCCCGGCGTGGCGGCCTTGAGCATGCGGTACTGCTTGTTGTCGACCTGGGCGTAGATCGCGATCTCGGACAGATCGCGGCATAGCAACGTCATGTGATGACGCTCGTCGATGTCGCGGATGCGGCGCAGACGTTCGACCGCGGATTTGTCTTCGAGCCGCGCCGCGAGCGCATAGCTCGAATCGGTGGGCAGCGCGACGATGCCGCCTTCGTTGATGATCTTGACGGCCTGCGCGATCAGGCGTCCTTGCGGGTTCTGCGGATGGATTTGAAAATGCTGGGCCATGGCCGAATTCTATTCCGCGCTGCGTTAGCATCGCGCCCCATGTGGAACGCCGCCTTGCTTGCCGCCATCGAAGACGCCGCCGAAGCGGTCCTCACCCTGACCGAAGGCGTGGAGGAAGCCGAGTTTCTGCGCTCGCGCATCACGCGCGCCGAAGCCGCCCGGCAGATCGACATCATCGCCAGCGCGCTCGACGGCCTGAGCGAGGACGCGCGGCGCGCAGTGCCCGAGATCGATTGGGCGGCCTGGCGCAGCCTGCGCACCGCTGCAGCGGACGACGCCGACGACACGCTCTGGTTTGCAGTGCGCTCGCTCGTGCCCGCGACCTTGATGTGGCTGCGCGTGTATCGGCGCAGTCAGCCCGAGCTGTTCCAGTTCAAGCCGTGACGCCTCAGCCGATGCCCCATTGCGCCCAGACCGGCTCGAGCGCATCGGGCAAGGGCGGCAGATCGCCGAGTTCGACCCGCGATTCGTCGGGGCTGTGAAAATCGCTGCCGCGCGATGCCTTGAGTCCATGCTCGCGCGCGATGCGCGCATAGCGGCGGATCTCTTCGGTGGTATGCGCCGAGGTCACCACCTCGATGCCCTCGCCCCCGGCTTCGATGAACTCATCGATGAAGGCCGACGCCTCGAGGTCGGTGAAGTGATAGCGCGCCGGATGCGCGATCACTGCGACGCCGCCCGCGCCGCGGATCCAGTTCACCGCGTCCGACAGGCGCGCCCAGCGATGCGGCACGAAACCCGGCTTGCCCTCGACCAGATAGCGCGTGAACACCTCGTGCACATCCTCGCAATGCCCGGCCTCGACGATGTAGCGCGCGAAATGGCTGCGTGAAATCAGGTCCGGATTGCCGACATACTTCATCGCGCCTTCATAGGCGCCCGGGATGCCGACCTGCGCCAAGCCTGCGGCCATCTCGCGCGCGCGCTCGGCGCGGCCGTTGCGCGTGCGGTGCAGTCCCGCGATCAATGCTTGATTGCGCCGATCGATGCCGAGTCCGACGATGTGTACCGTCACACCGGCCCAGGTGACCGAAATCTCCACCCCCGGAATGAAGCCGATGCCGAGCTTGCGCGCGTGCGCATCGGCACGTTCGAGCCCGCGTACTTCGTCGTGGTCGGTCAAGGCCAGCCATTCCACGCCATGGGCCCAGGCCCGCTCGACCACGCCTTCGGGCGCCAGCGTGCCGTCGGAGATGTTGGAATGGCAATGCAAGTCGACATTGACCCGATACGGGTCGAAGTCTTCGTACCGGTAAGGCGTGTCGATGGCGCCGCGCGTCGTCATGCCGCGTCCTCGCGCGGCGCGTCGTGCTCGGCGATGAAGTCCTCGATCGCGCGCGCACATTGTTCGGGCTGATCGTGATGCAGCATGTGGCCGGCGGCATCGATGGTGATCTCGCGCACGCGCGCCAGATGGGTCTGCCGCTCGGCGTGGTCGGCGCGCAAGCGCGCTTCCTTCTCGGGATCGCCCTTGGTCCACAAGTCGAACAACTCGGTCTCGCGCGCCGCGACCCACAGCACCGGTGCCGTAATGGCGCGCCAGCAGGCCAGCACCTCTTCGACGCGGTAAAGGATCGGGTTGACGCGCTTGTGTGCCGGATCGCCGAGGATCTCGTAGCCGCCCCGGCCGTCGGGCCGTGCCCAGTGCTCGGCCAGGAAACGCGCGCGGTCTTCGCGCAGACGCGGGTTGTTCTTCATGAGCCGGCGCGCCACGTCGTCGAGCGTCGCGTACGGCTTCATCGTCGGCGGTTCGCGCAATTGGTCCAGCCATTGCGCAAACCGCTTGGGTGCCCATTCGGGCTTGGCGCGCGGCAGGCCGAAGCCTTCGAGCGACACCAGCGTGCTCACGCGCGTCGGGCGGATGCCGGCGTACAGGCAGGCCACATTGCCGCCCATGCTGTGCCCGACCAGATGCACCACGCCGTCCTCGCCCGCGTAATGCCGCACGATGGCGTCGAGGTCGGCGAGATAGTCGGGGAACCAATACCCATCCACGCCCGGCGCATCGGTCGCGCGCGCGGTCAGGCCGAAGCCGCGCCAGTCGGGCGCGATCACATGCCAATCGCGCTGGAGCGCATCGACCAGGAACTGAAACGACGCCGACACATCCATCCAGCCGTGCAATAGCACAAGCAGCGGTGCACCGGGGCGCCCCCATTCGCGCACATGGGTACGCAAGCGACGAATGTCGATGAAAGTTGAGCGAGCGGTTTTCACGCGCCTATTATGGCGGCAAGCCGAACAGCGGCTGAGTGCAACCACGGAGACGACATGCCTTCCCGCAAGAAGTCCGCACGCGACGATTACAAAAAGCTTTACGACGGATTTCGCTGGGCCGTGCCCACGCATCTGAACATCGCGCGCGAATGCTGCGCCCGTTGGGCCGACAGCCCCAAGACCGCGCATCAGATCGCGATCCTGCGCGAGAACGCGCGCGGCAGCATGATCGCCACCACCTACCGCGAACTGCGCGACGAGGCCGCAATCCTGGCCGATGCCTTGCGTCGTGCGGGCGTCGGCCCTGGCGACGTGGTCGCCATCTTGCTGCCGCAGCGCGCCGAGGTCGCGGTCGCGCACATGGCGGTGTATGCGCTCGGCGCGATCGCCATGCCGTTGTCGATCTTGTTCGGCCCGGATGCGTTGCTGTATCGGCTACAGCACAGCAAGGCGCGTGCGGCGGTGGTCGATGCGGTCGGCATCCAGAACCTGCGCGAGGTGCGCAGCGAATGCGCGGAGTTGCGCACGATCGTCGGCGTCGATGTCGACGAGGACCCGACGCTGGTGCACTGGCACACCCTGCTCGAAGCGCATGCCGGTCCGGCCACGCTGCAGATCGCCGACACCGCGGCCACCGACCCGGCCTTGCTCATCTACACCAGCGGCACCACCGGCAACCCCAAGGGTGCGCTGATTCCGCATGCGGCCATGCTGGGCAACCTGCCCGGCTTCGTCGCGAGCCAGAACTGGTTCCCGCAGCCCGGCGACGTATTCTGGAGTCCGGCCGATTGGGCCTGGACCGGCGGGCTTTGGGATGCGCTTCTGCCCACGCTGTATGTCGGCATGACCATCGTCGCGGGCGACGGCAAGGTGGACGGGCGCTTCTCGCCCGAAAAAGCGTTCACCTTGATGGCCCGGTTCAACGTCACCAACACCTTCCTGTTTCCGACCGCACTCAAGGCCATGATGAAGGCCTATCCCCAGCCTAGGGAGCAATTCCGTCTGCGGCTGCGCGCGATCATGAGCGCGGGCGAATCGGTGGGCGCGACGGTCTATCGCTATTGCGAAGAAGCCCTGGGCGTGCGCGTCAACGAAATGTTCGGCCAGACCGAAGTCAATTACATCGTCGGCAACTCCGAGCGCTGGCCCGCCAAGCCCGGCAGCATGGGCCGGCCCTACCCCGGCCATTACGTCGCGGTGATCGACGATGACGGCAATCTGTGCGAACCGGGCGTCACCGGTGAAGTCGCCATCAATCGCTACTGGTACGGCGACGGTGGCGATGCACAGCCCGATCCGATCTTCTTCCTCGGCTATTGGCACAACGACGACGCGACGCGCGACAAGTACATCGGCAACTGGTGCAGCACCGGCGACCTCGCCTCCATGGATCGCGACGGCTACCTCTGGTATCAGGGCCGTTCGGACGATGTCTTCAAGAGCGCGGGTTATCGCATCGGACCGGCCGAGATCGAAAACTGCCTGCTCAAGCATCCCGCGGTCGCCAATGCCGCCATCATCGGCAAGCCCGACCCCGAGCGCACCAACATCGTCAAGGCCTTCATCGTGCTCACGCCCGAATACGCGCCGACCGACGAACTCGTGGCCGAGCTCAAGCAATTCGTGCGCGGCAAGCTCGCGCCCTACGAATACCCGCGCGAGATCGAATTCCTCGATGCATTGCCGATGACGACCACAGGCAAGGTGCAGCGCCGCGTATTGCGCGAGCGCGAGCGTGCCGCGATGGGAGGCTGACTGGCACATTGGTGTCTGTATCGCACGACTGTCGTTCGCTTTCCCTGGGCGCAACCAGGACAATCGCGGCCGCCCCTCATCCGAAGCTGCCGCCATGCTCCTGCGTCCCAACGCCCTCGCCGCGCTCGCGGCATTCTGTATTTGCTCCACCGCCCAAGCCGTCGGCAGTGCGCCCACCGATTGGCTGCACTTTCCGATGTACGAGCGCGATACCGCGCACGCGGTCGATCTGTCGGCGCTCAAAGTGCGTCCCGACGGACTGCTCGAATCGGGCACGCGCTACCCGCGCAGCAGCGGCGAACCGTGGACGCCCGAAGACTCGGCGCGCGGTTGGTACTACTACGAGACCCGGCTGATCGATTGCGAAACCGGGCTGTGGATCGGTACCGGCGCGAAGCTGCTGGCACACGACGGCACGGTGATCGCCCAGCACGATGACGCCGCGCAATCGCTGACCGAATGGAAGCAAGGCATCGACGCTGAGTTTGCCCGGCAAAAATGGCCCGAAGCGTCGGAAATCTTCCTCGCCTGCGCCGCCGCGTTCGACCCGGCGCTGCGTGCCGGGCGCGCCAAACTGGCCCAGCGCAAGCCTGCCTTCCTGAGCGATGCGCCGCTGCTCAAATCCTTGCTGCCCGACACCGAGCGCATGCGCGCGAAGACCAAGCCGCCATTCGACGAGGCCGCGATGCGCAAGCGGCCGCCGGCCACGATCAAAGGCGTGCTCGAACTCATGCGCAAACAACGACAGGCCTGGATCGCCGGGTTCGTGCCGCCCGGCGCCTGGACGGTCGAGACCACGGCGGCCCAGCCGCGCTGGTCGGATGCGAGCAAGGCCTGGCTGGAATCGCAGGAGATCGACGTCGAGGACGTGCGCAGCCGCGGCGATGGCCTGCTCGATGTCGTCTTGACCACCCGCTCGACGCAGATGCTCGGTGATGCGTATGAACACCGCCCGCGCAAGGCGGCCGACGCCAACAATGCGCTGCTTACCATGACCGTCGATTGCCGCACGGGATGGACCGCGGAAGACAAGATCGTCTGGCGCGACTTCGAAAACCGCGCCCTGGCCACGCAGATCGTCACGACCAAGGACGCCTCGCAAACACTCGATCTCCTGTTCTCCGGACTGCGCGACGAACAACCGGACCTGCTGGCGTCGACCACCTTCGATCCGCCGGTCACCAAGATCTGCGCGGCAGCCGCCGCCCAATGCAAGGGCGCGGACCCGGTCCTGCCCTCGGAAGAACGCGCCTTGAGCGCCGAAGACACCGCCGCCATCGAGCGCGCGACGACGGCCGCTGAAGCCTTGGCGATCGTTCGCGCCCGCGCGCGCGCCTTGCGCGATCAACTCATCCCGACCTGCCGCATCGGCGGTTGAACCAGACTTCACGGAACACGCCATGCGAAAGCGCATTCTTCTGGCGGCCGCCTTGCTCGGCCTGTCGTCCACCGTCTTGGCCGAAAGCAAGTGCGGCGGCTTCACCACCCAATATTCCGCGATCGACGAGATCTGCGATTTTCGCGAAGGCTATGCGGCGATCAGCATCGGGCCGGGCTGGGGCTTCATCGACCGCTCGGGCCGGCTGGTCATCGAACCGAAGTTCGACGAGGTCGGGTCGTTCTCGCAAGGGCTGGCGCCGGTCGCGCTCAACGACAAATGGGGCTTCATCGATTCGACCGGCGCATTGCGCATACCGGCGACCTTCAGTGAGGTCTACGGCTTTGCGGATGGGCTCGCCGAGGCGTGGTTGGGCGGAAAAGCCGGCTACATCGACCAACAAGGCCGCTGGGCGATCGAACCGCGGTTCGATAACGCGAGTGCGTTCCACCACGGTGTTGCGGTCGCCACCTTGAAGTATGGCCACGACATCCTCATCGACCGTACCGGCCGTGTGATTCGCGACTTCGGCCCCGGCTATCGGATCGCTCGCGTGCGCGATTCGGATCGATTCGTCGTCACCCGGTCGTTCGACGCCTTCTTGTTCAACATCGACGGGCGGCGCGTGCCGCTGACCGGTGCGCTCGCAGGCATCTCCGATTTTCATGACGGACTGGCCATCCAGTCGGCCAAGGTCGGCGATTCGGATCGCTACGGCGCAATGGACCTCAAAGGCCAATGGGTGGTGCAACCCATCTATGAGGCGCTCGAGCCTTTTCATGCGGGGCTGGCGATTGCACGGCGCGACGACAAGTACGGGTTGATCGATGCGCACGGTCGGGTCGTCGTCGACTTCAACTACGTGATGCTCGACCGCAACGATAGCGGGCTGTATTCCGCGCATGCCGACGACAAATCGTCGGCGCTCTTCGATCGCGATGGGCACCTCCTGTATTCGGCCAAGTGCGAGTCGTTCGATCTGCGGCACGAAGGCGATTGGGATTACATCGGCGGCTGCCAGGAGTTCATCGCGATGTACCGCGGCGGCAAGCCCGTGCGCGTGGCGATGCCCGATGCCGAGGCCACCCCGGTGGGCGATCTGCTCTTCATCGAATCCGACGGAGAACAGAAGCCATTCGCGGTCATCGGTCCCAAGGGCATCGTGTTGTCGAGCGAAGACCCGGACCTCAAAGGCCAGTACGACATGATCATCGCGGTCGCGGGGCGTGGCGCGGTCCACGAGGCCCAACCCGCGTTGCTGCCCATGGCATTGCTGGTCAAGGATTACGAAAAGATCGCGGTCGTCACCCGCGATCGGCACATCGTCACCCGCCCGGAATGGAAGTACGACACCGACCTGCTCGACTACCGCTTCAACCGCAACGAACCGCTCGACGGGCCGCTCGTCATCCAGACCGAAGACGGTACGGGCGCCATCGATGCCAACGGCCAGTGGATCGTCGAACCCAAGTTCGAACGGCTGCTCATGTTCCGCAACGGCGTCGCCATCGGTCGCAAGGACGACCAGATCCTGATCCTGGACAACGCGGGGCACACCACGCCCTTGCCCGACGGCTTCGACTTCGAAGGCGCGACCGGGCCTCACCTTTATGCGATCACCGGCGAGGATGCGGAAGGAAATGCCGTGCGCATCGTGCGCAACCTCAAGACCGGCAGCGCCGTCACGCAGGCGCAGTCGCTGGATGTCTCCACACGCGGATTCCATGCCGGACTGACCGCCGCCCGCAAGGATGAGCGCTGG
>CAYUYC010000048.1:0-1753 GCA_964448945.1 uncultured Burkholderiaceae bacterium
GAAGAGCGCGTGCTGCGCGCGGTGCAGGTCGTGATCGACGAAAAACTCGCGCGCCCGATGCTGATCGGCCGGCCCGAAGTCATCGCCACGCGCATCGAGAAGTTCGGTCTGCGCATCGAGGCCGGGCGCGATTTCGATCTGGTCAACATCAACAACGATCCGCGCTACCGCGCGTGCTGGCAGCGCTATCAGCAATTGCAGGGCCGCTCGGGCATCACGCCCGAGGCCGCCAAGGAAGCGATCCTGCGCAAGCCGTCCTTGATCGGCACCTTGCTGCTCGAAATGGGCGAGTGCGACGCGATGCTGTGCGGCACCGTGGGCCAGTACCACGCGCATTTGAACCACATCGAGAACGTGATCGGCCGGCGCGCCGATGCCTGCGTGTTCGCCTCGATGAACGCGCTCTTGCTGCCCGAGCGCACCCTGTTCGTGGCCGACACCTACGTCAACGAAAACCCGAGCGCGGAAGAGATCGTCGCGATCGCGCGCATGGCGGCCGAAGAAGTCACGCGCTTCGGGCTGGTGCCCAAGATCGCCTTGTTGTCGCATTCCAATTTCGGCAGCGTCGAGACCGGCAGTGCGCGCAAGATGCGCCGCGCGCGCGAATTGCTGGCCCAGCAATGCCCCGAACTGGAAGTGGACGGCGAGATGCAAGGCGATTCCGCGCTCTCGGAAGAAATCCGCACCCGCGCTTTGCCGCAAAGCACGCTCAAGGGCGAGGCCAATCTGCTCATCATGCCCAACGTCGATGCCGCGAACATCTCGTTCAATCTGCTCAAGATGAGCGGCGGCGAAGGCGTGACCATCGGCCCCATCCTGCTCGGCGCCGCGCGCGCGGCCCATGTGCTCACGCCCACCGCGACCGTGCGCCGCATCGTCAACATGACCGCGCTCGCTGCCGTGGATGCGGCAGTCAACAAGAGCGTCTGAACCCGGAGACCGACCATGATTCTCGAAGTCGCGGACTTTCGCATCCAGCCCGGCCGCCAGGCCGAGTTCGATGCCGCCATCCGCCGCGGATTGGCGACCGTCATCAGCAAGGCCACCGGCTATGTGCGCCACGAAGTGCGCAAATGCATCGAGACGCCCGAGCGCTACCTGTTGCTCATCAATTGGGAAACGCTCGAGAACCACACCGTCGATTTCCGCGGCTCGCCCGCGTTCGCGGAATGGCGCGCGATCGTCGGGCCGTTCTTCGCCCAGCCGCCGATGGTCGAACACTTCACCTTGCTGGATTGAGCGCATGGCGCGCGTGCGACTCGACGTCCCGGCGCGGTTCAGTTTCTCGACCGCGCTGGACATCCATTTCAATCACATCAATGCCGGCGGCCATCTCGACAACGCCATCTTGCTGATGTTCGTGTCCGAGGCGCGGGTGCGGTTCTTTCGCCAGCTCGGCTACGCCGAAGACGCGGTCGAGGGCTACGCGATCGTGGTGGCCGACGCGGCCGTGCAATATCTGTCCGAAGGTCTGTACGGCGAGACCCTGGTGATCGAGATGGTGGCCGACGATCTCAACCGGTACGGCTTCGATCTGCGCTATCGCATCAGCGAGCAAAAGACCGGACGCGAAGTCGCGCGCGGCAAGACCGGCATCGTCTTCATCGATCCGCAGGCGCGCCGCATCGCACCCATGCCGGCGCAGTTTCGCACCAGGCTTGCCGCCGCGGCGCTGGACGCCGCAGCAGGCTGAGCGTCCCGGCCCACGCGCCATGACCGTCGCGCCATCACCCTAGCGTCATGACCCACGCGC
>CAYUYC010000048.1:1853-15905 GCA_964448945.1 uncultured Burkholderiaceae bacterium
ACGCTGCGGGCGCGGCCGCGTCTGTTGATCTGTATTGCGATCGGGTGCGCGGCCTACTTCGTCTTGCCGGTGGTGCTGGCCACCCACGCGGTCACGCGCGCGATCGTGGCCTGGAATGCCGGCGCCTTGCTCTATGTGGCGCTCGCTTTGCGCATGATGTTTTCGTCTTCGCACGCGCGCATGCGCGAGCGCGCCGAACTCGAGGACGAAGGCCGCATCGTGATCCTGGTGCTGGTGGTGCTGGCCGCGGTCGCCGCGCTCGGCGCCATCGTGCTCGAGCTGACCGTCGTGCGTGGCGCCCAAGGCGCTTTGCGCGGCGAGCACATCGCCCTGGTGGCGCTCACCATCGCTTCGTCGTGGGCCTTCACCCACATCATGTTCGCGCTGCATTACGCCCACGACTTCTACAGCGCGCATGCGCGCACCGGCGCGGGCGGGCTCAGCTTTCCCGGCACCGAGCAGCCCGATTACGGCGACTTTCTGTACTTCTCCTGCGTGATCGGCACGTCGGCGCAAACCGCGGATGTGAGCTTCATCAGCCGATCCATGCGCCGCGTGGGCCTGGTGCATTGCGTGCTCGCGTTCTTCTTCAACACCACGGTGCTCGCGCTCACTGTCAACATCGCCTCGACCTTGTTGTAGTCGCCGCCGTGCGCGGCACGCTACGATCGGCGCATGGTCAGGCCCTCGCTCCAGCGCCACACGCCGATGCGCGCCGCCGCATGGCTGGCGGCTTGCTGCCTGTGCGCCTGTGCGGCACCGCCCGCGGGCGCGCCGTCGGCGCCCGGTACTGCGCCCGGTACTGCGCCTGGGGCTGCACCCGCCGCGGCGGCCGGACTCGCAACCGCGCGGATCGAGCGCCGGTACGTCATCGACCCCACCGCCTCCGACCTGCGCGTTCTGGTCTATCGCGTCGGACCGCTGGCGCGCCTGGGGCACAACCATGTGATCGCGGCTGCGGGCTACTCGGGCGAGATCGCGATTGCGCGCGACTTTCATGCCTCGACCTTGCGGCTCGACATTCCCTTGGCCGAACTGGTCGTCGACCCCGCGGCGGCGCGCCGCGACGAAGGCCCCGACTTCGCATCGGAGCCCGATGCCGATGCGATTGCCGGGACGCGCACCAACATGCTCGGGCCACGGGTGCTGAACGTCGCCGAGTTCGCGCAATTGCGCGTGCGATCGCTGGCGATGGTCGGGCCGGTCTGGGCGCCCGATGTCACGGTGCGCATCGGCCTGCATGGCGTCGAGCGCGATCTGAGCGTGCCGGTCGCGCTCGAGATGAACGACGAACGCTTGAGCGCGACCGCCACCTTCGAGATCCGGCAAAGCGATTTCGGCATCACGCCGCTGGCGGTGCTGGGCGGCGCGCTCCAGGTGGCCGACACGGTGCGGGTGCGCTTGCATCTCGTCGCGCGGCGCGCGACGGACGCGGGGCAATGACGCGGCACGCCCGCGTGCGCACGCACCCTCGCTTGCCTGGATGGATATCCAGTAAGATCGCCGGGTGTCCACCGTCGTCCATCCTCCGCTCGCCCGTGCCAACGGCGCCGATCCGCTAGCCGCACTCAATGCGCAGCAACGGGCGGCCGTCGAGCACGGCATCGCGCAAGGCACGCATGTGGGCGCGCCCTTGCTCGTCATCGCGGGTGCTGGTTCGGGCAAGACTTACACGCTGGCCGCGCGGGTGGCGCGGCTGGTGCTCGCGGGCGCCGATCCGCAACGCGTGCTGCTGCTGACCTTTTCGCGCCGCGCGGCCCAGGCGATGGAACAACGGGTCGGCCGGGTGCTGCATCAGGCGCTCGGGTTTGCCGCGACCCAACGCCCGCCGGCCTTGCGCTGGGCCGGCACCTTCCACGGCATCGGCTCGCGGCTGTTGCGCGAATACGCGCCGCGCATCGGCCTCGACGATGCCTTCACCATCCTCGACCGCGGCGATGCCGAAGACCTCATGGGCCTGGTGCGCCAGGACCAGGGGCTGGCGGCGCAACGCCAGCGCTTTCCGCTCAAGGGCACGTGTCTCGCGATCTATTCCCGCACGGTCAATCGCCAGGCGGCGCTGGCCGATGTCTTGCGCGAGGATTTTCCGTGGTGCGCGCAGTGGGAGACCGAGCTCAAGCGTTTGTTCGGCGCGTATGCGCAAGAAAAATTGCGCCAGCACGCGCTCGATTACGACGACCTGCTCGCGGCCTGGGCCCAGATGCTGGCCGAGCCCGTGTTCGCGCACGAAGTCGGCGCGCGCTTCGACCATGTGCTGGTCGACGAATACCAGGACACCAACCGCCTGCAGGCCGCGATCCTGCACGCGCTCAAGCCCGATGGCCGCGGCCTGACCGTGGTCGGCGACGATGCGCAGGCCATCTACGCATTTCGCGCCGCCGAGGTGCGCAACATCCTCGATTTTCCGCACGCCTTCGCCACGCCCGCGCACGTGGTCACCCTCGAACGCAATTACCGCTCGACCCAGCCCATCCTCGATGCGTCCAACGCGGTCATCGCGCTCGCGCGCGAGCGCTACGCCAAACATTTGTGGACCGATCGCGCGTCGAGCGAAAAGCCCCAGCTCGTCAGCGTCGAAGACGAAGCCGCGCAAGCGCGCTGGGTCGCCGACCGGGTACTGGCCCAGCGCGAGAACGGTCTGGCGCTCAAAGCGCAGGCGGTGCTGTTTCGCGCGTCCGACCATAGCGCGATGCTCGAACTCGAGCTGGCTCGGCGCGGCATCCCGTTCGTGAAGTTCGGCGGGCTCAAATTCCTCGAAGCCGCGCACATCAAGGATGTGCTCTCGGTGCTGCGCTGGGCCGCCAATCCGCGTGCGCGCATCGCGGGGTTTCGGGTCGCGCTGCTGGTGCCCGGCATCGGCCCGGCCACCGCGCGCCGGGTGCTCGATGCGATGGACGCCGCGCCCGATCCGCTCGCCGCACTCGCTGCGGTCGAGGTGCCGGCCGCGGCGCGCACTGACTGGCAGGCCTTTGTGGAATTGATGCGCGCGCTGCAGGCCGATGCGCGCGCCTGGCCGGCCGATCTCGACGCGATCCGGCGCTGGTACACGCCCTTGCTCGAACGCTTGCACGATCATCCGCAACCGCGTCTGGCCGACCTCGATCAACTCGCCCATATCGGTGCCGGCTATGCGACACGCGAGCGCTTCCTGACCGAACTCACCCTCGACCCGCCCGAGGCCACCAGCGACCAGGCCGATCTGCCGGGACGCGACGAGGACTATTTGATTCTGTCGACCATCCATTCGGCCAAAGGCCAGGAATGGCAGGCCGTGCATCTGCTCAATGTGGTCGACGGCTGCATACCGGCCGACCTCGCGGCCGGCAACAACGCCCAACTCGAAGAAGAGCGCCGCTTGTTGTATGTGGCGATGACGCGCGCCAAGCAGCATCTGCATCTGCTGGTGCCGCAACGGTTCTACCTCACCCAGCAAAGCGCGATGGGCGGGCGGCATGTCTACGGTTCGCTCACCCGCTTCATTCCGCCGCAGATCGCCGATGCGTTCGAGATCGTGCGGCCGCAGGCCGAGGCCGTCGGCGCATCGGCAAGCACGAACGCCCCCGCGGCCGCGCCCACCATCGATGTGGCCGGGCGCTTGGCCGATGCGTGGCGTTGATGGCGGGCGCCGCCACGGCTTAACGCGTCATTAACGGCGGCCTTGCGATAACGCATGGGACCTCCTCCCATGCGTAAGGACGCGTATGACCTCGATCACGAAGAAGCTGCCCACGGCCGCGCTGCATGCGTTGCCCGTGTTGTTGATGAGCCTGAACTTGAGCGCCTGCGGTGACGGCGGCAGTGCTCCCACCGCCAATGTCGTGACGCCGCCTGCGCCGATCTGTACTGCCGCCGCGACCGCCGGCGCGCAAAGCGTGGTCTATGTGCGCCAGACCGGCGGCACGCAAAACGATGTCTATCTGGTGCGCGAGGATTGCACCGGCCTGAGCGCGATCGCCAACACGGCGGCCGATGAATTTGCCTACGGCGTCGAGCCCACGACCGGGCGCATCGTCATCTCGCGCGATGTCGGCGGCCAGACCGACCTGTTCAGCGTCTTGCCCGATGGCAGCGATGCCAAGGCGCTTGCCACCGGCACACTGCCCGATGCGTTCGAGGCCTTCGCGCCCGGCGGGCGGGTCATCTACAGCACCTATGCCGCCGACGGCAACGGCGACTTGTACAGCGTGAACATCGACGGCAGCGACCCCAAGCCTTTGGCGACGTCGGCCGAGCACGAGGGCTTTCGCGCGGTCACGCCCGATGGCTGGCTGCTGTTTCAGCGCCCCAATACCGGCATGTACGCGGTGCCGGTGGACGCCAGCGCGGCCGAGGTCTTGTTGCTCACCTCGGGCGATTACCTCGGCGTGCAGCCCGACGGCCGCATCCTGTATCTGCAATACACCGGCACCGGCCGCGCCCTCTACAGCATGCGCCACGACGCGACCGACGTGCGTGCACTCGCGACCGCGGCGGGCGACAACAACTTCCGGCAACTCTCGGCCGACGGCGGCGTGATCTATTACGAACATGCCGATGCGGGCAGCAACGCCTACGACGTGTACAGCGTCAAGACCGACGGCACCGACGTGCGGCGCCTGACCAGCGCTGCGGCCGATGAACGTCTGGCGGGCGTGGGCCCGGACGGCAGGGTGTATTTCGATCGCTGGTCCGGTAGCCAGTACGACACCTACAGCGTTGCCGCCGATGGCAGCGCCCTGGTCGCCTTGGCGACCACGTCGGCGCACGAGAACCATGTCGCGCTCATGCCTTCGGGCCGCGTGGTCTACAGCCACAACGCCAACGGGTCGCGGCAGTTCTACAGCGTGGCGGCCGACGGCAGCGATGCACGGCAGCTCACCTTTGCCGATGGCCCAAGCTGGCGCGCCGCGACCGCCGACGGCCGGGTGATCTACGAATTCCTCGAAGGCGGGTTCTACAAGGTGGCAAGCGTCAAAGAAGACGGCACCGGCAATGTGGTCTTGAGCAACGCGATCTCCAGTACTTTCGGCGCGTTGACGAGCAACGGCCGGGTGATCCTCGATACCTTCGGGTCCAGCTTCAAGGGCGACCTCCACAGCGTGCTGCCCGACGGCAGCGACGACAAGGCCTTGACCGACTCGACCGACGACGAGCGTTACCGGCTCAAGTTCTGAACGCGGCGCCGGCGCGGAACTGGCGGGCGATTTGCCTGTTTAGTCGGCGAACCGGCGCGCGGCGCTCACGCGAGACTTGCATCATCCCGGGTGCGCGCCGTTTGCGCGTGCCGATCGAGAACGAGTTGACGCCCATGAGTGCTTCGCCGCCGGTCCCTGCCTATCTCGCGCAAACCTATCAATGGGCCTATCTCGACCAGCGCACGCTGCCCTGGCTCGATCGCTCGCTGGTGGTCTCGGCCATCTTGTGGGGCAATGCCGCGCGCCTGATGCGCAATGCGGTCGCGGAATTCGAACCCGGCCAGCACGTGATGCAGGCGGCCTGCGTCTATGGCGATTTCTCATCGTTGCTGGCTGCGCGCGTAGGTGCGCAAGGTGCGCTCGACCTCGTCGACGTGGCCGAGATCCAGCTCGCCAACGCGCGTCGCAAACTGCAAGGGCGCTCGCAGGTCCATACCCGCCAGGCCGATCTGGCCGCACCGGGCAGCGTGCCCGCCGAGGTCTACGACGGCGTGTGCTGCTTCTTTCTGCTGCATGAAGTGCCCGAGGCCGAGCGCTGCCGCATCGTCGATCATTTGCTGGCCGGTGTGAAACCGGGCGGCAAGATCGTCTTCGTCGATTACCACGCACCGCACGCCTGGCATCCGCTGCGACCCGTCATGCATCTGGTCTGGCGCTGGTTCGAGCCGTTCGCGATCTCCTTGTTCGACTCGTCCATCCCTGCGCGTTCGGCCCTGGCCGATCAATTCGAATGGACGACAACCACGAGCTTTGCAGGGCTATATCAACAGGTCGTGGGTCGACGGAAACGTCTGGTATGAAGAAATCGCACATGCGCGCGGCAGAAAGCGCGTACTATCCGCCGCGTAGGCATGCATAAGACCGTCACTAGTAGGTCTCCTCTGTTTCTCCATCGGCACCGCCGATCGGATCCGGTCGAATCCCCATCGATGACACTTGGCAGCTCTGCACTGCGCGGCATGTCGCCGCGCATGACTTGCGTATGACTCGAAAGGAATCGATATGGCAACGCAAACTGGTACCGTGAAGTGGTTCAACGAAGGCAAGGGCTTTGGTTTCATCACGCCCGATGACGGCGGCAAGGATTTGTTCGCCCATTTCAGCCAGATCCAGGGCAACGGCTTCAAGACGCTGGCCGAAAACCAACGTGTGAAGTTCGACGTGACCCAGGGTCAAAAGGGCCCGCAGGCTTCGAACATCGTTCCGGCCTGAACGTATTGGCCGACCTCGCGTCGACCTGAAAGCCGCGGCCTCGTGCCGCGGCTTTTTCATTTCGGGGGACAGCAATGAAGAATCTGCAAGAAGCCACCGAACGCATCTGCGAACTCAAGGGCAGCCTGCTTGCGCTCGACGCCTTGGTCAGCGCCTTGTTGCAGGACATGCCGCATGCGCAGCGCACTGCGCTGCTCCAAACCTTCGAGCGCAATGTCGAGATCGCCCGCAGCGCCTTGTTGCATGCGCCGATCTCGGATCTGTCGATCGCGACCTTCGACAACGATGTACAGCGCACCAGCGCGTTGATCGGTGCCGGTTTGCGCTGAGTCGGGTCAGGGTGCCTACCGTTTGATTTCCACGCCCGAGCCGGTCAGGTAGAGCACGCCATCGACCGGCAGCACATCGCCCAGACCTCAGCTCGTCGCGCCCGGATCGGCGTAGGACTACAGCACGCGCCACGTCTTCGTGTCGAGCGCGATGATGGTCGCTTCAACCGGCGCGATCCAGCGCTACGAAAGCGGCATCACGCTGCGTACCAGCTGCTACATACCGGGGCGGCAAGCCTTTCTAGGATGCATCGCGGTCGGACCACTCCCGTGGTCGATCGGCGCACACCAAGGAAAGGAGGGCGCGATGCATGGCCTCTTGCTGCTCTTGCATGTCTTGTCGGCCACCATCTGGACGGGCGGCCATCTGGTGTTGGGTCTGACGGTATTGCCGCGCGTGCTCAGACAGCGCGATGTCGCCGGACTGCTGCGCTTCGAATCCGGGTACGAGAAGATCGGAATGCCCGCGCTCACGATCCAGGTGGCGACCGGCGTATGGCTTGCGCACGACCTCGTGCCCGACGTGGCGCGCTGGTTTGCCTTCGACGATCCGGTTGCGCGCCTGATCACGCTCAAGCTGACGCTGCTCGCGCTCACCGTGGTCTGCGCGATCGATGCACGCTTGCGCATCATCCCGAAGCTGTCCGAATACACCTTGCCCGCCTTGGCCAGACGCATCGCGCCGGTGGTGACGTTCTCGGTCCTGTTCGTCGTGGTCGGGGTGGCGTTCAGAACCGGATGGTTCTACTGAGGCACCGCCGCATCAGGGGCAGGGTCGATGCGCGTTGATGAGCGCGGCCGCGATCGAGAAGTTGCCCGGGATTTCGGGCCACGGATCGCAGGGGCCGAACCAGCGCGCCTCGGTGATCTCGTTCGGGTCGACCTTGACCTCGCCGTCAACATATTCGGCGGTGAAGGCGATCATCAATGAATGCGGGAAAGGCCAGGACTGACTGCCGAAGTAGCGCAGATCGCGCACGCGCAGGCCGACTTCTTCGTAGACCTCGCGGTGCACCGCCTCTTCGATCGATTCGCCGGCTTCGAGAAAACCCGCCAGCGCGGTGTAGCGCGCATTGGCATGCGCCGCATGGCGCGCAAGCAAGAGCGCATCGCCGCGGCGGATGAGCACCATCATCGCGGGCGAGATGCGCGGATACGCGCCATGCCCGCAGGCCATACAGCGCATGCAGCGCTCGCCTGCCACCGGTGTCATCGGCGCACCGCAGGCCCCGCAATAGCGATGCGTGCGCGCCCATTCGGCCAATTGGTAGGCGCGTCCGGCCAAACCCAGCCAGGCGTCGTCGACCGCGCCGAACAGACTGCGCATCGATGTGAAGGCATGGCCCGCGGGCGCTTCGGTCCCGGTACCGACCCAGGCGGCTTCGCAATACTGATCGTCGAGCAGGCCGATCGGCACGGTCTGGTCGGGCGGTACGTCGAGCGCCGCATGGGCAGCCGCATCGGGCAAGGCCAGATCGGCCTCGCGCAACAAGAGTTCGTGTGCGCGGAACACGAAGCGATGCGCCGCCGGCTGCGGCGGCGGCATATGCAAGGGCGTGAAGGTGTGCGGGGTCTGGAGCATGCCGTGATCGTAGCGCGGCGCCGAGGCGCGCTTGGCGCGCGCTCAGTTGGGCGGCGCGTCGCGCAAGGCGCGGCGCAGCACCTTGCCCACCGGCGTCTTGGGCAGCGCATCGCGAAACTCGATATGGCGCGGCAGCTTGTAGCCGGTGAGCAGGGTCTTGCAATGCGCGAGCACGTCTTCCTTGGTCAGGTTGGGGTCGCGCCGCACGATGCTGACCTTGACCGCTTCGCCGGTGCGCTCGTCGGGCACGCCGCAGACGCCGCATTCGAGCACCCCGGGCAATGCGGCCACCACGCTTTCGACCTCGTTCGGATAGACATTGAAGCCCGAGACCAGGATCAGATCCTTTTGCCGGTCGGTGATGGTGATGAAGCCCTCGGCATTCATGTGGCCGAGGTCGCCGGTATGCAGCCAGCCGTCGCGCAGCACGCGCGCCGATTCTTCGGGCACGTTCCAATAGCCCTTCATCACCTGCGGGCCGCGCACGCACAACTCGCCCGTGTGCAGGTCGCGCGCATCGTCGCCCAGCCAGGGTGTGAGTGCATTGGATTCATCGTCGCGGATCGAGACTTCGGTCGACGGCAAGGGCAGGCCGACCGAGCCGTTCCATGGCATGTCGAGCGGATTGGCGCAGACCGCGGGCGAGGCTTCGGTCAGACCGTAGGCTTCAGTGATGTAACGGCCCGTCACCTCCTGCCAGCGCTTGGCGACCGACTCCTGCACCGCTGCGCCGCCGCCGATGACGGCCTTGAGCTGCGAGAAATCGAGCTCGGCAAACCCCGGCGCATGCAACAGGCCATTGAACAAGGTGTTGACCCCGGTGAGCACGCTGAACTTGCGCCGCCCGAGTTCCTTGATGAGGCCGGGCAGGTCGCGCGGGTTGGCGATGAGCACGATCAGGCAGCCCCATTGCACGAAGCACAGCATCGAGGTCAGGCCGAAGATGTGATACATCGGCAGCGGCGCGATCGCGACCTCGCGGCCGGCGACGAAATGCTGCGAGATCCAGGTGCCGGTCTGGGCCACGTTGGCGAGGATGTTGCGATGGGTCAGCATCGCGCCCTTGCTCACGCCCGTGGTCCCGCCCGTGTATTGCAACAGCGCGAGGTCTTCGCGCGCGACCTCGACCGGCTTGAAGCTCAATTGCGCGCCGCGCGCGAGCGCCGTGCGCATGCCGATGCTGCCCGCGATCTGCCAGGGCGGCACCAGCTTCTTCACATACTTGGCCACCAGATTCACCAGCCAGCGTTTGGGCGCCGGCAGCAGATCGCCGACCTGGGTCGTGATGACCTGCTTGACCTGGGTGTGCGGCACGGCCTCTTGCGCCACATGCGCAAAATTCTCGACCACCACCATGACCTGCACGCCGGCATCCTTGAGCTGATGCTCGAGCTCGCGCGCGGTGTACAGCGGATCCACATTCACCGCGACCATGCCCGCGCGCAGGATGCCCAGCAGCGCGACCGGAAACTGCAGCAGATTGGGCGACATCACCGCCACCCGGTCGCCTTGCTTCAGACCCGGCAGGTTCTGCAAGTACGCCGCAAACTGCGTGGCCAGCCGGTCGACCTCGGCATAGGTCACGACATGGCCCAGGCAATCGAAAGCGGGCCGGTCGGCAAAGCGCTGCGCGCATTGCGCAAACATCTCGGCGATGGACGGGTATTGATCGGGATCGATGTCGGCGGGCATGCCGTCGGGATAACTCTTGAGCCAGAGTTTTTGGGTCATGTGGAGGTCTCGGAGGAGGCGGTGTGGCGCGTAGTTTGCGCTAACCTCGCGGCCATGCTCCATCGCGCTTTTGTTCATCTGGTCGGGGCCGTGCTCGTTGCCGGCTTTGTCGGTCTTGCGCCGACGGCACGCGCCAAGACCCCCGGCGAGGTCGAGATCGGCGCCATGCTGCGCGATGCCAGCATGCACGGCCTCAACGGTCCGGTGCGCACGCTTGCCAGCTATCGCGGGCGGCCGCTCATCATCAATGTCTGGGCCAGTTGGTGCGGACCGTGCCGGCAAGAAATGGCCTCGCTCGAACGCCTCGCCTGGAGCGACGATGCCACGCACTTTGCGGTGATCGGCATCTCGACCGACGACGACATCGATGCCGCGCGCGCCTTGCTCAAACAGACCAATGCCACGCTCAGCCATTTCATCGACCGCAAGCTCGAACTGGAGAACATGCTGGGCGCGGCCTATCTGCCGCTGACCGTACTGGTCGACGCGCAAGGACGGGTGGTCGAGAAGGTCGTCGGCGCGCGCGAATGGGATGGCCCGCAAGCGCGCGCCTTGATACGCAAGGCCTTCAAGATGCCGCGGTGATCAGGGCAAAGTCCTCGTCGCTCAAGGCGATGTCGGCCGCCGCCATGTTCTCTTCCAGATGCGCCACCTTGGCCGTGCCCGGAATCGGCAGCATCACCGGGCTGCGCTTGAGCAGCCATGCGAGCGCGATCTGCCCCGGCGTGGCGCCGTGGCGCTGCGCCACCGTGTCGAGCACGCCGCCCGGCTTCGCCAGATCGCCCGCCGCGAGCGGGTACCACGGAATGAAGCCGATGCCCGCACGCTCGCAATGCGCGAGCACGTCTTCGCTCTTGCGATCGACGAGGTTGTAGCGGTTCTGCACCGTGGCCACCTTGAACACCTTGGACGCGGCCTCGATGTCTGCGACCGATACCTCGCTCAAGCCCGCATGGGCGATCACACCTTCGTCGAGCAAGGTCTTGATCGCGCCGAACTGCTCGTCGCGCGGGACCGTCGGGTCGATGCGATGCAATTGCCACAGCCCGATCTGCTCCACGCCCAGACGGCGCCGGCTCTTGCGCGCCTGCTGGATCAGGTACTCGGGCCGCCCGAGCGGGACCCAGCGATTGGGGCCGGTGCGCGCCAGCCCCGCCTTGGTCGCGATCAGCAGATCGCCATACGGATGGAGCGCCTCGCGGATCAATTCCTCCGACACGTCCGGCCCGTAGGAGTCGGCGGTGTCGATGAAGTTGACACCCAGGGCCGGCAGACGCCGCAGCGTGCGCAATGCCTCCGCGCGGTCCTCGGGCTCGCCCCAGACGCCGGGGCCGGTGATGCGCATGGCGCCGAAGCCGAGGCGGTTGAGTGGCGGGGTGAGGGAACCGAGCGAAAAGGTCTTGGTCATGGCGTGCTCCGGCGGGCGCGAATCCGATGCGTTGTCGTTTAACGAGGCGCGTCATACATTGCCCGGGTGATCTTGTGCGAAGACCGGATCGGGCAGCACAGCATACGCATCAACGATCAAAGGCGGCTGTGTTTCGAATGGCGCGACGGGCATGCCTGGAGCGTCGAAATCGTGGATTGCCACTGAGCCGCAGGAGTTTGAGATGGCCACCCGCACCGCATCCAAGAACGGCATGCGCCCCATCGATCCGGGCGAAATCCTGCGTGAGGAATACCTCGTTCCGCTTGGCATGAGCGCGCACGCGCTCGCCATTGCGCTGCGCGTGCCCGCGCCGCGCATCAACGACATCGTGCGCGAACGGTGCGGCATCACGCCCGATTCCGCGCTGCGGTTGCGCAGCGGTTTGTAGAAACATTAAGGACCACAAGCGGCTACATCGCACGTTTGGGTGACGTCGAACGGACGATTGGCCGTCTTTCGCACGCATAGAATCACCGCTTGCGTTTTCAATGGAGCAAATCCAATGGCAAACGAAAACATGCGCATGAGTGCAGCCGGCTACGCCGCGCTGCGGGTCAATGAAGGTGTCGTGATGCGTTACTACAACGATGCGCCCGTCAATGGGAATTGCACCTGGGGCATTGGAACGCTTGCGCATTACGGGCCTTGTACGCCAGAGGAAATGCGGAGGACAGTGACCCCACAGCAAGCCAACGCCGTCTTGCAGCAACGGGTGCTGGAGGCGGAGCGCATGGTTCGCGCCACGGTGCGGGATCGACAGTTGACACAGGCACAGTTCGACGCTGCCGTCTCGTTCGCCTACAACTCGACGACAGTCAACACCAGACAAGCGCTGGAACCAGCCAACCGGGGTCAGATGGACGAGGTCGCAAGACGGTTCATGAACAACGTGTATATCCGCCCGCGCGACCGGCAAGGGCGAGTCGTGGGGCCTGCGCGCCTGAGTCCTGGGCTGCAGAACCGGCGCCAACGCGAGTCGGTACCGTTCCGTCAACCGGAAACCGCACGATGAAAGCTCAAGCCAGAACGGTGGCCGCGTTATTGGTCTGCGGCCTGCTCGCCAGCGGCGCGTCGGCCGGACCTGCCGCTTCGCCGATCGGCGATTTCGAAGGCCGCTACCTCATCACCGAGATCGTCGGCTATGCCGAAACCTCCGCAGGCTTGCCAGGGGCACAGCGACTGTTGGGGGGGGTGGTCGTCATCGAATCTCAGTCCATCGACATCAGTGGTGAGCGCTGCATTCCGCACGATGGTTTCAAGCGCAAACGTGTGCTGACCGAGCCTTTGCTCAAGGAGTATTACGGCGTGACACGTGTCGATGTCGGACTTCCGCGGAAGACCGTGGTGCTCGATAGCGGCAATTGCACGGCGGTGTTTCGCATGGACCCCTACAGGATCGTGCTGGGAATGGACGGTGTGGTCGTGCGTGCCGTGCGCGATGGTCAGCCAAGCGCGGCGGACGCTCTGGAACGAAAGTAAGGGTGCGGGCTGCGGGCATGGCAACGCGCCAACCGGTGTAGTCCATCGTCACCGCACTCCCGCCTACCTCCCGTCAAACGCCGATTGCATTTGCGCCGCTCGTCGCCAAACAATCGCGTCCATGACGCCCGCCTCGCCCGAAAGCACCACCCCCGACCTCACCACCTGGATCGGCCGCACCGAGACCCGCACCGACACCCTGTACCCCACGCCCGCGCAGGCGCTGGCGGCCACGCTCGATCGTGACGACGACGCGCAGGCCGGCGCTTATGCGCCGGGCACCGAGTTGCCGCCGCTATGGCATTGGCTGTACTTCCTGCCTTTGCATCGGCAAAGCGAGATCGGGCCCGACGGGCATGCCAAGCGCGGCGGCTTCTTGCCGCCGGTGCCTTTGCCGCGGCGCATGTGGGCGGGTGGGCGCATGCAATGGCACGCGCCTTTGCGCATCGGCGACGCGGTCACGCGCACTTCGCGCATCGTGTCGGTAGCGTCCAAGTCGGGACGCAGCGGGCCGTTGGTGTTCGTGGTCGTGCGGCACGAGTTGGCGAATGCGGCGGGCGTGGCGCTGACCGAAGAGCACGACATCGTGTACCGCGCGGCGGCGCAGCCGGGAGCGAACGCCGGTGCGCCGATGGCGGCGCCGACCGAGGCGCAATGGTCGCGCCGCATCGTGCCCGACGACGTGCTGTTGTTTCGCTACTCGGCGCTCACCTTCAACGGGCATCGCATCCATTACGACCGGCGCTATGTCACCGAGGTCGAGGGCTATCCGGGCCTGATCGTGCATGGGCCGCTGATCGCGACCTTGCTGCTTGATGCGCTGCGGCGCGAGTTGCCGGGCGCGCGCGTGGCGCGGTTTGCGTTCACCGCGGTGGCGCCGGTGTTCGACACCACGCCGTTCTGGGTATGCGGCCGGCCGCAGGCGGATGGTCATACGATGGAACTCTGGGCCCGGCACGACGACGGCGCGCTCGCAATGCGCGCGACGGCGACGCTGGCCTGAGCGCAATACCCACAAGACCACGCGACGGAGACCCACATGCACGGACATTTCATCGGCGGGCAATGGCAGCCCAGTGCCGACGGCAGCGTCATCGATGTGATCGATCCCAGCAC
>CAYUYC010000049.1:0-15177 GCA_964448945.1 uncultured Burkholderiaceae bacterium
TCGATGCCCCGTGCGATGGGCGCACGCGAGAGGCACTTCGCGCGCTTGCTCGCGCCGCAGATCTACAGCGCCTATCTGCGCATGCTGGCCTTCGATCGTCCGACCGCGACCCTGAACCGGCTCGCCGATCAGCAGTTGTCGGTCACCGGGCGCGAAGTGGAAATCCTGGGCTGGATACGCGAGGGCAAGAGCAACCAGGAGATCGGGATCATTCTCAACATCAGCCCGCTCACGGTGAAGAACCATGTGCAGAAGATTCTGCGCAAGCTGCAATCGACCAATCGCGCGCAAGCGGTGTCCAAGGCCATGACCTTGCGGCTGCTCGGACCGACGCGTCCCTGGAGCGGCAAGACGCGCGATGACGACGAGATCGAGGCGGTGCGCATACCGCACTGAGCGCGAACGACGTCCATCAGGAATCACGGAGCGAACATGAAAGTTTCATCGACCGCACGCGGCTTCACGCTGCTCGAAGTGCTGGTGGTGCTCGTCATCATCGGATTGCTGGCCGGCTACGTCGGGCCGCGCTTCTTTGCGCAGATCGGCAAATCCGAGACCAAGGTTGCGCGTGCCCAGATCGACGGGTTGGAGAAGGCGCTCGATCAATACAACCTCGACACCGGCCACTTCCCGAGCACCGAACAAGGGTTGGGCGCGCTGATGAAGAAGCCCGACAACGAGCCGCACTGGTCCGGCCCTTATTTGAAGAAGGCGGTGCCCGGCGACCCGTGGGGCCGTCCGTATGTCTATCGCGCGCCAGGCGAAAAAGGCGATTACGACCTGTTCTCCTACGGCAAGGATGGCCAGCCCGGCGGCAGCGGCGACAACGAAGACGTCGGTTCCGCCGCGTCGTGATTGGCGCGCGCGATCGGATCGGGCAAAGGAAACATCACCGTGCAGTTTCGGATAATCGCCACGCAAAACGGCCAGGGCGCCGTGACGATGTTCGTCGAAGCGCCCGATCGTGCAGCCGCGCTGCAGATTGCCGCGGCGCGCGGGGCAGCGGTCATCGATGTGCGTCCCGCGGGCGCAGCGCGCTGGCACGTGGGTCTGCGCCGCGTCGATTTCGCGCTCGATCTGTTCTGCCAGGAGCTGCTTGCACTGCTCGACGCCGGCATCGCGGTCGGCGAGGGGCTCGACGCGCTCGCGCGCAAAGAGGCGCGCGCAGAGCAGCGCCAGATCATCGACGGCGTGCTCGCCGCGTTGCGCGAGGGCAAGACCTTGTCCGCGGCGATGCAGGCCCGGCCCGATGTCTTTCCGCCCTTGCTGACCCAAGCCATGCGCGCGAGCGAGCGCACCAGCGACTATGTGCCGGCGCTGCGGCGCTTCGTGCGCTACCGCCGCCTGGTGGCCGATCTGCGCGCCAAGCTGATCGCGGCGGCGATCTATCCCGTGATCCTGTTGTCGGTCAGTTCGTTGGTGCTGCTCTTCCTCGTCGGCTATGTCGTCCCGCGTTTTGCGCAGGTCTATGCCGACATGGGCGACCGTCTGCCGTGGGCTTCGCGCGCCTTGCTCGCGATCGGCCTGGCGATCGATGCACATCCGTTGCAGGCGCTATTGCTGGTGGCGTTCGGCGTCGCCGCGCTGGTCGTCGCGCTCACGCGCAGCACCGTGCGTGCGTGGTTCATGCGCGCCGTGCGGCGCGTACCCCGCCTGCGCGATCTGCTGACCGCGAGCGATTTTGCGCGCATGTACCGCACGCTCGCGATGCTGCTCAATGGCGGCATCCCCATCGTTGCTGCGCTCGACATCGTGCGCGGCCTGTTGCCCGCACATCTGCAGACCGCGGTCGAACGCTGCCGTCAGGCGATCGCCGAAGGGCGTCCGTTTTCGCAAAGCATGGCCGAGCATGGACTGTCGACGGTGTTGGCCGAACGGTTCTTTCGTGTCGGTGAACAAACCGGGCGGTTGGGAGAAATGGTCGATCGCGCCGCCGATTTTCATGAGGAGGAAGTCGCACGCGCGGCCGATTGGTTCGGGCGCGTGGTCGGCCCGGTGCTCATGCTCATCATGGGCGGCGTCATCGGCGTGGTCGTGGTCATGATGTACCTGCCGATCTTTCAGCTTGCGGATTCGGTGGGATGAGCGCTGAGCCCGCCACCGTGATGCGTGCCGAGACGCCGACACCGAGCGCGCTCGCGGCGCTGGCGCGCGAGGCGCGTGCGGCGCGCAGCGCGTATTCGGCGCTGCTCGCGCAATCCTGGCAGACCGATGCCTACGAGGCGCTCGAACGCTGCGCGCACGCGCTGTGCATGCCCTACTGGTCGAGCGCGCAATTGCAGGCCGGCCAACCCGCATTCGATCTGCTCGCCTTTGCCGATGCCGAACGCCTGCAGGTCGCGCTGGTGCGCGATGCCGACGACGGTCTGCACCTGGTGCTCGACGATCCGTTCGATATCGACCTGCTCGACTGGATCGAGTCGCGCGTCGGCGCCAGCTTCAACACCGCGCTCGCACCGGTGAACGAAATCCGCGCCTATCTCAAGCGCCACGAGGGCGCGTTGCGCGCGATCGAGTCCGAGTTGCCGCAGCTCGTGCGCGACGACGTGCCCACGGCCAGCAACGCGCAGGAACTCTCGCTCGGGCGCATCGCCGAAGACGACAGTCCGGTGGTGCGCCTGGTCAACTCGATGCTCTACGACGCGCTCAAGGTCGAGGCCAGCGACATCCACCTCGAATGCGATCCGCAGGGCATGGCGATCAAGTACCGCGTCGACGGCGTGCTCGATGCGGTCGGCCGCATCGACGACCGTGCCACCGCCGAGCAAGTGGTGTCGCGCATCAAGGTGCTGGCCGAACTCGACATCGCCGAACGCCGCGTGCCGCAGGACGGGCGGTTTCTGGTGCGCGTCGAAGGCCGCGACATCGACTTGCGCGTTTCGATCATGCCCGCGGTGCACGGCGAGGATGCGGTGCTGCGCGTGCTGGACAAGAAGCGCCTGGCCGACGAACAGCGCGGTCTGCGTTTCGAGTCGCTCGGGTTCGACGACCACACGATCGCGCGCTTGCGCGGGTTGTCGCGGCTGCCGTACGGCATGCTGCTCGTGACCGGCCCGACCGGCAGCGGCAAGACCACCACGCTGTATGCCGCGCTCAGCGAGGTCAACACCGGGCGTGACAAGATCGTCACGATCGAAGACCCGGTCGAGTACCAGTTGCCGGGCGTGGTGCAGATCCCGGTCAACGAGAAGCGCGGTCTGACCTTCTCGCGCGGGCTGCGCTCGGTGCTGCGTCACGATCCCGACAAGATCATGGTCGGCGAGATCCGCGACGGCGAAACCGCGCAGATCGCAGTGCAGGCCGCGCTCACCGGGCACCTGGTGTTCACCACCGTGCACGCCAACAGCGTCTTCGACGTCATCGGCCGCATGCTGCACATCGGCGTCGACCCGTTCAATCTGGTCGCCGCACTCAACGGCGTGGTCGCGCAACGGCTCATGCGCATCAGTTGCACCCATTGCCTGATCGACGACATGCCCGACCTGTCGGCCCTCGGCGCGCGCGAGCACGCGGCCCTGAGCGGACATCGCCTGCGGCGCGGGCGCGGTTGCGGTCATTGCCGCGGCACCGGCTATCGCGGTCGGCGCGCGATCGCCGAAGTCCTGTTGTTCGACGATGCGCTGCGTGAACTCATCCTCGCCCGCGAATCCATCGCCCGCGTCAAGGCGGCGGCGCGCGCACGCGGATTGCGCTCGATGCGCGAAGCCGGACTGGCCCTGGTCGCGGCCGGGACGACCACCCTCGACGAACTCGATCGCATCACCTTCGGAGAAGTCGATGCAGTGGGCTGATGCGCTTCGCAATCGCTTGCAGGCGGGCGTGGTCGAGCTCGCGCTCACGCGCGCCGGCATCGAAGCCGGCGGCGCCGCGCCGGTGCCGTGGGGCGGCGATGCCGAAGATGTCTTCGACGCCGACAAACGCGCGACGCTCGCGCAATGCGTGCAGGCCTTGCCCGCCTCGGCGCGGGTGCGCGTCAGCGTCGATGCGTCATGGGCACATGTGTTCGCCGTGCCCTGGATGGCAGAACTTGATTCGTCCTCGCGCTGGCAGCAATACGCGCAAAGCAGTCTCGCGCAGCGCCAGGGCGTGCGTGCCGACGATTGGGAGGTCCGGGTGCAAAGCGCATGGCCGCCGCACACGCGATTGGCCGCGGCGTTGCCGCGTGCGCTGGTCGACGCCGTCGGCGAAGTCTGCGGCACGCGTCTGGCGGGCCTGCATGTGGACGTGCTGCGTTGGTTCGATGCGGTGCTGGCACAGCGCCCGCACTGGTCGGGCTGCGCAGTCGAGATCGACGATTGCCAGGCCTGGATCTTCATCTGCGAGCGCGGCGCGCCGGTGCGGGTGCGGGCCCGGCGCGCCAAGACGGCGGGGGCGTTGGCGGCGTGCATGCTGACCGAGTGGGCCGCGTTCGGCGACGGTCGCGCGCCCATGGCGGTGAAGGTCGGGCCGCGTGCCCGCGCGGCCGGATATGGTGGTGTCGCGCAAGCGCAGTCAGAGCGCGAATCGGAGGCCTCATGAGCGTCTGGCCTCGCATCGGCAGGTTCGACCTCGACTTTGCCCAGCCGCGCGCGCGCACGCCGCGTCTGGCTTGGCTGCTGCTCGCGGCCGGCGTGACTGCCGCCACCATCACGGCGGTCGAAGGCGAGCGCGCGGCCGGTCTGCTCAGCGAACTCGATGGCGAGATCGCGCGCATGGATGAACGTCTGGACGCCGCCCGCCGCGCCGCGCGCATTGCGCCGCGTGCGGCATCGGAGCGCGCCGCCGATGCCGCCGTGCGGGCCGACGCCTTGCGCATCTCGCGCAGCCTGCGTCAGCCCTGGGCGCAATTGCTCGATGCGCTCGAGGCCGACATGACGCCGCAAGTCAAGCTCGTGCAGATCGGTTTCGACGCGCAATTCCGGCGCGCCCAAGTGCAGATCGAAGCCAGATCGCTCAACGACGTCTTTCACTACACCCACCAACTCGCCTCGGTGCCGCAGGTCGGCGCGGTCACGCTCGTGCAGCATGAATGGCGCGACGCGCCCGGCGCACGGGTGGTCAGCGCGCGCATTGCCGTCGATGCCGCACCGGCTGCGCCGGGTGCGCGCGCGCCCGGTGCGGCGATCGCGGCTGTCGACGGAGATCGGCGATGACGGCCACCTCCACCGCGCGCGATCTGCGCGTGCTGCGCGCGCGCGCGCTGCATGCCGCGGCGCTCTTGCATTGGCCGGGCTGGATCGCATTGGTGCTGCTGCTCGGCGCGTGCGCCGCGGCGGCCTGGATGCTCGGCGGACCGATGGAGCAGGCCTTGCGCACGCGCCAGTCGGCGCTCGATGCCGCACGTCTGGAACTCGCGACCATGCGCACGCGCCCCGCACCGGCGGCGGCCGACGACGATGTCGAGGCCTTGCTGGCGCGGCTCGAATCGCCGGACCGACTCGATGCCTTGATCAAGTTCGTGCACGAGCGCGCGAGCGCCGACGCGATCCTGATCGATCGCGCCGAATATCGCGCGCAGTCCGATCTGCGTTCACGCGCAGTGCGGTTCGAGATTCTCTTGCCGGCGCGCGGCGAGTACCCGAAGCTGCGCCATTGGATCGAGTCCGTGTTGCAGGCCTATCCGATGACGGCGCTCGAAGAATTGTCGATGCGCCGCAGCGCCGAGGGTAGTGCGGTGCTCGAAGCGCGTGTGCGTCTGAGCTGCTGGGTGCGGAGTCGATCATGAGCGTGCGATCGAACAAGCGTGTCTGGGTGGCCTTGGCGCTCACCCTCGCCGCCGTCGCGTGGGCGGCGTGGACCGATCCCGATCTGCGCGACGACCCATCCGCGGCGCGGAGCGAGCGCAGCGGCCGCATCGAGCACAGCCGGCCCGGCGATGAACCGGCCCTGGTGGCGATGGTTGCGCCCGCGGCGCCGTCCGGCACCGCCGCCGTGCATGATGGCCCGGTGGGGCCTGCGCCGACGCGGCCCGCGCCGACCGATCGTCATGCCGATCTGTTTGCCGCCTATAGCTGGCAGCCGCCACCACCGGCTCCAAGCGCGCCGGTCAAGCCCGCGCCGCCGCCGCTGCCCTTTGTCTACGCCGGGCGCATGGTCGACGGCGCCAACACGCAATTCCTGCTCGTCGAAGGCGTGCGCGTGCACACCGTCGCGGTCGGCGCCGAAATCGGCGAGTTCAGCCTCGAATCCGCAGCGGCCACGCAATTGAGCTTTCTGCATCGACCCACGGGCGAGCGCGTCCTGCTCGCCATTTCGCCATGACGCACTTCGCACCATGACTGCTCGCCATTTCGTTCTCGCGCTTGCCTGCTGTTTCCTCGTCGCTTGCGGTACGCCGCGCGTCATCACGCAAAGCCGCGCCATGATCGCCGAGGGACGCATCGAAGAAGGGCTTGCGGGGTTGGCACAGGCCGCGGCCGAGCAGCCCGACAACGTGGAATTGCGTGCCGCCCACCTGCGTCAGCGCGAGCTGGCGGTTGCGCATCTGCTGACCGCTGCCGACGATGCGCGTCGCGAAGGACGGCTCGACGATGCCGATGCTGCTTACCGCCGCGTGTTGGCGCTCGATGCAGTCAACGCGCGCGCGCAGGCCGGGGTCGCCGAAGTCGAGACGGCGCGGCGCAATCTCACCCGCGTGAAGGATGCCCAGGCCCTGGCCGAGCGCGGCGAGACCCGCGCCGCCGAAGACCTGTTGCGCGCGGTGCTTGCCGAAGACGCGCAGAACACGGGCGCGCGCCGCGCGTTGCAGCAACTGCGCGAGCGCAAGGCCAAGGCCGCCGCGGCGCGCCCCGCAGCCGTGAGCGCGATGGCGCGCCCGATCACGATCGAGTTTCGCGATACGCCCATGCGCAGCGTGTTCGAGGTCATCTCGCGCACTGCGGGCATCAACTTCGCGTTCGATCGCGACGTCAAGCAAGACGCGCGGGTCACGGTCTTCGTGCGCAACGCACCGATCGAAGACGTGTTGCGCATCGTGCTGACGACCAACCAGCTCGAGCGCAAGACGCTCAACGACAACACCGTGCTCATCTATCCGAACTCGCAGGCCAAGGTGCGCGAGTATCAGGAGCTGGTCACGCGCAGCTTCTTTCTGGTCAACGCCGACGCCAAGCAAGTGCAGACCATGCTGCGCACCATGGTCAAGTCGCGCGACATCCATGTGGACGAGCGTCTGAACATGGTCGCGATCCGCGACACGCCCGACGCGGTGCGGCTGGCCGAGCGCATGATCGATTTGATCGACCGGCCCGAGCCCGAAGTCGTGCTCGAAGTCGAAGTCATCGAGATCAGCCGCACGCGTGCGCAGGAACTCGGGCTGCAATTCCCGACCAGCGTGCAGCGCGAAGCCGCGCTTCCGCTGGCGTCCAACGTGCCGTCGGGGCGCATCGATCTGGGCAATCTCAATCTCGTCACCACGATCGCCAATCCGGCGCTCAAGCTCAACCTCTCGGCGTCCGACACCGACTCCAACCTGCTCGCCAATCCGCGCATCCGCGCCAAGAACCACGAGAAGGCGCGCGTGCTCATCGGCGAGAAGCTGCCGGTGTTCACCACCACCGCGGTACAGAACGCGGGCGTGTCGTCGTCGGTCTCGTACATCGACGTCGGACTCAAGCTCGACGTCGAGCCGACGATCTACCTCGACGACGAGGTCGGCATCAAGGTGCAGCTCGAGGTCAACTCCAATCTCGGCGAAGTCTCGGGCACCGACGGCACCACGGCGTACAAGATCGGCACGCGCAGCGCGCAGACCAACCTGCGTTTGCGCGACGGCGAGACTCAGGTGCTGGCCGGCCTCATCAACGCCAACGAGCGCGAGACGCTGACGCGCTTGCCGGGGCTGGGCGATCTGCCGGGCATCGGTCGGGTGTTCTCCAACAACGCACTCGACCGCGACAAGACCGAGATCATCCTGCTCATCACGCCGCGCGTGGTGCGCAACATCGTATTGCCCGAGTCGGCCGATGCCATCCTCGAATCGGGGACCGAATCGGCGGTCGGCGCGCCGCCGCTGGCGATTGCCGCGACCGCAGCGCGTGCCTTCGGCGTGCAGTCCGAAGGCGGCGGCCGCACCGGTCCTGCCGCGCCGCAGGCGCAGACGATGAGCGCCGATGCGGTGGCCGCAGCCTCGCAGGTCGCGCCGCCGGCCGATGTGGCGATCGTGCCGCGTCTGCGTCTGCCCGAGCAGGCGACGCTCGGCAAGGACTTCACCGTGACGATCGAGGTCAACAATCCGGGGACCGCGGTCGAAGGCACCGCGTCGGTCAGCTTCAACGGCATGCAGTTGCAAGGCGGCGAAGGCAGCCGCGCGGCGGTGCGTCTGAGCGGTCCCGGCGGCAGCGACAGCATGCTCAGCGGCACGCTCACCCTGCGCGCGATCGCTGCGGGCACCGGCGTCACTTCGGTCGATGTGACCGGCGGCAGCCTGAAGATGCAGGATGGTTCGCAACGCGACTTCAGCGAGAGCGCATCGGGCAACCTGCGCATCGTGCCGTGAAGACGCGCGGCTTCACCCTCATCGAACTGGTGATCGCCCTGGCGATCCTCGCAGTGCTGGTGACGATGGCTGCGCCGGTGATCAAGCTGCAGGTCCAACGCCAGAAGGAGGCCGAGTTGCGGCTCGCGCTGCGCGAGATCCGCTCGGCGCTCGACGCCTACAAGCGCGCCGTGGATGAAGGGCGGGTGGCGCGCCAGATCGACGAATCGGGCTATCCGCAATCGCTCGAAGCCTTGGTCGCCGGCCAGATCGATCTCAAGGACTCGAAGGGCGGGCGCATCTATTTTCTGCGCCGCATTCCGCGCGACCCGATGGCCAGCGACAAGGCGCTCGCGGCCGCCCAGACCTGGGCCTTGCGCAGTTATGCCAGCCCGCCCGACGCGCCCGCGCCGGGGGCCGATGTCTACGATGTCTATTCGCGCTCCGAGGCGATCGCGATCGACGGGACGCGCTATCGTGACTGGTGATCGCCAACGCGGCTTCACGCTGATCGAGCTGCTGGTCGTGCTCGCGATCGTCGCGCTCATGCTCACCGTCGCGACACCGCGTTATCTCGACCATGTGCGGCGCTCCAAAGAGACCGCGCTGCGCGGTTCGCTGCAAGTCATGCGCGACGCCATCGATAAGTTTGAAGGCGATCAAGGGCGGCTGCCCGAGGGACTGGATGAACTGGTCTCGCGCCACTACTTGCGCGCGGTGCCCGAAGACCCGATCACCGCGCGCACCGACACCTGGATCGCGCTCACGCCGATCGAACTGCCGGATGCACCGCCGCAGGCGGCAGGCACGGGTCTGGCCGACATCCACAGTGGTGCCGAAGGCAACGGGCTCGACGACAGTCCGTATCGATCATGGTGACGCGTGCGTGCAAACGGCGTGCCTCGCGCGGCTTCGCGCTGGTGGCGGTGCTGCTGGTGGTGGTCGCGGTCAGCCTTGCCGCGTCGGCCGCGGTACAGCGCCCGCAAACACAGATGAAGCGCGAGCGTGAAGCCCAGCTCAAGTTCGTCGGCGAGCAATACGCGCGCGCGATTGCCGGCTATTACACGGCGCTGCCGCAGGCCAAGCAGTATCCGCAACGTCTGGAAGACCTGCTCGAAGATCGGCGCTTCGTGTCGATCAAGCGCCATCTGCGGCGCCTGTATCCCGACCCCATGACCGGCCGTGCCGATTGGGAACTGCTGATGCAAGACGGGCGCATCGTCGGCCTGCACAGCCGCAGCCGCGTGCCGACGCTCAAACAGATCGATGGCGTGACCGTGCCCACGACCTACGCCGACTGGCGCTTTGCGGCCGCCACGATCACGACCGGCAAGGTCGATACGACCGCGGCCCAGACAGACTCTGCCGTGCAACCCGCGCCGGTCGTGGTGGTGATCCCACCGGAAAACGTCGAAAAGCCGGTCAACGCCTGCTCGGAGCAATACGCCGCTGCGTTGTACGCCTGCAGTGCCCCCGAGTTCGCGCCGCAAGAAAAGACCAACTGCCGAGTGCAGGCCGGGCGGGAGTTCCGCGAATGCAAGCGCGCCGAGCGCGGCTGAAGATCCGGTCGAAGGATTCAATCATCGAGGAGAACGTCATGACCCACCTATTGAACCGGACCGTCATCCGCATGGGCGCCGCGCTTGCGCTCGCCTGTACGGCCGCCACCACGCATGCGTTCGAGGACGCGCCCGATCCGACCGCCATTCGCCTCACCGCGCGGCCCGCGCGCGGCATTCATGCGGCACCGTCGGTCGATGTGCGCAACGCATGGTTCGACGCCATCAAGAGGACCGGCAACGACGCGCCGGTGATGGACCGCATGACATTGCTCGATGAGGAGAGGGTGCTGCTCGATCTCGTCGCCGCGGGCAACGTCGATGCCGCCGACGCGCAATGGGCACGCATGCGCGAGCACAACCGCGGCCATGAAGCATTGGTGGCTGCGGCGATGATCGGACGGCGCGATTTCGTCAAGAAGCTGCTGGCGCACGGTGCCGATCCGGATCACGTCGCAGCGCGCGGCCCGGCCGCCGGCCAGACCGCGTTGAGCGCGGCCGTCTTGCGCGACGATGCGATCACTGCCCGCATGCTGGTGCAGGCCGGCGCCACGCCCGACGTCAGGGCGCGCAACGGCATGACGCCGCTCGCGCTGGCGATCCAGTTCGGCCGCGAACGCGTGGCGCGCGAGCTTCTCGTCGGCGGTGCCGATCCGCGCCTGGAAACGCACGGGCACACGCCCCTGGTGCAGGCGGCGCAATGGGGGCGTCCCGCCGTGATCGATTGGCTGGTCCAACTCGGCCAGGATCCGAACGAGCCCGACCGCAAGGGCGACCGGCCGTTGCAGCATGCGATCGCCGAGCAACGGGCCGATGCGGTTCGCGCCTTGCTGCGCGCGGGAGCAGACCCGAAGGCGATCGGCATGACCGAGCAGATGGTGCTGCTGGTCTTGGGCGTGCAGCCTTGAAGCGTTCAACCGCGCTTCGCCCATGCGTCGATGTCGCGTCATGGCTTCCATGTTCGGTGCGCAGAGTGAACGTCTAGTAAGCAAATGAGCCGGACGGCTCACGCATATCGCGTGCTTTCCTCGCGAGCTGTCACCCCCCGTTTTTACTGTAGCCACCGCGGTCGACTTCAGCGGCCGTCGGGGGAGAGCACTTCACGTGGGTACTTTCCCCCGTCCGCATATTTCATTCCGGGAGGTTATTCATGGGCTTCAAGAAACTGATCGTTGCTGGTGCGCTGGCCGTTGCGGCCGTCGCTCCGGCGCATGCTGCGCTGATGCAACCGTCGCTGCTCAACGGCGGCGAGCTTCTGTTCTCGATCTGGGACGACGCGACCAAGACTTCCTATTCGCGCGATCTCGGCGTGACCGTCACCAACTTTTTCAGCAGCGTCAACGCTGCCGGCGTCACCGCCGCCAATCCGTACGTTCTGAACTTCACCGCCGACGCCACGTTGACCAGCTGGCTCGCCGGTAAAGATGCTTCGACGCTGAAGTGGAACCTCGTCGGCGGCGACGCGGTGGGCACCAATCCGGTCGACGCCAAGCTGGGCACGGGCTCGGGCAAGAAATGGCTGATCACCGACAACAACAGCGGAATCGACGACATCGTCACGACCAACCAGCAGTTGGCCGGCATCTATACGCCGTACTGGTCGACCATCGCGGCCAAGACCGAGATTTCTTCGGTGACCAACGGTTCCGTGGTTGGTGTGCAGTCCGTCAATCCCTCCGAGTACGCGGGTGGGCCGAACTGGAACTGCGATCTCGGCGGTCAACTGTCCGGTACGCAGTGCGGCACGGGCCTCGGATCGTCGTTGAATTTCTGGAGCCTCGTGACGTCCGACGTGAATAGCGCGGCCAAGGCTGGGACATTCAAGTTTGGCGCCTGGACGCTCGACGGCAGCGGCAACCTGTCGGGCTCGTTCTCGACCGCCCCGGTGCCCGAACCCTCCACCGTCATGCTGATGCTGGCTGGTCTGCTGTCGCTCGGCGCCGTCGCGCGTCGCCGTCTGAAGTAATTCATGCCTGACAACGGGCCCGGCGATGGCCGGGCCTGCTGACCCCTTACCAAGGAACAACCGTGAAACTCAATATCCTCGCCGCAGCCTGCGGCCTCGCGCTCGCGAGCATCGCCGGCCAAGCCTCGGCCCAGGCCGTTGCCCCGTTCGAAGCGCCGGACATCACGATCTACCTGTCGGGCGCGTCGGCGCCGCAGAACGGCATCGGTGAAATCACCGAACAACTGTTCGACAAGACCCAGAACTTCTATGTCTATTCGAACAACACGAGCGCGTCAGACTACCGTGCGTACTTCGGTCGTACCAAGGTCGGCGTCATCGCCAGCGGCCAGAAGAAGGTCCTGCTGATCAACCGCGCCCGTGGCGGTTCGGTGTTCGGCGTGAACCCGGTCGCACGTTCGGAGTACATCCAGACGATCAACCGCGTGAGCCCGGGCTGCGCGATTGCCGCGTACACCATCGCCGGCCTCACCGGCGTGACCGGCTACTACGCCGGCTGCCCGCTGGTCGGCAATGACGCGAACCCGGCCGATACGACCGGTGCGATCCCCGACTTCGGCGTGTCTGACGTCTCGCCCTACATGTTCAAGGGCCCGAGCAACGTGGAAGCCGGTTCGACCGAATTGACGCCGACGGAACTCGGCTATCTCCTTCCGAAGACCACCGCGGCTCTGTCGTTCGGCATCGTCGCAACCAACGCCGTCCCGTCCACCGTCAACCTGAGCCGCAATGTCTACGGCCAACTGTTGTCGGGCGCGACCAAGGTGTGGGACAAGGTTCCCGGCGCCGGCACCGGCAATGTCGTGGTCTGCCGCCGCGTTCCGGGTTCGGGCACGCAAGCCACCTACAACTGGTACTTCGGCGGTTTCCCGTGCACGTCCGGCAACGTCGCCAAGAGCGTCAACGCACCGCTCGCGGGCGAAGGCGATTCGGCGGGCTATCTGACCGCGGGCTCGGGCACCTCGGCCGATCCGTACGTGATCGACCCGACGGCGGGCTACACCGTCATCGAGAACAGCACTTCGGGCGACGTGCGCAACTGCCTGCAGAAGGCGAACGCCGGCGGCGTGCACACCTACAACAAGGTCGAAGTTGACCCGGCTACCGGCGCAGTCCAGACCAACTACTACAGCGTGAACTTCGGCACCGGTGGCTACAAGGCCGTCGGCGTGCTGTCGCTCGACAGCTCGGGCAAGGAAAACGGCTGGAGCTTCCGCGCGCTCGAAGGCACGGGCACGCTGGCTACGTCGCTGGCCACGGACACGACCGGTCCGGCGTTCACGGGCACGGGCGTCGGCCCGACGCGCGCGAACCTGGTCGAAGGTCTGTACGACTTCGTCGGCGAAGTCAGCTACCAGAAGAACGTGCACACCGGTGCCTTGAACAACTACAACGCGTTCTCGACCGACAAGAAGAACTTCATCGACGCCTTCATCGCCGCGGCGGGCAACCCCGCGACGCTCGAAGCGATCGCCGGCGTTCCGGGCGTGCGCCACGCCTACGCCGCGCTCATCACCGGTTCGACCAACGTCCCGGCGATCGACGCCACGACCGACCTCGTGACGAACAACGTCGTGCGTGCCGACCGCAACGGCAACCAGTGCGGTCCGCTGGTTCGCAAGTACTGATCCGCAAGCGCTTCACGACAACGTCACACGCATCAAGTCGCGCCGAGGCGAGAGATACTCGCCCGGCGCGGTTGCAGGAATCCCTAGCAGCGACTTTGAGCCCGGCTTCGGCCGGGCTCTTTATTTTTGGGGAGTGCCCGTGATCCGTTCGGACCATGGCCGGTCGTCGGCGAGCCACGGCCACTACATGTTGCAACCCAACAATCACGCCTTCCGCTCGTTCCCCCGATTCTTTCCTGCTCCCCATGGTGTTTCGATCCGTCCGGCTGATGATGCTCGGTCTGTTCTTCGCTTGCGCGTTTGCGCGTGCGCAGGACGCGGCCGGGCCGACTTTCGCGATCCTGGAGTACCAGGTCGAAGGCAATTCCACGTTGACGGCCGCGGCCATCGAGCGCGCGGTCATGCCTCACCTCGGTGATCGCAAGACGATCGCCGATATCCAGGCCGCGCGCGCGTCGCTCGAGAAGGCCTACCAGGACGCTGGTTTCCTCACGGTGACGGTCAACGTTCCCGAGCAGAAGATCGGACCGGAGGGCGCCGTGCGCCTGCGGGTGGTCGAAGGGCAGGTCGACCGGTTGCGCGTCACCGGCGCTCAGCACACTTTGCCGTCCGAGGTGCGCGACACCGCGCGCGCGGTGCATGAAGGCGAGGTGCCGTACTTCCCCGACCTGCAGCGCCAGCTCGCAGCGCTGTCGAGTACGGCCGACCGCCAAGTCACGCCCTTGCTGCGCCCCGGCGCAACGCCGGGCACGGTGGAAGTGGAACTCGCGGTCGAGGACCAGCCGGCGATCCACGGCTCGCTCGCGGTGAACAACAAGCAAAGCCCGCAGACCGATCGCGGCCGCATCGAGGCCTTGCTGCGCTACGACAACCTGTTCCAGGCGCGGCACACGCTCGGCGTGGGCTACATCGCGAACCCGCGCAATCGCGACCAGACCGAGGTTCTGCTCGCCAACTACGGCATGCCGCTGGGGTCCGACGGCCGCACGCTGGCGCTGAACGCCCTGCGCTCGAACAGCAACCTGCCCACCACGGCCGCGGGCGGCGGGCTCGTCATCGGCAAGGGTAATGTCGTCGGCCTGCGCTACGCGTTGCCGCTGCCCAGGCGCGAAGGTCTGTTCCATATGGCCACCGCGGGCTTCGATTGGAAGGACTTCAAGGAAACACAGCACCTGTTCGATACCGACTTCGATAGCCCGGTGCGCTACTTGCCCTTCCAACTCGGCTACGGCGCGGTGGCCAACGATGCATCGGGGCAATGGCGCGTGAACGCGGCGCTGACCTTCGCCTCGCGCGCCATCCTGCGCCGCGATCTGCCCGAGCCTTGCGATGCCGTCGCGCTCGATGCGACGAACACCAACTACCGGCTCATCACCGACCAGTTCGAATGCAAGCGCGCCGGCGCCAGCGGCAGCTTCTCCTACCTGCGCGGCGATGTGACACGGCGTCAGGAATTCGGCGGCGGCTGGCGCGCCGAGGGCTCGATCGAATGGCAATACGCGAACGCGCCGCTGATCTCGAACGAGCAGTTCGCGGTCGGTGGTGCGAACTCGGTGCGCGGCTACCTCG
>CAYUYC010000050.1:0-15017 GCA_964448945.1 uncultured Burkholderiaceae bacterium
GTTCGGCCATGTCCACCGGCGCCATCAGCGATTCCTTGGCCAGCAGCATCGCCTTTTCGGCGGTGCCGCCGATGCCGATGCCGAGAATGCCCGGCGGGCACCAACCGGCACCCATGGTCGGCACGGTCTTGACCACCCAGTCGACGATGCTGTCGCTCGGGTTGAGCATGACCATCTTGGACTTGGCTTCCGAGCCGCCGCCCTTGGCCGCGCAGATCACTTCCACTTCATTGCCCGGCACGATCTCGTAATGGATGACCGCGGGCGTGTTGTCCTTGGTGTTCTTGCGGCCGAAGGCCGGGTCGGATAGCACCGAGGCGCGCAGCAGGTTGTCCTTGTTGTTGTAGGCGCGGCGCACGCCTTCGTTGACCATCTCGGCCACGCTCAGCTTGGCGTCCCAGCGCACGTCCATGCCGACCTTGAGGAAGACCGTCGCGATGCCGGTGTCCTGGCAGATCGGGCGATGGCCTTCGGCGCTCATGCGCGAATTGGTCAGGATCTGGGCAATCGCGTCGCGTGCGGCCGGGCTTTGTTCGCGTTCATAGGCCGCGCCCAACGCCTGGATGTAATCGAGCGGGTGGTAATAGCTGATGAACTGAAAGGCGTCGGCGATGCTCGCGATGAGATCGTCTTGCTTGATGGTGGTGGGTGTGGACATGAGGTTCTCGCGGGTCTTCAAAGGGAATGCGGTGTGCGGCTCAATCGTGTTCGTAATGGTGGCTGATGATCCGGTCGGTCCACGCGATCGCCAATGCCGAGGCGAGGAAGGTCAAGTGGATGATGGTTTGCCACATCAGCGTCTTGGTATCGGTCTGCTCGGCATTGATGAAGGTCTTGAGCAGATGGATCGACGAGATGCCGATGATCGCCATGCCGAGCTTGACCTTGAGCACCGAGGCATTCACGTGCGACAGCCATTCGGGCTGGTCGGGGTGGCCTTCGATGTTCAGGCGCGAAACGAAGGTCTCATAGCCGCCGATGATCACCATGATCAGCAGGTTCGAGATCATCACCACGTCGATGAGCCCGAGCACCACCAGCATGATGAGCGTCTCATTGAGCTTGACGTGCGATTGCCCTGCGGCGAGCGCGGCCTTGGCGTTGGTGCAGCTATCGGTGTCGGACATCACGCCGCAGATCAGCGCGACCGCATCGGTCTGGCTGCCGAACAGGCTCTGGATCAGATGTACCAGCTCGACCCAGAAGTGGTAGACGTAGACGCCTTGCGCCACGATCAGGCCCACATACAGCGGCAACTGCAGCCAACGGCTCATGAAGATGAGTTGCGGCACTGGCTTGAGCTTGACCGCCGCAACGGCGGTCGAACTGGAATTGGGTGTGGTCATTGCGGCTCGCTGCGTAGGGGCGGAGGCTCGAAGGCGCGCATTCTATCGCGCCGCATCATCGGTTCCATGGCAGTACCGAATGACGCGTTTGGGGTGAGCGCGGATACTGTGTAAGGCGTCCGTAAGCGCGTATGCCTACCTTCCGGCCCCAAGGCCTCGCATCTACCGCACCGCATGAATGCGCGGCGTCCAAAGTAGGTGCTCCGTCGCAGTGCAAATAAAGACGGCCACTCAGCATTCATTCAGCCAACTGTCGAGGAAACGCAATCATGGGATCGATCGAATCCAACCTGCAGGAAAACCGAGTGTTCGAACCGGCGGCCGATGTCGTCAAGAACGCTGCGGTCTCGGGCATGCAGGCCTACCAGGCGTTGTGCGCCGAGGCCGAGAAGGATTACGAAGGTTTCTGGGCGCGTCTGGCGCGCGAGCATGTGAGCTGGAAGCAGCCGTTCACCCAAGTGCTCGACGAATCGAATGTGCCGTTCTATCGCTGGTTCGCCGACGGCAAGCTCAACGTTTCGTACAACTGCCTCGACAAGAACGTCGAGGCGGGCCTCGGCGACAAGGTCGCGATCATCTTCGAAAGCGACGACGGCAAGGTCACCAACGTGACCTACAAGCAATTGCTGGCCAAGGTCGCCCAATTCGCCAATGCGCTCAAGGCGCGCGGCATCAAGAAGGGCGACCGCGTCATCATCTATCTGCCGATGTCGGTCGAAGGCATCGTTGCGATGCAAGCCTGCGCGCGCATCGGCGCCACCCATTCGGTGGTGTTCGGCGGTTTCTCGGCGCAATCGCTGCGCGATCGCATCAACGATGCGGGCGCGGTCATGGTCATCACCGCCGACGAGCAATGCCGCGGCGGCAAGAACATTCCGCTCAAGCCGGCGGTCGATGAAGGCATCGCGATGGGCGGCTGCGAGACGATCAAGAACGTGATCGTGTTCCAGCGCACCGGCGGCGCCTGCAAGATGGTCGAAGGCCGCGATGTCTGGTGGCATGACGCCGTTGCCGGCCAATCCGAAGTCTGCGAACCCGAATGGGTCGAGGCCGAGCATCCGCTGTTCCTGCTTTACACCTCGGGTTCGACGGGCAAGCCCAAGGGCGTCCAGCATTCGTCGGGCGGCTATCTGCTGCATTCGGTCCTGACGATGAAATGGACCTTCGACATCAAGCCCAACGATGTCTTCTGGTGCACGGCCGACATCGGCTGGGTCACGGGCCATACCTACATCACCTACGGGCCGCTCGCCTGCGGCGCGACCGAAATCGTCTTTGAAGGCGTGCCGACCTATCCGGACGCGGGCCGCTTCTGGAAGATGATCCAAGACCACAAGGTCAGCATCTTCTACACCGCCCCCACGGCGATCCGATCGCTCATCAAGGCCTCGGAAGCCAACCCGGCCGCGCATCCCAAGAACTACGACCTCACCAGCCTGCGCTTGCTCGGCTCGGTCGGCGAGCCGATCAATCCCGAAGCCTGGATGTGGTACTACAACAATATCGGCGGCGCCAAGTGCCCGATCGTCGACACCTTCTGGCAGACCGAGACCGGCGGCCACATGATCACCCCGCTGCCGGGCGTGACGCCGCTGGTGCCGGGTTCGTGCACGCTGCCCTTCCCGGGCATCATGGCCGCGATCGTCGATGAAACCGGCACCGAACTCGAATGGGGCAAGGGCGGCTTCCTGGTCGTCAAGCGTCCGTGGCCTTCGATGATCCGCACCATCTGGGGCGATCCTGAGCGCTTCAAGAAGTCGTACTACCCGGTGGACCTCGGCGGCAAGCTTTACCTGGCCGGCGACGGCGCGATCCGCAATGCCAAGAACGGCTACTTCACGATCACCGGCCGCATCGACGATGTGCTGAACGTCTCCGGTCACCGCCTGGGCACGATGGAAATCGAATCGGCCCTGGTCGCGAATTCGCTGGTGGCCGAAGCCGCGGTGGTCGGCCGTCCCGACGATCTGACCGGTGAAGCGGTGGTCGCCTTCGTGGTGCTCAAGGGCGCGCGCCCGACGACCACCGAGGCCGCCAAGAAGGTCATCAAAGAGCTTCAGGACTGGGTCGGCAAAGAGATTGGCCCGATCGCCAAGCCCAAGGACATCCGCTTCGGCGATAACCTGCCCAAGACCCGCTCGGGCAAGATCATGCGCCGCCTGCTGCGTGCGATCGCCAAGGGCGAAGAGATCACCCAGGACGTCTCCACGCTCGAAAACCCGGCGATTCTCGATCAGCTCAAGCAGCCGATCTGAGTCCCGGACTGCGCGGCACCCTGGGCATACCGCCCATGGTGCCGTGCAGCTCAGGGATTTCCCCTCGCGCCGTAAGGTTGATGTAAACGACTGGCTTTAGTGTCGCGCCACTTGCATGACGCCTGAGGGCGCCAATACAAATCGCATCGCCAGGAGGGCGGCCCGTTTCCCGTCGACGGGCCGGTAAGAGGAGACGATACGGGGTGTGGATCCGACCGACAGAGACAACAGTCCGCGGTCGGATCCGCTTCATACTTCGGCAAGCATGCTGACGGCCGTGGTTGCATTCAAAGCACTGATCGAAATCGCCTTGATGTTCTTCATCGGGCGGTTGGTGCTCGCACTTCTGGCCGGTCCGCGCCGCGCGGACAACCCGGTCTATCGCGTATTCCTCATCCTGACTCAGCCCGTGATCGGTGCGACGCGTTGGCTCGTTCCGCGCATCGTGCTGGACCGCCATGTGCCGATCGCCGCCTTCGTGCTGCTGGTGTGCGCATGGATTGCGCTCACGGCCGCGAAGATCTATTTGATGCGCATAGCGCCCGCGTTGGGCGCGGGCTGATGCGCTAGAGTAGCGCGGCGATCGAGTCGGGCACGTTGCCGGACCGAGGGTGGACACGGAGCATTCATGCAGTTGACGCAGCGACATCGCGAGTATTGGCGCCGCACGGTGCGCTTGACCGTGGTGCTGCTCGTGATCTGGTTCGTCGTCACCTTCGTCACTTCATTCTTCGCACGCGAACTCGCCGCCTTCGATTTCTTCGGTTGGCCGGTGTCGTTCTACATCGCAGCCCAGGGCGCGCTGATCGTCTATGTCGTGATCGTCTGGCTTTACGCGCGCCGCATGCGCCGGCTCGACGAGGAATACGACGTCGCCGAAGAGGAGTCCTGATGGCGACCCGGCGCGGATCCGACAAGGCGTACTTCAGGCAACTGCGCAAGTACTACACCTGGTACACGGGCGGATTCATCGCCTTCGTCGTGATGCTCGCGATCCTCGAGCAACTGGGTTTTCCGCGCCCCTGGATCGGCTACATGTTCATGTTCGCCACGATCGGCCTGTACGCCGGCATCGGGGTGATGTCGCGCACGGCCGATGTCGCCGAGTACTACGTCGCGGGCCGTCGGGTGCCGGCCTTGTTCAACGGCATGGCCACTGCCGCGGATTGGATGTCGGCCGCGTCCTTCATCGGGATGGCGGGTACCTTGTACCTGTCGGGCTTCGACGGACTCGCGTTCATCCTCGGATGGACCGGCGGCTATTGTCTGGTGGGTTTTCTGCTCGCGCCGTATCTGCGCAAATTCGGCCAATTCACGATCGCCGACTTTCTCGGCGCGCGCTACGGCGGGCATACGGTGCGCGGCATCGGCGTGTTGGCAGCGATCTTCGTGTCCTTCATCTACGTGGTCGCGCAGATCTACGGCGTGGGCCTCATCACCTCGCGCTTCACCGGCGTCGATTTCGCGGTCGGCGTGTTCCTCGGCCTGGCCGGCATGCTGGTGTGCTCCTTCCTGGGCGGCATGCGCGCGGTGACCTGGACCCAGGTCGCCCAGTACATCATCCTGATCTTTGCCTACCTGGTGCCGGTGGTGTGGCTGTCGGTCAAGCAGACCGGCGTGCCGGTGCCGCAGGCGGTCTACGGCACGGTGTTGCAGCAAGTCAGCGCGCGCGAGCGCGAACTCGATGTCGACGCCAAGGAAATCGAGGTGCGCAAGATCTTCCTGCAGCGTGCCGACGAATACCGACGGCTCATCGATGGCCTGCCCGGCACCTGGGAGCGCGGCCGCGCCGACGTGCTCAAGAAGCTTTCCGATCTGCGCTCGGCCAATGCGACCCAAGGGGAAATCCGCGTCGCCGAACGCGCGGTCGCGGAGTTTCCCAAGACGCTCGCCGATGCCACCACGCGCTGGAACCAGGCGATGGAGAACAACCTGGCGCGCGGTGCGCCCATCACACCGCACGCCCAGCCATTTCCCGCGCCGACCAAGGAAGAAAGCGACGTCAAACGTCTGAACTTCCTTGCGCTGGTGCTGTGCATGATGGTCGGCACTGCCGCGTTGCCGCACATCCTGATGCGGTTCTATACGACGCCTTCGGTGCACGAGGCCCGCACCTCGGTGTTCTGGTCCTTGTTCTTCATCTTCCTGCTGTACGTGACCGCGCCGGCGCTGGCGGTGATGGTGAAGTTCGATGTCTTCCATTTCGTGGTCGGCTCCAAATTCGCCGACCTGCCGGCGTGGGTCGCGGCCTGGGCCAAGGTCGACCCGACGCTCATGTCCGTCACCGACGTCAATCACGACGGCATCGTGCAATTGGCCGAGATCTCGATCGGTAGCGATATCGTGGTGCTCGCCACGCCCGAGATCGCGGGGCTGCCGTATGTCATCTCGGGCATGGTCGCGGCCGGCGGTCTGGCGGCCGCGCTGTCGACCGCCGACGGCCTGCTGCTCACCATCGCCAATGCGTTGTCGCACGATGTGTATTACAAGATGATCGACCCGACCGCGTCGACCCAACGGCGGGTGACGATCTCCAAGTTCCTGCTGCTCGGCGTCGCGCTCGTCGCGGCGTACGTCACCTCGCTCAAGCCCGGGAACATCCTGTTCATGGTCGGCGCCGCGTTCTCGCTGGCCGCATCGGCCTTCTTTCCCGCCTTGGTGCTCGGGGTGTTCTGGAAGCGCGCCAACAAATACGGCGCGATCACCGGAATGCTCGGCGGCCTGGGGCTGTGCCTGTACTACATGGTCCGCACGTATCCGCAGTTCGTGGAATGGTTCGGCACGCCGCGCATGGAGCGCTGGTTCGGTATCGATCCGATCTCGGCCGGGGTGTTCGGCATGCCGTTCGGTTTCGCCCTCGTGGTGATCGTGAGTCTGCTGACCAAGGCGCCCGACGCGCAGACCCAGGACTTCGTCGAACATTGCCGCTATCCCAGCCTCAAGCGCTCGCCCTGAGGTCGGCTGAGCGGGACAAAGGCGGTGCTACAATCGCGCGCCTTTCAGGAGGGATGGATGAGCGGTTTAAGTCGCACGCCTGGAAAGCGTGTGTAGGTTTATAGCCTACCGCGGGTTCGAATCCCGCTCCCTCCGCCAGCACTCATCGCCGACGCCCGCGCTTGCGGGCGTTGTCGTTTGGGGCATCGCACGGGTGGCCCGGAACCGGCCTGGAGAACCACGTCCGAAAACTTCCAGCGTCCGGCGCGGGTCGTCACTACACTGCGCGCATGACTCATGATCATGACGACGCCCGGTACCTCGCTTTCGTCGCGCGCGATGCGCGCTACGACGGGCAGTTCTTCGTCGCGGTCAAGACCACCGGCATTTTTTGCCGGCCGGTCTGCACGGTGCGCAAGCCCTTGCGGCGCAACGTGGTGTTCTATCCGAGCGCCGCGGCGGCATTCGCGGCTGGCTTTCGTCCTTGCCTGCGCTGCCGTCCCGAGTTGGCGCCCGATCTCGCGCGCACCCTCGGCGCCACGAGCTATCTGCAGCGCGCCGTGCGCCTGATCGCCGACGGCGCACTCGATCAAGGCAGCACCGAGGCGCTGGCCGCGCGCATCGGCGTCACCGATCGGCATTTGCGCCGCTTGTTCGACGAGCACCTGGGCGCTTCGCCGATCGCGGTTGCACAGGTGCGGCGCCTGCTGTTCGCCAAACAATTGATCGAACAATCGAGCCTGCCGCTGGTCGACGTCGCAGTGGCCGCGGGCTACGGCACCGTGCGTCGCTTCAACGATGCGGTGCGTGGCGCCTATGCGCGCACCCCCAGCGACATGCGCGCGCAAGCGCGCGGCGCCCGGCAGCAGGGGGCGGCCAGCGGCATCCGTCTCGAACTCGCCCATGTCGGACCGCTCGATTGGGCGGCGATGCTCGGCTATCTGCGTGCACGTGCCTACGCCGGTGTCGAGACCGCCGACGACGGCGTATATCGACGCGCTTTTGCGATCGACGGGCGCGCGGGCTATGTCGAAGTGCAGCCGGCGCGCGCGGGTACGGCGCTCGGTCTGGTCGTGCATATCCCGGCGGTCGAGGCGCTCGGCGCGGTGGTCGCCGCGGTCAAGCGCGTCTTCGATCTCGATGCCAACCTGCCGCGCATCGAGGCCGATCTGGCGCAGGATCCGTGGCTGCGCGCGGCGATCGCCGCCCGCCCGGGGTTGCGCGTGCCGGGTGCGTGGGCGCCGTTCGAGATCGCGGTGCGCGCAATACTCGGGCAACAGGTCTCGGTCGCCGCGGCCACCACCTTCGCCGCGCGCATCGTTCGCGCCCATGGTGCGCCCTTGGTCTGGGAGCACCAGGCGCCGCCCGGACTCACACATGCGTTTCCGACCCCGCAAGCCCTGGCCGATGCGCCGCTCGAAGCGCTCGGCATCGTGCGCGCCCGCGCGGCCGCGATCCGTGCGTTGGCACGGCGGGTGGCACAAGAGCCGGATTTCTTCGCGCGCTTTGCCGACATCGACGATGCGCTCACCCAGTTGTGCGCATTGCCCGGCATCGGCGTGTGGACCGCGCAATACATCGCGATGCGCGGCCTGGGCGAACCCGATGGATTCCCGCACCGCGATCTGGGCCTGATGCGCGCCTATGCGCAGGCAGGTTACGACGCCAGGCAACTCGACGCGCACGCCGAGCGCTGGCGACCATGGCGCGCCTATGCCGCCATGCATGTGTGGCACATGCCCACGCCCAACACGAGGAGTTGAACCATGCAACTGACCATCGACGAACACCCGACCCCGATCGGCCCGGTGCTGCTGGTGCACGACGCAGGCAGTGCGCTGATCGCGCTCGAATTCTCCGACCATGCCGCGCGCATGCAGGCCTGGCTGCAGCGCCATGACCTGCCGGCACCGCAGGCGCGCACCGCGTTTGCCACGGCGGCGCATCGGGCGCTCGACGCGTATTTCGCGGGCGACCTCGCCGCGCTCGATGCAGTGACGGTGGGCTGGACCGGCACGCCGTTCCAGCGTCGCTGCTGGGAGGCCTTGCGCCGCATCGCGCCCGGTGCGCCGGCGAGTTACGCGGCGCAAGCCCAGGCGATCGGCATGCCGCGTGCCGCGCGTGCGGTCGGGCGCGCCAATGCGATGAACCCGATCGCGATCGTCGTGCCTTGCCACCGCGTGATCGGCACCAACGCCGCGCTGACCGGCTACGCCGGCGGACTCGAACGCAAACGCTGGTTGCTCGCGCATGAAGCGCGGCACGCCCGCGTTGCCGACCAACGGGCGGCCGCATGAAGCGCACCGATGTCTTGCGTCTGACCCTGCTCGCGGCGATCTGGGGCGCGAGCTTCATGTTCATGCGCGTGCTCGCGCCGGTGCTCGGTCCGTTCGCCACCGCGTGTTTGCGGGTGCTGATCGCGGGCGTGGCTTCGCTCGGCTATCTCGCGCTGATCGGCTTCGATGCCCAGCTCAAACGCTGGCGCGGGCATTACGTGGTCATCGGCGTGCTCAACGCCGCGGTGCCCTTTGTGTGCTTCGCGTTCGCGGCGCTGCATCTGCCGGCGGGTTATAGCGCCATCCTCAATGCGACCACGCCGTTCTTCGGCGTGTTGTTTGCGGCCATCTGGCTGGGCGATGTGCTTACCTGGCGCAAAGCCGGCGGGCTGGCCTTGGGCGCAGTCGGGGTGGTGCTGGTGGTGCGGCTCGGCGCTGCGCACGATGACCCGATGTTCATCGTCGCGGTGGGCGCTTGTCTGCTGGCGGCGTGCTGCTATGGGCTGGCCGGCGTCTACCTCAAGAAACGCATGGTCGGCGCGCCTGCGCTGGGCGTGGCCGCGCACAGCCAATGGATGGCTGGGCTGATGCTGGCGCCCGGCGTCGCGGCATCGCCGCCGCACGGCAGCATCGGGCTTGCAGTCGTCGGCAGCATGCTTGGGCTGTCACTGCTCTGCAGCGCTTTTGCCTCGGTGCTGTATTACCGGCTCATCGCCGACGTGGGACCTGGCAAGGCGCTCACTGTCACCTTCTTGATTCCGGTGTTCGCGATGCTCTGGGCATGGCTGTTCCTGGGCGAGACGATCACCGCCGCGATGCTGCTCGGTTGTGTGCTGGTCATCAGCGGAACCGGTCTGATCGTGCGCCAAGCCGCGGCGCCGGCATCGCGCGCCTCGACCTGAGCCTGCACGTGGCCGCTCACGGGTGCTGCGCCACGGCCCAGACCGCGGCTTCCACGCGCGAGCGGAAGTTGAGTTTGCGCAGCAGATGTTTGACGTGGACCTTGACCGTGCCTTCGGTGATGTCGAGTTCGCGCGCGATCAGCTTGTTGCTCTTGCCTTCAGCCAGGCAGCGCAGGATGGTGCGCTCGCGTTCGGTCAGGCCCGAGGTCGAGCGGCGCTCGACCTGAGCTTCATCGCGCAATGCTTGTGCCAGCCGGCCCGACAGCGCATCGCTGATGACCATGCGGCCGGTCAGCGCTTCGCGCAGCCGCGCCATCAGGTCTTCGGGGTCCATGTCCTTGAGCAGATAACCATCGGCGCCGGCGCGGATCGCGGCGATCAGATCGTCGGGCGCATCCGAGACGGTGAGCAGGATCACGCGTACCTCGGGCATTTCGTCCTTGATTGCCTTCAGCGTCGCGATGCCGTCCATGCCTTTCATGTTCAGATCGAGCAGCACGAGATCGGGGTCGAGCTTGCGCACCAGCACCAGACCTTCTTCGCCCGAACTCGCTTCGCCCGCGAGCGCGAGCGTGGGTTCCATCTCGATGAGTTGCGCGACGCCGCGCCGAAACAAAGGGTGATCGTCGATGATGACGACCGATTCCGCGCTGGTATCCGTGTGGTCGGTGACGGGGCCGGTCATACCGTTTCCTCGGTGGTCGAGCCTGATCGCGTGATCGATGCAGGCATGAAACTCAAATGCACGCGGGTGCCGCCGCCGTCGCGGCGCGCGACGGTGCAACTGCCGTCCAGGCTGGCCGCGCGGTCGCGCATGATCGCCAGGCCAAAATGATGCATTGGCGCCTGTGCGTTGCTGATGCCCACGCCATCGTCGTCGATTGTCAATTCGATCGCGCCCGCGGTCGTGCGCGCCAAGGTCACGGTGGCATGCCTGGCCTGCGCATGGTGCTCGATGTTGCTCAAGGCTTCGCGCACCACCTGCAACAGATGGATCTGCTCGTTGGCCGAGAGTTCGAGTTCGCTGACGCGATTGTCGAACCCGATCGCCACGCCGGTGCGGCACGCGAACTCGTCGGCCGTTTCGCGCAGCGCGGTCGAGAATCCGCGTCCGTCGATGCGCAGGCGGAAGGTGGTCAGGAGTTCGCGCAGTTGCCGGTAAGCCGAGTTCAGCCCTTCGCGCAATTCGGTCAGGATGGCCGCGGTGGTCTGCGGATCGCCGCCATGCTCGAGGTTCTTCTGCAAGCGCACGACCTGGATTTTGAGATAGGCCAGCGCTTGCGCGAGCGAGTCGTGCAGTTCGCGCGCCAGCACCGAGCGCTCCTCGAACAAAGCGAGCCGGTGCTGCTCCTGGGTGCGCGCGGCGGTGGCGAGTGCCGCGCCGATGTGATGGCCGACGCTTTCCATCAACTCGCTTTGCCAAGGCGCGACACTGTCGCCGCGCTCCAGTCGCAAGGGCATCACGCCATAAGCGCGGCCCGATTCGGTCAGCGGCATCGTCATCACCTGTCCGGCGTCGTTGTCGAGCGCGCGCAGGCTGATGCCGGATGAACGGCCGCAGCGCTCGCAGTTTTCCGGGGCGCACAAGGTCGCAGCGATTTCTTCGGCGCTGCCGGTCAATGCGAGCGGTGTACCGAGCGCCTGGTCGGAAGCACGCGCGCAAATCACGCCCACATGTACGCCGATGACTTGCTCGGCCTGTTCGAGAACTTGCTGCAAGGTCTCGCGCGTCACCTTTTGTTCCGACAACGTGCGCGTGATGTCGTACAACAAACGCAGCGAACGATTGGTGCGTTCGAGTTCTTCGGTCTTGTCGCGCACCCGCGCTTCGAGCTGGCCGTAGATCGCCGACAGATCAGCCGCCATCGAATTGACGGCTTGTGCGAGCTCGTCGAATTCGGCGGTGTCCTGCGCCGAGACGCGCGCAGAAAAGTCCGCCTGCCGGATCGCGCGCGAGACGCGCTCGAACTCGCGCAAGGGCGTGACGATGTGCTCTTGTGCGTAATACATGATCACCGAGAGCAGGGTCACCGACAGGAACAGTGCCGCGCCCTGGAAGATCTTGAGCCGCTCGATCTGGGTATCGAGATCGGCCTCGATCAGGCGCACGAGTTGATCGGCTTCGCCGACCATTGCGCGGATGTCGGCAATGAGCGCGGGCGCGGGGGTTGGGGCTGCGGCGATGATGTGCGGCTTGAGCTGCGACCAGCGTTGCGCCATCCGCGCGTATTGCACGCGGGTCGGATCGTCCGCGCTTTGCGGAATCGCGCTCAGCAGACCGGCCGAGACGATGCGCGTATCGAGTTCGGCGACATCGGCCAGCACCGCGCCGCGGCGCGCCTCGGCTGGGACGCTGGTGTCCGACAGTGCCAGGCCGATCGCATAGCTTTGCATGCGCAACGAGCCGGCGATGTTGATCGCGCTGCCTTTGCCGGTCGAGTTCTCGGTGAAGATCACGAGGCTGATGACCGAGATGGTCGCGAGCACGCCGACGATCGCGAGCGACGCGCCCAGGCGCAGCACGAGCGAGCGGGTAAACAAGCGTTGCATGAGGCCCATCGTGAGCATCCGGTGGCAAAAGCCCGATTGTCGTCGCGCCAGCACGCAACAAGGCCAGCACGCTGGTGGTACCTCTTGTGCGCTGCGCGGGCAGTGGCCGCAGTCAATCACCATGCGTCGGATTCGGCAAGGCAAGGCGTGGCGAGGCTTGGGACGCCTACCACCTGTGCGTCGGATCTACCACTTTGGTGGCAGGTGCATCGCCGCTTTGCGCGCGGAGTACCCACAAGGGCGCATTGCCGCGCGTGGTGCGCTTTCTAGACTGCCTCCCAGGCGTGCCAGGCGGCACGCAAGGGAGACGGCCATGAGCCAAGCGCAGCAATACCACAAGGGCGGGGGATGGGCCTGGTCGGTCCTGTCGGTCTCGACCTTGTCCTTCACCGTGTGTTTCATGGTGTGGATGATGTTCGGCGTGATCGGGGTGCCGATCCAGAAGACGCTCGGACTCAACAACACCGAGTTTGGCCTGCTGACCGCGGTGCCGGTACTGACCGGCTCGCTGGTACGCGTGCCGCTGGGCATGTGGACCGATCGCTTCGGCGGGCGACTGGTGCTGTTCTGGCTCATGCTCGCTTGTGTGCCCGCGATCTGGCTCATGAGTTCGGCCACCGCGTTCTGGCATTTCATCGTGCTCGGCTTGTTCGTCGGTCTGGCCGGTGGATCGTTCTCGGTCGGCACGCCCTACGTGGCGCGCTGGTTCGACAAGCGCCAGCAAGGCCTCGCGATGGGGATCTTCGGCGCGGGCAATTCGGGGTCGGCGGTCAACAAGTTCGTCGCCCCCGCGCTCATCGCCGCAGCCGGCTCGTGGACCATCGTGCCCAAGGTCTATGCGGTGGTCATGGCGATCACAGCCTTGGTGTTCTTGCTGGCCTCGCGTTCGGACGGCAGCCATCGCGTGGACAGTTCGGTGACCCTGGCCGACCAATGGCGCGTCATGCGCGATCCGCGCGTCATCAAGTATTGCCAGTACTACTCGATCGTCTTCGGCGGCTATGTCGCGCTCGCGTTGTGGATGACCAAGTACTACGTCGGCGAATTCGGTTTCGATCTCAAGACCGCGGCCCTGCTCGCAGCGTGTTTCTCGTTGCCGGGCGGAGTGCTGCGCGCGATCGGCGGCTGGCTCGCCGATCGCTACGGCGCACACCGCGTGACCTGGTGGGTGCTCTGGGTGAGCTGGATCTGTCTGTTCCTGCTGTCGTATCCGCAGACCGATTTCACCATCGCCACTGTCAACGGTCCGCAGAGTTTTCATCTCGGCTTGAATGTTTACGCCTTCACCGCCTTGCTGTTCGTGATGGGCGTGGCCTTCGCATTCGGCAAGGCCTCGGTGTTCAAGTACATCGCCGATGAATTCCATGACCAGATCGGCGCGGTGTCGGGGATCGTCGGCCTGGCCGGCGGTCTCGGCGGCTTCGTGCTGCCGATCATGTTCGGCGCCTTGCTCGATCTGACCGGCATCCGTTCGAGCGCCTTCATGTTGATGTACGGCGTGGTCTGGGTTTCGCTGATCTGGATGTACCTCACCGAGGTGCGTCGCACCGACGTGATGACGGGCGCACGCGTCGCCGACCCCGCGCGTTGAACGCGCCGCAAAGGAGAATCACATGAGTACAGTCCTCGACCGCTGGGAACCCGAGAACGCGGGCTTCTGGAATCGCGAAGGCCGCGCGATCGCGAGCCGCAACCTGTGGATTTCGATCCCCAACCTGCTGCTCGCCTTCGCGGTCTGGATGGTGTGGTCGGTGGTGGTGGTGAATCTTCCCAACATCGGCTTCAAGTTCACGACCGACCAATTGTTCTGGCTTGCGGCGCTGCCCGCGCTATGCGGCGCGACGCTGCGGATCTTTTATTCGTTCATGGTGCCCGTATTCGGCGGGCGGCGCTGGACGGCCGTGTCGACCGCGACGCTGTTGCTGCCGGCGCTTGGCATCGGCTGGGCTGTGCAGGACACCAGCACCCCTTACAGTACCTTCATCATCCTTGCGCTGTTGTGCGGCTTCGGCGGCGGCAATTTCGCGAGTTCGATGTCCAACATCAGTTTCTTCTTTCCGAAGTCGGAGAAAGGGCTGGCGCTGGGTCTGAACGCGGGCCTCGGCAATCTCGGAGTGTCGGTGGTGCAGTTCGTCGTACCCATCGTCATCACCAGCACGCTGTTCGGTGATCTCGGCGGCGCCGCGCAGGTCTGGACCAAGGGCGCGGAAACCAAACAGATGTGGCTGCAGAACGCCGGCTATTTCTGGGTCCCGTTCATCGTGGTCGCAGGCCTGGCCGCATGGTTCGGCATGAACGACATCGCGAGTGCCAAGGCCTCGTTTCGCGATCAGGCACGCATCTTCCGGCTCAAGCACAACTGGATCATGTGCTGGCTGTACCTCGGCACCTTCGGCTCGTTCATCGGCTATTCGGCCGGCTTTCCGTTGTTGATCAAGAGCCAGTTTCCGGGCGTCAACGCGCTCTCGTATGCCTGGCTCGGCCCCTTGGTCGGCGCGCTCGTGCGTCCGGTCGGCGGGTGGCTGTCCGACAAGCTCGGTGGTGCGCGGGTGACGTTCTGGAACTTCATCGCGATGGCACTCGCGGTGGTCGGCGTGCTGGTCTTCCTGCCGGCAACGCCCGATGCGGCCAGTGGCGCGCAAAGCGGCAATTTCTACGGCTTTCTCACCATGTTCATGGCGTTGTTCATGACGGCCGGCATCGGCAATGGCAGCACCTTCCGCATGATTCCGATCATCTTCCTGACCCAGAACC
>CAYUYC010000051.1:0-4947 GCA_964448945.1 uncultured Burkholderiaceae bacterium
GGCAAGTGCCCGCGCCCGCGGAGTTGATGCGCGAAGCCCAGGCGCTGGCCGAATCGATCGATCTGGCGTTCTTGTGGGAAGTCTCGCCCGACGACGAATTCGACGCGTCTGCGCTGGGGGCCGAGTACTTCGGCAAGACGCCCGATGCGGTGCAGTCGGCGGCCCTGGTGTTGCGGGTACAGGGCGCGCCGATGTATTTCCGGCGCAAAGGCAAGGGGCGCTACAAGCGCGCCCCCGAGACCGAACTCAAGGCCGCGCTGGCGGGGCTGGAGCGGCGTCAGCAACATGCCGCGCAACAGGCGGCGATGGTCGAGGAACTTTGCGCGCATCGGCTGCCCGCCGGTTGGGAGGCGCCGGCCGGTCCGGGCGACAGTCCGTCGCGGGCCGCCTTCGTCTTGTTCCGGCCCGACAAGAACACCATCGAATACAAGGCGCTGGATCAGGCGGCGCAACGTCTGGCGCGCACGCCCACGCGCGTGCTGCACGAGGCCGGTGCCTTCGCGAGTGCCCGCGATCTGCATCGCGCGCGCTTCGTCGTCGAATGGTTTCCGCGCGGCACCGGTTTCGACCCGGCGCTGCAAGCGCCCGCGATCGCGATCGACGATCTGCCCTTGGCCGATGTGCAGGCGTTCTCGATCGACGATAGCCAGACCACCGAGATCGACGATGCGTTTTCGGTGCAATGGCCGGCCCCGCAACGCGTGCGCGTGGGCATCCACATCGCCGCGCCGGGGCTCGCGTTTGCGCCGGGTGATGCGCTGGACCAGCTCGCGCGCAAACGCTTGTCCACGGTCTACATGCCGGGCGAGAAGATCACCATGCTGCCCGATTCGGTGGTCGAGGCGTATACCCTCGGTGCCGGCATGCCGCGGCCCGCGCTGTCCTTGTATGCCGATTTCGATACCGATGACGGGAGCTGTCTGGCCACGCAGACCGTGATCGAACGCGTGCCGATGGCGGCGAATCTGCGTCACGATCAGCTCGATGCCGTGGTGACCGAGGCCACGCTCGCCGATGACGCCACGCAATTTGCCTTCAAGCGCGAATTGCAGGCGCTCTGGCACATCGGACAGCGCCTGGGCGCACAGCGCGAGCAGGTGCGCGGCAAGCCCGAACCGCGCAACCGCGCCGACTACAACTTCCGCATCGAAGACGTCGACGGTCAGGTCCGGGTGCGCATCGAACAACGCCGCCGCGATGCGCCGCTCGATCGCATCGTGGCCGAGTGGATGATCTTCGCCAACAGCACCTGGGGGCGCGCGCTCGCCGATGCCGGCATTCCGGGCATCTATCGCACCCAGACCCAGTTTGCACGGCCCGGCGCGCGGCAAAGCTCGGTGCGCATGACCACCGTGCCCGCGGCGCATATCGGGCTGGGCGTCAGCCATTACGCCTGGAGCAGTTCGCCGTTGCGCCGGTATGTCGATCTGGTCAATCAATGGCAGTTGATCGCGGCGGTACGCGCGCAGACCGATCCGCTCGTGCGGGCGCCGTTCGAAAAGAACTCGGCCGAGATGTTCGCCATCATCGGGGCCTTCGATGCCGCGTACTCGGCCTATGCCGAAGTGCAAGGCAATCTCGAGCGGTACTGGAGCTTGCGCTGGCTCGCCCAGGAAGGGCTCGTGGGCGGCGGTCAGCGCATCAAGGCAGTCGTGTTGCGCAATGAAGCAGTGCGCCTGAGCGATGTGCCGATCGCCACGCGTCTGGCGGGCATCGCGCATCTGGCGCCGGGCACCCACGTCGATGTGGAAGTGCTGGCGATCGACGAGGTCGATCTGACGCTCGAATTGCGCCTGGCCGCGGTGCATGCCGACGAAACCGTCGAAGATGTCGACGCGCTCGAAGAGCCTGCCGACGAGACGGTCGATGCCGGCGATGTGGTGAACGACGCCACCGCCGATGCCGCAACCCCGATCGCGACCGAAGCCACGCCGATCGACACCGATGCCGACGCGGTGGCGCCGCCGGTCGAACCCGTCGTGCCGGACGCGACGCCCGAGCGGCCGGGCACACCCGCCAGCCATTAGAATCGCGCGCATGTCTGCCGCCGCCATGCCTCGTTCGTCGTCCGCGTTCTCGCACTGGGTTGCGGACAACCGTTTGCTCGCTTATGCGCTGGCGGCATCGATCGGCCTGCATGCGGCCTTGCTCACCATCCGTTTCGTCGCGCCCGAGGCGTTCAATCTGCGTGCCGAGGATCCCGGGCTCGAAGTGGTGTTGCTCAATACCCGCAGCGAGCGCGCCCCGACCAAGGCCGAGGTGCTCGCGCAAGTGGCGCTGGAAGGCGGCGGCGACAAGGATGCCGGGCGCGCCACCAGCCCGCTGCCCAACACCGGCGTGACCCGCGAGGGCGATTCGTTGCAGGAACAGCGGCGGCGCCTGGAGCAGCTCGAGACCGAACAGAAGAAGCTGCTGGCCGCGGTGCGCTCCGATCGCGCCAGCGTCGATCCGATCGTGGACAAGAAGGCGCTCGAAGACCGGCTCGATCCCACCGCGGAAGACATCGTCGACAGCGCCCGCGCGCTGGCGCATCAGGCCGCGATCATCGACGCACGCATCGAAGAGGAAAACAAGCGACCCAAGAAGCACTTCTTCGGCACCAGCGCCAAGGACTATGCCGCCGCGATGTATGTCGACGCCTTTCGCAACAAGGTCGAGCGCTGGGGCAACCTGAACTATCCGGTCGAAGCACGCGGACGTTTGTACGGACAGGTGCAACTGACCGTGGTGATCGACAAGGACGGGCAGATCAAGGAACTCGAGATCAACAAGTCCTCGGGCCAGCGTGTGCTCGATCTGGCTGCACTCAACATCGTGCGGCGCGCCGCTCCCTACGGGAAATTCACCAAGCAGATGAAGTCCGAGATGGATCTGTTGTCGATCACGCGCACGATGATCTTTACCAACGACGCCATCGAAACCCGCAGTCGCTGACCGCCATGAGCGACGCGCCCAATCTGCTGCAGCCGGATCGGTACGCCGTGATCGGCAATCCGATCGCGCACAGCAAATCGCCGATCATCCACGCGCTGTTCGCCGAACAGACCGGCGAAGCGCTGGTCTATGAACGCATCCTCGCGCCGGTCGATCAATTCGCGCCCACGGTGCGCGCTTTTTTTGCGCGCGGCGGCAAGGGACTCAACGTCACCGTGCCGTTCAAGCTCGAGGCCTTCTTGTTGGCCGAGCGGCGCACGCCGCGCGCGGAAAGCGCCGGCGCGGTCAACACCTTGTGGCGCCAGGACGGCGCGCTCTGGGGCGACAACACCGACGGCGTCGGCCTGGTGCGCGATCTGACCCAGAACCTGGACCTCGCGATCGACGGCAAGCGCGTCTTGCTGGTGGGCGCCGGGGGCGCCGCGCGCGGGGTGTTGCGCCCTTTGCTCGAAGCCGAGCCGGCCGAACTCGTGATCGTCAATCGCACCCGCACCCGCGCCGACGAACTGGCCGAACAAGGCGCGGTCTTCGGCTGCACGCGCGCGGTCGATTTCATGCATGTCGACGGGCAATTCGATCTGGTGGTCAACGCGACCAGCGCGAGCCTGGCCGGCGACATCCCGCCCTTGCCGGCGCATGTGTTTGCGCCCGGCGCCTGCGCCTACGACATGATGTACGCCGACAAGCCGACCTTGTTCATGGAATACGCGCTGACCATCGGCGCGGCGTGTGCCGCCGACGGCCTGGGCATGCTGGTCGAGCAAGCCGGCGAATCGTTCTTCGTCTGGCGCGGCAAGCGCCCCCAGACCGCGCATGTGATCGAAGAACTGCGCCATCGCGTACGCGCCGAAGGCCATCGCGCGCTGTGAGCTGCATCGCGACGCACGACCGCCACCTTTCCTCAGAGCCCGAGCACCGATGAAAGCGATCGCCCGTCAGATCTTCCTCGTACTCATGGCCGCCGCATCGGCGGTGGTGATCTTTCAGGCGGCCCTGTTCGTGAAGATCGGCCTGATGGTGGTGATCGATCCGCCGACCACGAGCTTCATGCGCGCGCAGGAGCTTGCGCTCGCGCAACCGCCCGAACTGCCGCCGCGCAAAGCGTCGGCCAAGGCCGCGCCGACCGAGATCCGCCATGTCTGGGTGCCCTACGACGCCATCAGCCGCAACATCAAGCGCGCCATCATCGCGGCCGAGGACAGCAACTTCGCCGAGCATCCCGGCATCGACATCGAGGCGCTCGAAAAGGCCTACGACCGCAACCGCCGGCGCGGCAAGGTGGTCGCGGGCGGTTCGACCATCACCCAGCAACTGGCCAAGAATCTCTTCCTGACGGGGCAGCGCAGTTATGTGCGCAAGGCCGAGGAATTCGCGATCACCTTCATGCTCGAGTTCTGGCTCGGCAAGGAGCGCATCTTCGAGATCTATCTGAACGTCGTGGAATGGGGCGTGGGCGTGTTCGGCATCGAAGCCGCGGCGCAGCATTACTACGGCATCAGCGCCGCCAAGCTGGGCGCGGGCCAAGCCGCCAAACTCGCGGCCATGCTGCCCAATCCGCGGTTCTACGATCGCAACCGGTTTGCGCCCTATCTGCTCAACCGCACCGGCTTGATTCTTTCGCGCATGGGCGATGCGCAATTGCCCTGACCGCGCGGCCAGGGCAATCGCATTACGGCCTCAGCTCAGCTTCACCGGCACGAAGAGCTTGTCTTCGCCACGCTGGATCAACAGCGCGACCGACTTGTCGGACTTGGCGACGATCTCGCGTACTTGCTCGATCGAGGTCACCTGCTTGCCGTTGACCGCGAGCAGGATGTCGCCCGATTCGACGCCGGCCATGGCCGCGGGGCCGCTGGCGTCTTCGATCAACAAGCGTCCGGTCGTGCCCGCTTCGCGCATTTCCTGCGGCTGCAAGGGACGCAGCGCCAATCCCAATCGCGCCTTGCCTTCGGCCTGATCGTCCTTCGCGACGCGTTCGCTGCGCTCGCCCGAATTGCCGAGCACTGCGTTGAC
>CAYUYC010000051.1:4957-14899 GCA_964448945.1 uncultured Burkholderiaceae bacterium
GACCTGCACTCGCTTGCCATCGCGCCAGACATCGAGCGCGACCTTGTCGCCCGGCTTGGCCAGACCGACGAAGGCCGGCAGATCGCCCGACCCGACGATGGGCTTGCCGTTGATCGAGCGGATCACGTCGCCGGTCTTCAGGCCGGCCTTGTCCGCCGGGCCATCGGCTTCGACATTGGCGATCAATGCACCTTCGGGCTTGTCGAGCTTGAACGAATCGGCGAGCGTCTGATTCACCTCCTGCACCGTCACGCCCAGACGCGCATGGGCCACCTTGCCGGTCGCGACGATCTGGTCCTTGATGCGCCCCGCCACATCGATCGGGATCGCGAACGACAGGCCCTGGTAGCCGCCGGTCTGGCTGTAGATCTGCGAATTGATGCCGACCACCTCGCCGCGCGCATTGAACAACGGGCCGCCCGAATTGCCGGGGTTCACCGCCACGTCGGTCTGGATGAAGGGCACGAAGCTGTCGTCGGGCAGGGCGCGGCCCTTGGCGCTGACCACGCCCGCGCTGACCGAATTCTCGAAGCCATAGGGCGAGCCGATCGCGAGCACCCATTCACCGACCTTGAGGTCGGAAGTCTTGCCGAACACCACGGTCGGCAGATTGCTCGCTTCGATCTTGAGCACCGCCACATCGGTCTTGGGGTCCGAGCCCAGCACCTTGGCCTTGAACTCGCGGCGGTCGGTCAGCTTGACCGTCACTTCCTTGGCATCGCGCACCACGTGCGCATTGGTCAGGACGATGCCGTCGGCGGTCACGATGAAGCCCGAGCCTTGGCCGCGCGTGGGCACTTCGCGTTCGCGCAATTGCCCGCCCTGGCCCTGGAAGCGGCGGAAGAATTCGAAGAACGGATCGTCGGCGAACGGATCGCCGCGGCGCGGCTGACCCGCGGCATACGCGGTCTTGGTGGTACCACTCACGCTGATGTTGACCACCGCCGGGCCATAGCGCTCGGTGATCTGCGAGAAATCGGGCAAGGCCACGCCGTTGATGGCGGCAGCGGGCGCCGCGACGACGGTGGCACCGGCCGTGGGTGCGGGCGCGGGCACGGCAGCGGCGACCGGCGCTTCGGCGGCGGCGACGACGGCGCTCGATGCGGCGGCGTGTTCGTGTCCCAAACCGTAGGCAAACGAGGTCGAGCCGGCCAGTACGCCGGCGGCGGCGAGCGCGATCACGATGCGCTTGGGCGTCAAGACGTTCTTGTTCATGTGCTCTCCTGTGGATCGATGGGTGCAAGTCAGGACGACGAGGTCCATGGGCCTCAATGTCGGCCCGCACACTTAGGCCAGACTTAAACCCCGGGCAGGCGATGTAACCGGATGCGCACGCGCAGACCGCCCAGCGTGGGCGCGGTCTCGAGCGTGACCGGTGCGCCGTGGCGATCGGCGATGGCCTTGACGATCGCCAGGCCCAGACCGTTGCCGATCGAGGCCGCGTCGGGCGCGCGATAGAAGCGGTCGAACACCCGTGCGCGGTCGGCCTCGGGGATGCCGGGGCCGTCGTCGTCGACGATCAGTTGCACCTCGCTCGCGTCGGCAAGGACGCTCACGTCGACCCGGCCCTGCTCGGGCGCGTACTTGATCGCGTTGTCCAGCAGATTGCGCAACAGCACGCGCATGGCGTCGGCATCGCCCGTGATGCGGCAAGCGTCGGCGCGCGCCATGCCCAGGTCGATGCCGCGGGCATGCGCGACCGGCAGCAGATCGCCGATCACCGATTGCACCAGGGCGACCGGATCGATCTCGGATGCGGTCACCGCCGGCGTCGCTTCCTGGCGTGCGAGCACGAGCAATTGCTCGACCAGCCGCGTCGCGCGATCGATGCCTGCGCCGAGCCGCTCGATGGCCAACTGGCGCGTGGGCTCGTCGCCGGCGCGCTGCAAGGTCTGCACTTGGAGCTTGAGCGCGGTCAGCGGCGAACGCAGTTCATGCGCGGCATCGGCGACGAAATGCTGTTGCGTCTCGAAGGCTGCGCGCACGCGGGTGAACAACAGATTGATCTCATTGACCAGCGGGCGGATCTCATCGGGCAAGTCCTGCGCCGGCAAAGGCGCGAGATCTTCCGCCGCGCGCTGGGCCACTTGCGCGCGGGTGCGCGTGATCGGCGCGAGCGAGCGCGTGACCACCCACCAGACGATGAGCATCAGCATCGGCGCGAACAAGGCGATCGGCGTGACGGTACTCAAGGCGAACGCGGTCGCCATCTGCCGGCGCACCGACAAATCCTGCGCGATCTGGATGATCTGCAACGGCGTCTGCAGCGTGAACACCCGGAAGGTCGTGCTCTGCGCCTTCGCGGTCGAAAACCCGATCACCGCGAGTTGCGGCAGCAGCATGTCGGGCGTCGACTCGAATACGCGCTGACCATCTGCGGTCCAGATCTGGATCAGGAACTCGAATTCGCGATCCTCGCCGCCGGGCAGCAGCGGGCCCGACAAAGGCGCCCCGGCGCGCAAGGACAGCGCCATCTGCTGCATGTGGTAGTCGAAGATCGCATCGGCTTCGCGCAATGCCGAGCGATACGCGAACACCGCCTGCACCAGGGCCGCGCCGATCACCGCCGCGAGCAAGAACCCCAGCAGACGCGTGCGCAGCGAACGGATGCCGAGCCAGTTCATGCGCGCGGCACCATGTAGCCGAGCCCGCGCACATTGCGGATGAGGTCGGTGCCGAGTTTGCGGCGCAGGCCGTGGATGTAGACCTCGACCGCGTTGCTGCTGACCTCGTCCTTCCAGCTGTACAGCTTTTCTTCGAGCTGGGCGCGCGACAGCACCATGCCGGGCCGCGCGATCAAGGGTTCGAGCACCGCCCATTCGCGCGCCGACAGCACGACCGGCTGACCGTCGACCGAGACTTCGCGGGTGGCGGGATTGATGCTCACGCCCTGATGCTCGTACACCGGCTCCGCGCGCCCGGCGCTGCGCCGTAACAGCGCGCGGATGCGCGCCAACAACTCGTCGAGGTCGTAAGGCTTGAGCAGATAGTCGTCGGCGCCGCCGTCGAGGCCGGCCACGCGCTGATCGACCGCGTCGCGCGCGGTCACGATCAGCACCGGGGTGCGGTCCTTGCGCGCGCGCAGTTCGCGCAAGACCTCGAAGCCGTCGCGTTTGGGCAGGCCCAGATCGAGCAGCACGCAGTCGTAGGCCTGGGAGCGCAAGGCGGTGTCGGCGGTGGCGCCATCGCGCACCCAATCGACGGCGTAATGCTCGGCGCGCAAGGCGTCGAGCAAGGCTTCGCCGATCATGGGGTCGTCTTCGACGAGCAACAGTCGCATGGGCGTTCGCGCATCCGGGAAAAGGGCAGCGCACGCATTGTCGCGCGCGCATGCGGCGCAGTGTCGGACCGGCGACTTAGACCAGACTTAAACGCCCGCCGCTCGCGCGGTGCACAGCGCCCGCGGCGCAGGCGTGTGCAGGGACCGCACCGCGCTCAGGGCTTGTCGGCGTTCGGCGCGGCGGAGGCGGCCATGGCGGGCGGCTCGCCCGCGGCGATCGGCGTGCCGCCGATGCGGGTGATGAATTGCTGGCGCTCGGTGTAGCGCGCGCCTTCGCGCTTGCTCAGCGTGACGAACATGACGATCGCCGCCGCCGGTTTGCTGCGTTCGCTGGTCACACGCGTGATCTGGCCCAGGAAGGGCGTCGCGCTCGAGGCGACCTGGAGGATGTCGCCGGCCGAGAGCAATTGCTTTTGCTCGTCGGACAAGGACAGTCCGGCCAGCTCGATGATGGACATTTCGAGGCAGGTCGCGCCGCACGTCGCTTCGACCGTCGCGCCGCGCGCGATCAATTGCGTGCCCACGACTTCGGCCAGCGCGCGTTCGCCGCTGGTCAGGCCGCGCCCGAGCACGATCGGGGTCTGCTTGTCGCCGTTGGCGCGTTTGAGGACTTCGTCGGCGATCGACGCGGCGGTACGGGTGAGCGTATCCAGGCCGCGTGCCGCATTGGCCTGGGCCTGCTCGGGCGTTTCCTTCTCGCTGAACATGGCGCATCCGGCAGCGCCGACGGTGCAGGCGAGCACGAGGGACATCGATCTGATCAAGCGCATGGGGGCCGGCATGGGCGGTTTCTCCGTGGAAGGGGCGAGTGAGTGTCGATCGGGCTTCAATCGACGAGGGTGATGCGGGTCAAGGGATCGGGTGCGTATCCGGGGTGGCTGCGAAGGTAGTCGGCCAGCGCGTCCACGTCCAGCGGACCGCCGCGGCGGTCGGTGCCGTCGCGCAACCGGGCAAAACCATCGCCGCCTTCGGCGAGATAACTGTTCACGGCCACACGATAACGCGCTTCGGGTGCGACTGGCCGGCCGTCGAGCCGCAAGTCGCGCACGCGTTCGCCGAACTTGGCTTGGCGCGCCCAGGTGTAGCGCAGACCTTGCGACACCTGCAGAAAATGCGGCGCGGTCTTGTGCGGCTTGTGCTGGTCTTCGAGCACGGCCTTGAGCTGACGGCCGGTCAGCGTCATCACCACCAGGCTGTTGCCGAAGGGTTGCATGGTGAAGACCTGGCCGTACGTGACCGGGCATGGGCCCGCGCCCGGGCATGCCAGCGAGGCGCGGATGCCGCCGGTGTTCATGAAGGCGATCTGCGCACCCCCGCGATCGGCGCCACGCGTCGCGGCGAGTTGGGCATCGGCGATCAGGCGTCCCGCCGGCGAGTCGGCCGCTTCGGCATCGCCGCGGGCGCCGCGCTCGATGCGTGCGGCGATCGAGCCCACCGGGCGATCGGCGCGCGGGGCCGCGCGTGCGACCGCGGCCTGCACCAGCCGTGCGATCGCCGCGTCCTCGGGCACCCGTGCATAGGCGCCGCGATCATCGGGGGTGCTGACCACCGGCAGGTTGAGGCCGCGGATCTGCGATCGGTCGATGTCGCCGGTGCGCCGGTCGATGACCACATCGACCATCGCGACCGCGCGCCCGAACGAGGTCGCTTGCAGCACATGCAGGCCGCGCTGATGCGGCGTATCGATCACGCAGTGATAGCCCTGATGGGTGTGGGCCGAGAACACCAGATCGATCGAGGGCGCGAGCGCCCGGGCGATCTCGAAGATGCGGCCTTGTGCGCCGGCGCAACGGGTGTCGTTCCAGTCGGCATCGACCGTGCCGCCTTCGTGCACCACGGCGACGATGGCCTGCACGCCCTGGCGTTGCAATTGCCCGGCATGGCGATTGAGGGTGCCGGCTTCGTCGCGGAACTGCAGGCGCGCGATGCCCGAAGGCATGACGATGCCCGGGGTGGTCCGCGTGACCACGCCGATGAAGCCGATCTTCACGCCGTCGATGGTCTTGATCCAGGTCGGCGGCAACACCGGCTTGCCGTCGGGTCCTTCGACATTGGCGGCCAGATACGCAAAGCGCGCGCCGGCAAACCGGCCGTCGGCGCACGACAGCGTGGTGCCATCGGCGCCGGCGTCGTCGGCGCAACCGCCGCCGGCGATGCGGCGGAGTTCGGCAAACCCGGCATCGAATTCGTGATTGCCGGTGATCGCGAAATCGAGCCCGATCGCGTTCATGGCGGCGATGGTGGTTTCGTGCCGGAACAAGGACGACACCAGCGGCGCAGCGCCGATCAGGTCGCCGCTCGAAAACACCACGCTGTGCGCGGCCTCGCCGCGCAATTGCCCGATCAGCCCGGCGAGCGACGCGGCGCCGCCCGCGCCGACGCGCACTTGCTGCCCGGGCGCGCGCGGGTCGGGCAGGGTCAGCGCATTGTTGCCGGCCTCGAGATGCCCATGAAAATCGTTGAAGCCGATCAGGCGCACGGCGACCCCGCGTGCGGCGTCGGGCGCAGTCTGGGGCGCCGCCTGGGAGGTGGCCGCAAGCAGCAGCGCGCACATGGCGAGCGCCGCGAGCAAGGCTTGCGAAAATGGACGGGTCGGGCGCATGGCTGGGTCGGTGATCCGGCGGAGGCATCGACGCAAGTTGCCGGGGCCGCATGATGCCGTGCCCGCTACGGGCGCGCCAGACACCAAGGTGTTGGTGCCGGCCATGCAATTTGTCATGCGAGGCTGGTCAGATCGGCCAGTACAATCGCGCACCCGTTCGAGCATGCCATGACGCCGACCCCGACCAACGAGCCGCAAACCGCCATCGAGAGCGCCGCGCCCACGCCGCGCGAGCCCGATGTCGCGCCGCGCGCGCTCGCGCGGATTCAGGATCTGCTGCACAAGCAGCGCCTGGTCGAGCAGGTGACCGAACGCCAGCATTACGCCGAGGACGACAAGCGCCACGAACTGGTGGCCCAGCTCACGCATCGTCAGCACGAAGCCGAGATGCGCGCGGTGCTCGACGAACTCCACCCGGCCGACATCGCCTACATCCTCGAAGCGCTGCCGCTTCAGGAACGCCTGCAGGTCTGGGATCTGGTGCGCCAGGACCGCGACGGCGACATCCTGCTCGAGGTTTCGGACGCGGTGCGCGAGACCCTCATCGCGACCATGGATCGCGACGAGTTGGTCGACGCGGTCGAAAACCTCGACGCCGACGAGATCGCCGACCTCGCGCCCGATCTGCCGCACGAGGTCATCGAGGAGGTCAAGGAAGGTCTGACGGTCGAGGAGCGCGAAGAACTCCAGACCGCGATGTCCTACCCCGAGGAATCGGTCGGCGCGCGCATGGACTTCGAGACCGTGACGGTGCGCGACGATGTGACGCTCGAGGTGGTGCTGCGCTATCTGCGCCGCTTCGACGAACTGCCCGACCATACCGACCAGATCTTCGTGGTCGATCGCGACGAGCATCTCAAGGGTTCGCTGACCCTCAACACCTTGCTGGTCAAGGAGCCCGAGACCGACGTGGCCGAGGTGATGTCGACCGAGGTCTTCACCCTGCATCCCGAAGACGATGCCAGCGACGCGGCCCAGGCCTTCGAGCGTTACGACTTCGTCTCGGCCCCGGTGGTCGATCGGCGCGGGCGCTTGATCGGGCGCCTGACCGTCAACGAAGTCGTCGACGTGATCCGCGAGGAAAGCGAAGAGCGCGATCTGGCCAAGGCCGGCTTGCGCGAAGAAGAGGACCTGTTCTCCTCGGTCTGGAAATCGGCCAAGAACCGCTGGCTCTGGCTGGCGGTCAATATGTGCACGGCGTTCTTTGCCAGCCGCGTGATCGGCGCCTTCGAAGGCACGATCGAGCGGGTGGTGGCGCTCGCGACCCTCATGCCCATCGTCGCGGGCATCGCGGGCAATTCGGGCAACCAGACCATGACGCTCCTGATCCGCTCGATCGCGCTGGGCCAGGTGACCATGGGCAATGCCAAGCGGCTGTTGCTCAAGGAGGTCGCCATGGCGCTGTTCAACGGGGTGCTCTGGGGCACGATCGCCGGGGTGTTTGCGTGGCTGCTTTACATGCACACCGCGCAAGGGCCCTTGCTCGGCCTGGTGATGTTCCTGGCCATGCTGCTCAACATGCTGGTCGGCACCTGCGTGGGCATGGCGGTGCCGCTGGTGCTTCAGCGCGTCGGGCGCGATCCGGCCATGGGCTCGTCGGTGCTGCTGACCTTCACCACCGACAGCATGGGCTTCTTCATCTTCCTCGGCCTCGCGACGGTGTTCTTCCGCTAGCCGCGGTGTGCGCGCGGGCATAATCGGCCGATGGCCAAAGACCTCCAGGATCAACTCGTCGTCGCGATCAGTTCGCGCGCGCTGTTCGACTTTGAAGAAGAAAACCGCTGGTTCGAGCAAAGCGATGACGCCGCCTACATGCGGCTGCAGCTCGAACGGCTCGACCAGCCGGCGCCCGAAGGCGTGGCCTCGCCGCTGGTGCGCAAGCTGCTCGCCTTCAACACGCCGGGCGAGCATCGGGTCGAGGTGGTGATCCTGTCGCGCAACGATCCGGTCTCGGGCCTGCGGGTCTTTCATTCGGCGCGCCAATCGGGCCATGCGATCGAGCGCGGGGTGTTCACCCGCGGGCGCGAGCCTTGGCGCTATCTCGAACCGCTCGCCGCCAATCTGTTCTTGTCGGCCAACGAGCCCGATGTGCGCGCCGCGCTCGACGCGGGTTTTCCGGCCGCGCGCGTGTATCCGCAATCGAAGAAGCTGGCCGAGTCGCATCCCGATGAAGTGCGCATCGCTTTCGACGGCGACGCGGTGCTGTTTTCCGACGAGGCCGAAGCCGTGTTCCAGGCGAGCGGACTCGACGGCTTCGTCGCGCATGAAACCCAGCGCGCGACCCAGCCTTTGCCGCCGGGGCCGTTTGCGCCTTTGCTCAAAGCGCTGCATCGGCTGCAAAGCGCGGCCCGCGACAGCGCGGTGCCGATGCGCATCCGCACCGCGCTCGTGACCGCGCGCAGCGCTCCGGCGCACGAACGCGCGGTACGCACCCTCATGAACTGGAATGTGCAGGTCGACGAAGCCTTCTTCCTCGGCGGCCTCGACAAGGGGCCCTTCCTGCGCGAGTTCGAACCCGATTTCTTCTTCGACGACCAGACCCGGCATTGCGATTCGGCGGCGCAGGTCGCGCCGACCGGGCATGTGGTGTCGGGGGTCAAGAACCAGCGTTGACGCGCGCGTCGCACCGGCGCGCGTTGGCGCGCAGTGCCTGGTGCAAGAAGGCGAGGATCTCGTCGATGTGGCGCAGCAAGGCGTCCATCGCATCGTGTTCGCCGGGTTGAATGCGCAATTGCACCGCATCGCTCGCGCGCCGGGCGTGAATCAGATGCGCCTGTTCCGATGGCACCGTGCGGTCATCACTGCCATGCATCAGCAGTACCGGGCACCGTACGCGGGCGATGGTGTTGATCGGCGCGATGTCGTCGAAGCGATGTCCGATCACCCGTTGCACGTAGCGCAGGACATACCACCCGATCGGCACGTAGGGCACGCGCTTGGCTGCCAGCCATTGCCGCATCACCATCGCCGGATGGGCAAAGGCTGCCAGGCTGACCACTGCGGCGATGTCGGTGCGCCGCGAGGCGCTCAAGAGCGTGGCCGAGGCACCGACCGAATGCCCGAGCACCGCGATGCGCGTGGCATCGATCTCGGGGCGGGCGCGCAACCAATCGAGGGCGGCATCGAGGTCCTCGGCGAATCGCGGCAAGGACGAAAAATCATCGTCGTCGCTGCGGCCGTGATTGCGCGCGTCGATCACCAGGACCGCATAGCCCGCGGCATGCAAGGGCATCGCGATCGGCAGCATCACTTCGGCGTTGCCGCCCCAACCGTGCAGCACGACGACGGCCGCCGCCGGCGCGGAGGCCGTGCCCGCGGGCAACAGCCATGCGAACAGATTCAGCGCGCGCACCGTCGGGATGGCGACGGCGAGGCCGTTCATGCCGTGACGTGTGAGGTCGGCGTCTTCGCGCAGGCGCGGCGCGCGCAACGCACGGCGCAGCGCCCAATGGAGCGCCGCCCGGGCGGCGATGAAGCCGCCCGCGCCCGCCAGCGGGAGGGTCAGGGAAGTGCTGCCGAGCATCGGTGTCCTTTACGCCGTGCGGCGCGAAGGCGCAGCACCCGGTCGGGGCCCGATGCTAAGCGACGCAGGCGGCTGCGCGCCCCATGTTCGGGGCGGCGCAGTGCCTGCGTTACCTGGGTGACATCCGGCGCTCAGGCCGCGCGGGTCAGGGCTTCGATGACGGCCGGGTGGATCAGGCGTCCGGCATGCACATTGAGGCCGGCGCGCAAATGCGGGTCGTCTTCGCAAGCCTTTTGCCAGCCCTTGTCGGCCAGCGCGAGGGTGAAGGGCAGGGTCGCGTTGTTGAGCGCGAAGGTCGAAGTGCGCGCGACCGCACCCGGCATGTTGGCCACGCAGTAATGCACGACGCCGTCGACCACATAGGTCGGATCGGCATGGGTGGTCGCATGCGAGGTCTCGAAGCAGCCGCCCTGGTCGATCGCGACGTCGACCACGACCGCGCCGGGTTTCATCTTGGACAGTTGCGCGCGGCGGATCACCTTGGGCGCCGCGGCGCCCGGGATCAGTACCGCACCGACCACCAGATCGGCTGCACAC
>CAYUYC010000052.1:0-14892 GCA_964448945.1 uncultured Burkholderiaceae bacterium
GAGCAAGGTCTCGAGCAGATCCGGCGAGACGTTGAGCTGGCCGATCTTTTCGGCGCGCTCGGCAATGCCGCCGAAGGCTTGCGCGATCAATTGCCCGGGTTGCATGCCGGCCGCGGCCAGCGCCTGCACCACGCGCGGGTCGGCCTTTTCGAGCGCCGTCATCACCGCGGCCACCTTGTGCGCCTCGGCTTCGGCCAGCACGCGGGTGTTGGCCGCATTGAGTTCGACGAAGGACCGGCGCCGCTCCTCGATGCCGATCTCGGCTTCCATGTCGGTGCGGCGCAATTCAGCCTGCTTGCGGCGCACGCTGGCTTCGGCATCCATCTGCGTCTCGCGGATCTGACGCTTCTTTTGCTCGACCGCGACCTCGGTATCGAGTTCGCTTTCGCGAATCGCACGCTCGTTCTCGACCGCCGCATTGCGCCGGGCAAAGATCGCGTCGTCGGCCGCCTTGAGGATCTGCTCGCGCGCTTCGGCTTCGAGCGCACGCGAGGTCTCGGCCGTCGGCCGGATCGCGGTGACCGCCAGGCCCAGGATCTCCAGCCCCAGCGCGCCGATCTCCTTGTGCGCGACCAGGCCCGCATTCACCTCCTTCGCGATCGCGTTCGACGATGCCAGCGCGGCCTTGAGCGCACGCCGCAGCACCGCGTCCTGCGCCAGCACCTCGACCGGCGCGAGCACGCGCTGCGCCAGGGTATTCGGATCGTCGGCTTCGTAGCCCTTGCCGTCGGCACGCAAAGTGAAGTTGAGCAATTGCGCGGTCTTGCGCGGTTCGCTGATGCGCCAGGTCACCTGCCCTTGCAAGGTCACGGTCTGAAAGTCCGCGGTGGTGAAGGTATAGATGAAATCATCGCTGCGGCTGGCCACCGGCAGCGCGACGATCGAACTGGTCGGCGCGTAATACATGAACGACAGGCCCGCGCCTTCGCGCGCAATCCCGCCGCCGCGCACTTGCATCACATAGGTCGTCGGGTTGGACTTGAGATAACGGATACCGAGCATGGCGCACTCCTTTCGTTGAGGAACCTTCCTTGTTAGTTGTTCTACACAACTAAATAAGTTGCATACTACAACTAACGCAGTTAGAGTCAAGCCCGTGCCGTCGTGCCGCGCGCAACACCTCATGCAGCGCGCCACTTTCACCGGAGCCCCGATGCCCGCCCTGCCTGCCCATGCCCAACGCCCGCTGGTCTTCGTCGATCTGGCGATCTTCACCGTGCAGGACGACTGCCTGCAGGTGCTGCTGGTGCGCCGCCCCGACGATGCAAACGAGCCTTTTCCGCATCGATGGGCCTTGCCCGGCGGCCTGGTGGATGTGCGCCGCGACGCGACGCTCGAGGACTGCGCCTTGCGCAAGCTGCAGCAAAAGACCGGCGTGACCTCGCCCTATCTCGAACAACTCGGCAGTTGGGGCGGCGCGGCGCGCGATCCGCGCGGCTGGTCGACCACGCATGTCTATTTCGCCCTCATTCCCGCCGATGCGCTGGTGCTGCAAGCCGGCGGCAATGCGCGCGATGTGCGCTGGATGCCCGTGGGCGCCACCGGCGTCGATACGCCGCTCGCCTTCGACCATGCGCAATTGCTGGCCGCGGCGCTCGAGCGCTTGCGCGCCAAGGTCGAATACACCTCGCTGCCGGCCTATCTGCTGCCCGAGGAGTTCACCCTCAGCGATCTGCAGCACGCCTACGAGGTGGTGCTGGCGCGCGCGCTCGACAAATCGGCGTTTCGCACCCGCATGCTGGCCGCCGATTTCATCGTGCCGGTCGACGCGGTACGCGTAGGCGCCAACCGGCCCGCGCAGTTGTACCGGCTCGCCGATCGGCGATCGGTCGCCTACTTCCCGCGCACCTTCAGCCCGCGCAAATGAGCACCGGACATCGCGCCAAGCACCGCGGCCTCGCGTAATCTCACGCCGTCACCAGGAGCCCTGCATGTCCGATCTGTATTTCGAAGACTATTTCGTCGGCCAGACCTTTCACGGCGGAAGCACGCGCGTCGATGCCGACGAGGTCAAGGCCTTCGCCACCCGTTACGACCCCCAGCCTTTTCATACCGACGAAGCCGCGGCGGCCGATACCTTCTTCGGCGGGCTGGCCGCCAGCGGCTGGCATACCGCCGCGATGACCATGCGCATGTTCGTCGACAGCGGCATCAAGCCCGCGGGTGGCCTCATCGGTGCCGGTCTCGAAGAACTGCGCTGGCCGCGACCGGTGCGCCCGAACGATACCTTGCACGTCGAGATCGAGGTCTTGCAGGCGCGCGTCTCCAACTCGCGCCCCACGCATGGACTGGTCAAGGTGCGCGCCACCACGCTCAACCAGCGCGACGAGCCGGTGCAAGTGCAGGTCACGACGCTGGTCGTGCCGCGCCGGCCCGCGTAAGCGCTCAGCGCATCACCCACCAGACCGCGAGCGCCGCGAGGCTCGCGCCGAGCCAGGCGCAGATCCACGCCAGTCGCCGCACGCGCAGGCGCAGCACCTCGAGATTGGCGACCACGCCATCGCCTTGCTCGGCCAAGGCGCGAATCACTTCGGCGCTGGCGCGCTGCTGCTCGGCCAATTCCGCCAACCGCGCTTCGAGCGCCGCCAGGCGCGCATCGGGCGATGCCGGCTCGCCTGCGCCTGAAGACACCACTGGTGGCGTGGTCGGCGCGCTCGCCTGACCGGACCGCGTCAGCAAACGCTTGGCACGCCGCGCGACCTCGGGGGCGGCCTTGAGCACATCGCTCCAGGGAATCGCGGAAATCACCGTCGTCCACGGTATCGGCATCGGACTGACCCCTCCATTGGTTGAGCGCGGCGCAAGCCTACCCATGCACAGACAGCATGGCCAGACACGCGGTTCTTCCGCGGCCCGGCCGCAGTTCCACATTTAGCCAAACGAATTGCGCGCCGAAATGCCTTCAACTCGGCCATTGCTGCAATGCGGTTATATGGATACTCAGGCGTCGAAGTCCGCCCTCCGGTGATTGGAGGGCGAGCATTCGGTGTCGAGATCCTCGACCGGCCCCCCTTACAAAACGCGGCCCTGAGCCGCGAACGAGAGATCACATGAACCGAACTACCACCTTCAAGCACCGCATCGTGCTTCTGGTCGTGCTTGCGCTGGTCGCGATGGCGGTGCTCGCCACCGGCGCCGTCGTCAAGATCACCCAGCAGATCCGCGAGGGGCGGCGCGCCGAACTGGTCGCCGCGGTCGACTCCGCGCACAGCATGATCATGGGTCTGGCCGCCAAGGCCCGGGCCGGCCAGATGACCGAGGCCCAGGCCAAGGCCATCGCGGTCGAGACCCTGCGCGCGTCGCGCTATGGGCATGACGACTACTTCCATATGTGGACGACCGACGGCGTCGCCGTCTTGCATCCGTTCAAGCCGGAATGGGAAGGCAAACCCATGCTCGGCAAGGTGCTCGACGGCAAGGGCCAGGACATCGTCACCGAGATGATCGCGGGCGTACGTGCGAGCCGCAGTGGCGCCGCCTTCGTCGACACCCAATTCCCGCGCCAAGGGCAGACGGTGCCGGTCGACAAGCAGCAATACGTCAAGCTCGTGCCGGAATGGAACTGGATCATCGGCTCGGGGCTGTACATGGACGACCTCGCCGCCCAAATCCGGACCACCATCCTCCAGAGCGTCGCGGTGGTCGCGGTGCTGTTGTCGCTGCTGGGTGCGCTCGGATGGCGAACGGTGCACATCGTCTTGCGTCAGCTCGGCGGCGAGCCGGCACTGGCCGCGGCGATCGTCTCGGACGTCGCCCAGGGCAAGCTCAACACGGCCATCCCGCCCGCGCCCGAAGGCAGTCTGATGGCCGATCTTGCGCAAATGGTGAATGCCTTGCGCGACACCGTGTCCCAAGTGCGCGAATCCACCGAAACCGTGAACCACGCGGCCGGCGAGATCGCGACCGGCAATCTCGACCTGAGCGCGCGCACCGAACAGACCGCGACCAACATCGTGCGCACCGCGAGCGCGATGGAACAACTCACCGCCACGGTCAAACAGACCGCCGATGCGGCGCGCACCGCGAATCAACTCGCGGTGTCGGCCGCCTCGGTGGCACAGCGCGGCGGCAGCGTGGTGTCGGAAGTCGTGCGCACCATGGATTCGATCAACACCGCCAGCGCCAAGATGGCCGACATCATCGGCGTCATCGACGGCATCGCCTTCCAGACCAATATCCTCGCGCTCAACGCCGCGGTGGAAGCCGCACGCGCAGGCGAGCAAGGCCGAGGCTTTGCGGTGGTCGCGGGCGAAGTGCGCACACTCGCCCAGCGCAGCGCATCGGCAGCCAAGGAAATCCGCGGGCTGATCAGCGCGAGCGTCGATCAAGTCTCGACGGGCAGCAAGCTGGTGGCCGCCGCAGGCGACACCATGGGCGAGATCGTCGCCTCGGTGCAGCGCGTGACCGACATCGTCGAAGAAATCACCGTGGCCGCGGCCGAACAAAGCCAAGGCATCGAGAACGTGAATTCCGCGGTGATCGAACTCGACCGCATGACCCAGCAGAACGCGGCCTTGGTCGAGGAATCCGCGGCGGCCGCGGCCAGCCTGCGCGATCAATCCGAACGCTTGTCGGGCGCGGTCGCCGTGTTCCGCATCACGCACTAGCTGACGACGCACGCGCAAGGCGGCGCATGGGGGTCGAGATGCCCATGCCGATTTTCGTCATTGAACTGGCGGGTGATCGCCCCCTTACTTCAAGCGCATGGCGATACGGCGTGCCCACATACTGGGCTTCCATACGTGCATCGCACGTCACCACGCACGCCGACAAAACCTGTCCTTTACAGGGGTTTTCACCATGAACAGCGCAACCGCCTCCTTCAAGCGCCGCATCATCCTGCTGCTTGCGCTCGCACTTGCGGCCATGACCATCCTCGCGGTGGGCGGCGGTTACCGGCTCACCCATCAGTTGCTCGAAGGACGGCGCGCCGAACTGGTCGCCGCCGTCGATTCGGCACACAGCCTGGTGGCCTCTTACGCAGCCAAGGCCAAGTCGGGCGCCATGACCGAAGCGCAGGCCAAATCGGCCGCCATCGACGCTTTGCGCAACTCCCGCTATGGCAGCAACGATTACTTCTATATCTGGACGCTGGACTCGGTCAACGTCCTGCTCCCGACCAAGCCGGAATGGGAAGGCAAGGACATGCGCGGCAAGGTGCTCGACGGCCGCGGCAACGACATCATCGCGGCGATGAGCGCGGCCGTGCGCAAAAGCAACCACGGGGCAGCCTTCGTCGACACCCAGTTTCCCCACCCGGGCGAAACCGTGCCGGTCGACAAGCTGCAATACGTGAAGCTGGTGCCCGAATGGAATTGGATGGTGGGCTCGGGGCTGTATCAGGACGGCGTGCAAGCGCAGATGCGCAGCCTGATCCTGCAACTCACCGCGCTCGTGCTGGCGCTCCTGGTCGCGATCGGTGGCGTCGGCCTGTGGATCGTCAAGAGCGTCCTGCGCCAATTGGGCGGCGAACCATCGGTGGCGGCCGCGATCGTTTCGGATGTGGCCCAGGGCAACCTGACCACCGTCATTCCCCCCGCGCCCACCGGCAGCCTGATGGCCGATCTGGCGCAGATGGTGACGGCATTGCGCAGCACCGTGCAGCAGGTCCATGAGACCACCGGCACCGTCAATCATGCAGCGTCCGAGATCGCCGCCGGCAATCTCGATCTGAGCAACCGGACCGAAAAAGCCGCATCGAGCCTGGTACGCACCGCCAGCGCCATGGAACAACTCACTGCCGCCGTCAAACAGACCGCCGATGCGGCACGCACCGCGAATCAACTGGCAGTCTCGGCAACCTCGGTCGCGCAGCGCGGCGGCGATGTGGTGTCCGAGGTGGTACGGACGATGGAATCGATCAATGCGTCGAGCACCAAGATGGCCGACATCATCGGCGTGATCGACGGCATCGCGTTCCAGACCAACATCCTCGCGCTCAATGCCGCAGTCGAAGCGGCGCGCGCAGGCGAGCAAGGCCGTGGTTTCGCGGTCGTGGCCAGCGAGGTGCGCACCCTCGCGCAACGCAGCTCGACGGCATCGAAGGAAATCCGCAGCCTGATCGGCGCCAGCATCGAGAAAGTGGCCTCGGGTACGCAACTGGTTTCGACGGCCGGCACGACCATGGGCGAGATCGTCGACTCGGTGCGCCGCGTGACCGACATCGTGGAAGAGATCAGCGTGGCCGCCTCCGAACAAAGCCAAGGTATACAGAACATGAATTCGGCGGTGACCGAAATCGATCACCTCACGCAGCAAAACGCTGCTCTGGTCGAACAATCGGCCGCCGCAGCCGCCAGCTTGCGCGACCAGTCCGAACGCCTGGCGACGGCGGTCTCGGTCTTTCGCGTGAATGCCTGATGACGCGGGCGGCCGCCGGCACGCCCGCCACGCTGGTTTCAGTCGTCGTCCTTGACCCGGTGCTGCGAGACGAGCTGGGTCTGCACCGCCGGCGGTACCGCCTCGTAATGACTGAAGGCGAGGACGTAGCGCCCCTGCCCGCCGGTCATCGCGTTCAAACGCAATTGATAGGACGCCAGTTCCGACAACGGCGCCTGGCCCTGCACCGCGGCCACGCCTTGCGGCCCCGCGCGCGTGCCGCTCACCACCCCGCGGCGTGAAGACAGATCGCCGGTGATGTCGCCGATGTGCGATTCGGGCGCGGTGATTTCGATGTCGACGATGGGCTCCAGCACGATCGGCCGCGCCTTGGCCACCGCGTCGATGAAGGCCTTGCGCCCGGCGGTGATGAAGGCGATTTCCTTGCTGTCCACGCTATGGTGCTTGCCGTCGTAGACGATCACGCGCACGTCCATCACCGGATGGCCCGAGATCACGCCGGCCTCGTAGGCCTGGCGCACGCCTTTTTCGACCGCCGGGATGAATGAAGTCGGAATCACGCCGCCCTTGACCTGATCGACGAATTCGAAGCCCGCGCCGCGCGGCAAGGGCTCGATGCGCAGGAACACTTCGCCGAATTGCCCCGCGCCCCCGGTCTGCTTCTTGTGGCGATGATGGCCCTCGGCCGGCGCGGTCACGGTCTCGCGATAGGCGATGCGCGGCGGGCGCGTCTCGACCTCGCATTTGTAGACCTCGGTGATGCGTTCGAGCAGCGTGCGCAGATGCAGCTCGCCCAGCCCGTAGACGACCGTCTCGTTGGTGCTGGCGACGTGTTCGAGCTTGAGACAAGGATCTTCGTCGACGAGCTTTTGCAGGATGTCCCACATGCGTTGTTCGTCGCCACGGCGCTTGGGCTCGATCGCCAGCCCGTGCACCGGCACCGGAAACTCCAGCGGCTTGAGATGGATGTGATCGTCTTCCGAGGCGTCGTGCAGCACGGCGTCGAAATGCAATTCGTCGATCTTGGCCACCGCGCAGATGTCGCCCGGCACACCGCGCGTGACCTCGACGCGGTCCTTGCCCTGCAGCATGAACAGATGCGCCACCTTGAACGGCTTGCGTGCATCGCCGATGTAAAGCTGGCTGTCGCGCGTCACCGTGCCTTGATGAATCCGGAACACGCCCATCTTGCCCACGAACGGGTCCTGGGTGATCTTGAAGACATGGGCGAGCACATGGCGCGCCGGATCGGGCAAGGCCTCGATCGGCTGCGCGTTCGCGTCCTCGCCGCGCAGGAATTGCGGCGGATTGCCCTCGGTCGGATTGGGCAGCAGACGCACGATCACATCGAGCAATTCGCGCACGCCCGCGCCATTGCGCGCCGAGACGAAACACACCGGCACCAGATGGCCTTCGCGCAGCGCTTGTTCGAGCGGCGCATGCAATTCGGACGGATCGACGTCGCCCTCGTTGAGGTAGCGCTCGACGAACCCGGGATCGACTTCGACCACTTGCTCGACCAGCGCGCGATGCGCATCGGCCACCGACGAAAAATCGGCCGCCCCGCTCGGATTGAAAAAGCAATCGACCACCGCATTGCCGCCTTGCGCGGGCAGATTGAGCGGCAGACATTCGCGGCCGAAGGTGGCGCGGATCTGTTCGAGCAGGCCCGGCAAGTCGATGCCCGGCGCGTCGATCTTGTTGACCACGACCATGCGGCACAAACCGCGCCGCGCCGCCCAGTCCATCATGCGCACGCTCGCGCTTTCGATGCCGGTGGTCGCGCTCACCACGACGGCCGCGGTCTCGACCGCTTCGAGCGCCGTCATGGCCTGACCGAGAAAATCCGGATAGCCGGGCGTATCGATGCAATGCACATGCGCATCGGCATGCGCGAAGTTGACCACCGCCGAATTGAGCGAATGCCCGACCTTGCGTTCGAGGGCATCGAAATCGCTGACCGTGCTGCCGCGCTCGAGGCTGCCGGCCGCGCCGATCGCGCCCGAGGCGACCAGCAAGGCTTCGGTCAGGCTGGTCTTGCCCGACGCCGGCTGGCCGACCAGCGCCAGCGTACGAATGGAAGCGGTGGGATACGAGATGCTGGACATATGCGTTCCTCTTGCTCTTGTCGTGGGGTTGTCATTGCCGAGGTACCGCGAGGGGGTGAAGCCAGCGTACGGGAACGGTCTGCGCCGAGCAAGGCTAGACTAGGCGCCATCGCCACAGGATGGGCTGCGCATCGCACCGCCGCGGCGACCCCGAGGACGCTACCCGCGCCCGCGGGGACGGCTCGCCCGCACACCACTGCCCCACGAGGAGAACCCGATGCACGGACGCTACGCCCAGGTCTTGCGCCTGGCACTCGCCTGCACCTTGTGCACCTTCCCGATGTTCGATGCCCAGGCCGACGAAGGCATGTGGACCTTCGACCATGCACCGATCGAGCAAATCCGCGCCCGGTATGGGGTCACGCTCGACCCGGCGATGCTCGAACACCTGCGCCTGTCGGCGGTCAAGTTCGGCGCGTCGGCGGCCTTCGTCTCGGACCAGGGCCTCATGCTCACCAACCACCATGTCGCGCTCGATTGCATCGAACAGCTCTCGACGCCCGCGCGCGATCTGGTCCGCGACGGCTTCGTCGCCAAGCGGCGGGCCGATGAATTGCGCTGTCCCGGGGCCAATGCACGCGTGCTGATCTCGACCGAAGACGTGAGCGCGGCGATCGCGCGCGCGACCCAGGCCGCGAGCGACGATGCCCAGCGCAACGCGGCGCGCAAGTCCGCCATCGGCGCTATCGAAGCGGCCTGCAGCCAAACCACCGGCCTGCGCTGCGAAGTGGTGAGCCTGTACGGCGGCTCCTTGTTCCACCTTTATCGTTACCGCGAATGGACCGATGTGCGCCTGGTGTTCGCCCCCGAAGCACAGGCGGCCAATTACGGCGGCGATCCGGACAACTTCGTCTACCCGCGCTTCGCGCTCGACTTTGCGCTCTTGCGCGTCTACGCCGACGGCAAGCCGGTGCTGCCCGCGCATCGGCTCAAGCTCGCACGCCGCGCGGTGACCGAAGGCGATCTGATCCTCGCCGCCGGCAACCCCGGCCATACCGAGCGCTTGTGGACCATGGCGCAATTCGAACTCGAACGCAGCACGCTCAAGCCCTTGCGTCTGGCCGCTGCCGAGGCCGCCCGCGCGATGATGCATGCGTATTCGGATCGTTCGCCCGAAGCCGCGCGCCAGGCCTACGACGCCTTGTTCGGCACCGAGAACTGGCTCAAGTCGATGCGCGGCCAGGAAGCCGCGATGAACGATGCCGAATTGATCGCGCGCCGACGCGCCGATGAAGACGCCTTGCGCACCGCTTGCCGCGCGCGCGAAGCTTGCAGCGAAGCGCCGTGGCGCGAGATCGAAGCCGCCACCGCGCGCCATGCCGAACGCGCGCGCGAACTCTGGGCCGTGAGTTACGGCTATCGCACCTTGTTCGATACCGCGGGCAAACTCGTCGAGATCGCGCACGAACGCCGCCGCCCCGAGTCCGAGCGCCTGGTCGAATACCGCGACGCCGCGTTGCCCGCGCTCGAAAGTCGGTTGCGCAGCGATGTGCCGGTCTACCGGGATTTCGAGATCGCGCGTCTGGCCAGCCTGCTCGATCAGGCCCGCCGGACCCTCGGCGCCGACCATGCCTTCGTGCGCGCGACCCTCGGGGGCGAAACGCCCGCCGCGGCCGCGGAGCGACTGGTGCGCGGCTCGCAGCTCGACGATGCGCGCGTGCGCGCCGCCTTGCTCGACGGCGGCGCCGATGCCGTCGCGGCATCGACCGATCCATTGATCCGCGTGGCGGCCGCGGTCTATCCGCTGCGGCGCGAACTCGCGCGCTACAAGGAAGAACAGATCGACACCCCGATCGAGCGCGCGACCGAACAGATCCGCCGCATCCGCTTTGCCATCCTCGGCACTTCGGTGGCGCCGGACGCCACCAACACCCTGCGCCTGTCGTACGGCAAGGTCGCGGGCTACACCTCGCACGGCAGCGCGACGCCGTACAAGACCACCTTCGGCGGATGGTTCGCGCGCGCCGACGCCTTCGATCAGCGCGCGCCGTTCGATCTCCCGCCGCGCGTGGCGCAGGCGCGCAAACGCATCGATGCCCGCGTGCCGCTGAATTTCGTCACCACGGCCGACATCATCGGCGGCAATTCCGGCTCGCCGGTGGTCGACCGCAATGGCGATTGGGTCGGCGTGATGTTCGACAGCAATCTCGAAGCCCTGGGCGGCGGCTATGCGTATACCGACACCAGTGCGCGATCGATCGCGGTCGACGTGCGCGCCATCCTGCACGCGCTCGAATACGTCTACGACGCGCCGGGTTTGGCGGAGGAATTGCGCGCGCGCTGATCGACCAGCACTTCGAGGTCGTCGACCGTGAACGCGAACGACATGCGATAGCCGGCGCCCACCGTCACCGGCCGCAGCATGGGCAACTCCAGGCGCGGATGATCATGAAGGGTCAATTCGGCCTCGCCCTTGAGGATGGGGCCGATCTGCACGTCGCGCGAGCGCAGCCGCACGAGGTCGTGCACCGCGGGCTGGTCGTGCATGCCGCGCATGAGGTTGGGAAACAAGCGCATGTTGACCGCAGCCGCGAACGACGGTTGCGGCAAGCCGGTGCAGGGTTCGCGCAAGGTCACCCGCGCGTCCACCAGACGCCGGTCCTTGACCGCCAGCGAGGCGCCGAAGCGCCCGCCCGGCGCATGCCGCGCCGCGGCCGGATGATCGAAGGGCAAGGCGCGGGTGATCCAGGTCGAACCCAGTTGCTTGGGCCAGCCTTGGATCAGGCCGCGCATCAAGGACACGTCCTGATCGACCCAGATGAACGGGCAATAGGCCACGCGCTCGTCGCGGTACTTGGCACTGATGAGAAAGATCGTCTCTTTGTACTGCGAGGTGATGGGATCGAGCGGCTCGTCGCCGCGATCGGTCGCGAACTGCCATTCGACGAAATAGGCCGCGCAGCGCGCGTCTTCGTATTGCAGCGGCTCGGGCAACAAGGCGCGCACCGCGTCGGGACGCGCCTCGAATTCGATCGCCAGACAATCGCCCGCGTAATGCCAAGGCGGGCGCGGCGCCAACGATGAGTTGCCGGTCGGGGTCTGAGGCAGGGTATAGCCTTGCAGCATGAAGTCTCCGAAGGTGGTGTGGGTGAGGAGCGTTCGGGTCAGATGCCGCCGTTCATTCGCGCGACTCGATCGGCAGATCGACGCGCCGCGTGACGCCGTTGCCCCCAGGAAAGTCGGTGAACAAGGCCTGGACCAGGTAGGGCATGATCGGATTGAGTTGATCGGTGCTGCCTTCGCTCACCGCCGTGCCTTCATAGCGTTTGGTGCCGGTGGCCGCATCGCGGATGTCGAGGTGCAGCTCGCGGCGCCACAGCCGGCGCGTGGTTTCGCGGGTGATGGGGCGGCTGGCCCAGGGCCAGAACGGGTCGTAACCCCAGCCGTACACCAGGCGCCCGTTGGCGGTGCGGCCGACCGGGCCATACCAGGGCATGCGCGGCTCATCCATCCAGTCGGTCTCGCGAATCAGCACATCGCGCGACGAAATGCCGTAGCTCAGACTCACCTTGAGGCTGCCCGCGGCGTCCTCGCTCAGGCCCAGCGCCTGCAAATGTTCGCGCACCAAGTCTTCGTACACCTTGTGTTCGAGACTGTCGATCTGCTCGGGCGCGCGCTCGAACCGGAACGTGGTGCTGCCGGCCGTGGCCGACCAGTCGTTGAAGGTGGTGACGTCGCTGCGTATGACCTGCGGCGACGCGCAGGCGGCCACCAGCAAGACCGCGAGGAGTGAAAGGATGCTGCGCATGGTCGCCTCCGCGAAACGAATACAATCGCAGCCATTCTAGCGACCGTGGCTGTGGCGACGCGCCGCAGCGCAACGCCCGACCTCAAGAAGGCCGTCTATGCGTCAAGAGAAACCCATGCCCATCCACCGCCACGATTACCAACCGCCGGCATGGTGGGTCGATCGCGTCGAACTCGATTTCGATCTGAAGCCCGACGCAACGACGGTCACCAACCAGCTCACGCTCAGACGCAACTCGGATTCACCGCTGCCGCGCGACATCGTGCTCGACGGCGAAGACCTCGAACTCGTCTCGATCGAGTTCGACGGCAAACCGGTGCGCGATTTCATCCACGCCGATCAACGCCTGCACATCCGCACCGCGGCCGATGGCGGCGTGCTGCGCATCGTTTCGCGCTGCGCGCCCAATCGCAATACCGCGCTGTCGGGCTTGTACACCTCGAACGGCAATTTCTTCACCCAATGCGAGGCCGAAGGCTTTCGGCGCATCACCTTCTTTCCGGACCGCCCCGACGTCATGGCGCGCTACCGCGTGCGCCTGGCGGCCGACCGCGCGGCCTATCCGGTGCTGCTCGCCAACGGCAATCTGATCGAACAAGGCGCGCTCGACGACGGCCGCCATTTCGCGGTTTGGGACGACCCTTTCCCCAAGCCCAGCTATTTGTTCGCGCTGGTCGCGGGCAAGCTGGTCTGCGAAGAAGCGCGCATGCGCACCGGCTCGGGCCGCGAAGTGCTGCTGCAGGTCTGGGTCGAGGACGGCAATCTCGACAAGACCCATCATGCGATGGAATCGCTCAAGGCCTCGATCCGCTGGGACGAGGAGCGCTACGGGCTCGAACTCGATCTCGATCGTTTCATGATCGTCGCGGTCAGCGACTTCAACATGGGCGCGATGGAGAACAAGGGCCTCAACATCTTCAACACCAAGTACGTGCTGGCCAACCGCGAGGTCGCGACCGATGCCGACTTTGCGGGCATCGAATCGGTGGTGGGTCACGAGTATTTCCATAACTGGACCGGCAATCGCGTGACCTGCCGCGACTGGTTCCAGCTCTCGCTCAAGGAAGGCCTGACGGTCTTTCGCGATCAAGAGTTTTCGATGGACATGATGTCGGCCGGCGATCAGGCGAGCGCTGCCCGCGCGGTCAAGCGCATCGACGATGTGCGCACCTTGCGCGCAGTGCAGTTCCCCGAGGATGCAGGCCCGATGGCCCATCCGATCCGCCCCGACGAATACGAAGAAATCAACAACTTCTACACCGCGACGGTCTACGAAAAAGGCGCCGAAGTCGTGCGCATGCAGCAGACCATCCTCGGCCGCGAAGGTTTTCGACGCGGCATGGACGAATACTTCCGCCGCCACGACGGCCAGGCCGTCACCTGCGACGATTTCGTCGCTGCGATGGAAGCCGCCAACGGCGCCGACCTGAGTCAATTCCGCGAGTGGTATGCGCAATCGGGCACGCCCAAGCTGCGCGCCGATTACGCTTACGACGCCGCGGCCCGGCGCTTCACGCTGACGCTCACGCAAGCCAACGGTGCCGGCCGCCCGCCCTTGCACATTCCGGTGGCGGTCGGTCTGGTCGGCCCGGATGGTCGCGATCTGCCCTTGCGGCTCGACGGCGAAGCCGCGCCGCAAGGCACGACGCGCGTGCTGCATCTGAAAGCCGCGACGCAAAGCTTCAGCTTCGTCGATGTCGCGCAAACGCCCGTGCCGTCGGTGCTGCGCGATTTCTCGGCGCCGGTGCAATTGGCGATCGATCTCGCCGACGAGCAACTCGCCTTCCTGATGGCCCACGACAGCGATGCGTTCAACCGCTGGGAAGCCGGTCAACGTCTGATGCTGGGCGTGATCCTCGGCCATCTGGCCGCGGGCACCGTGCCCGAGACCGCACCGGCCGCGCTGGTCGAAGCGTTCCGCAGCACCTTGCAGGCCGACCTCGATCCGGCCTTCGTCGAGGTGGCGCTCTGCCTGCCCGGCGTGTCCTACATCGCCGAGCAGGTGCCGGTGGTCGATCCGGGCGCGATCGCCCAGGTGCGCGACGCGCTGGTCCATGCGCTCGCGCTTGCGCTCGAGCACGATTGGCTGACCCTCTATGAGCGCCTGGCGAGCAACGCGCCCTATTCGCCCGATGCCAAGAGCGCCGGTCGCCGCGCCTTGCGCAATCTGGCCCTGGCCTATCTGGTGGAAACCGGCGCGAGCGCGCATCTGGCGCGCGCGCGCAGCCAGTACGTGCATGCCGGCAACATGACTGACCGCTTCGCCGCACTGACGGTGCTGGCCGATGCCGGTGCGGCCGCGCCCGAGCTGGCCGATTTCTATGCCCGCTACGAACACGATCCGCTGGTGATCGACAAATGGTTCACCTTGCAGGCCACGGCGCGGCGCGTGCCCGACGGTCAGGCGCGCAGCTTCGCCGAGCATCTGGTCGGTCTGCTCAAGCATGCGGCCTTCAATCTGCGCAATCCCAACCGCGCGCGCTCGGTGATCCTGCAGTTCTGCACCAACAACCCGGTCCATTTCCACGACGCGTCGGGGCACGGCTATACGATCTGGACCGAATACGTGCTCAAGCTCGACGAGCTCAATCCGCAGGTCGCTTCGCGTCTGGCGCGTGCGCTCGACCGCTGGCGCCGATTCACGCCTAATCGTCAGGCGCTGATGCGCGCGGCGCTCGAACGCGTCGCGGCCAAACC
>CAYUYC010000053.1:0-14879 GCA_964448945.1 uncultured Burkholderiaceae bacterium
TTGACTGGGGCGGTCTCCTCCCAAAGCGTAACGGAGGAGTTCGAAGGTACGCTAGGCACGGTCGGACATCGTGCTAATAGTGCAAGGGCATAAGCGTGCTTAACTGCGAGACTGACAAGTCGAGCAGGTACGAAAGTAGGACCTAGTGATCCGGTGGTTCTGTATGGAAGGGCCATCGCTCAACGGATAAAAGGTACTCCGGGGATAACAGGCTGATACCGCCCAAGAGTTCATATCGACGGCGGTGTTTGGCACCTCGATGTCGGCTCATCACATCCTGGGGCTGTAGCCGGTCCCAAGGGTATGGCTGTTCGCCATTTAAAGTGGTACGTGAGCTGGGTTTAAAACGTCGTGAGACAGTTTGGTCCCTATCTGCCGTGGGCGTTGGAAGTTTGACGGGGGCTGCTCCTAGTACGAGAGGACCGGAGTGGACGAACCTCTGGTGTACCGGTTGTCACGCCAGTGGCATCGCCGGGTAGCTATGTTCGGAAGAGATAACCGCTGAAAGCATCTAAGCGGGAAACTTGCCTGAAGATGAGACTTCCCTGGAGACTTGATCTCCCTTAAGAGCCGTTCAAGACCAGGACGTTGATAGGCTGGGTGTGGAAGCGCAGTAATGCGTTAAGCTAACCAGTACTAATTGCTCGTGCGGCTTGACCCTATAACCTTGAATTTAAAGGTATGAATAGCGTTGTGCGCGATTCGATCGCGACCGCGTCACTTCTTTCAGATTGGGTTGTTCGCCGATATGGCGAGCGACTGACAAGTTATGCCTGACGACCATAGCGAGGTGGTACCACCCCTTCCCATCCCGAACAGGACCGTGAAACGCCTCAGCGCCGATGATAGTGCGGATTGCCCGTGTGAAAGTAGGTCATCGTCAGGCTTCTATGCGCGAAAGCGGGAGATCAGTTCATGCTGATCTCCCGCTTTTTCTTTTCCAAGACAAAGAAGCCGCCCCGCTATGAGCGTCAGAGTGGAATCACAGCATCTATGATCTCTTCTGCGCTTGAGAAGCGATCCTGCGGTCGTTTCGCCATCATCCGGCTAAGTAGTGACTGAAACCGTACTAAAGAAGCCGGCAAGGTAGGCACCGGGGCATGCACATGCTGATACAGCAATGCCTGAGCGCTATCAGCGTAATACGGCTTTTTCCCGGTGAGCATCTCGTAGAGCATGACGCCGAGCGAGTAGATGTCGCTGCGCCGTTCCACTGGTTGGCCAAGCGCCTGCTCCGGCGAGAGGTAATAAGGGGTCCCGAAGACTTCTCCGTGTCGCGTATGTGAGAAGTTGCTATCCGCGTGCTTTGCGATCCCGAAGTCTGCGAGACCTAAGCTGCCATCATTTCTCAGCATCACATTGTCGGGTTTCATGTCCCGGTGAATGATGCCTCTCGAGTGAATCGCGGCGAGTGCGCCCGCAATTTGGATAAGCACCGCTTGGGCAACATCCGGTTTCAGGCCGCCTTTCGTTAGACCCCGCAAATCTCCGCCTGGGAAATACTCCATCGCAATGTACGCGTAGGCATCAGTGAAGCCTTGCTCGTAGATCTTCGCCACATTGGGATGGTCGATCTGCGATACCAGCGCGTATTCCTGAATAAACCGCTGCAGTCGATCACCCTTTCGATCATCGCCAGTAATCGGCAGTAGTTTTAGGACGACTTCTGCGTTATCGCTTTCACGCCGGGCGAGCCAAACCGGGGACATGCCGCCCTCGCCCAGCTTTCTAACCATGCGGTATCCAGGAATGCGGATTTCGCCTGGGCGAGACGTCCCTGCAGGAAAGGCCGAAGCGCCGGCATTGGCGAGCGCTGCACGTGCAACGGCGTTTGCGCGCAACGTGCGCGAATTCGATGCGACGGCACTTGAAACCGCATCGTAGAACTTGCGCTCATGCTCGGTGGCGGTGGCCTTGGGGTGCAATCCCACCACATCGACGATCTCCACCGGCTGCACACGCCCCTTTACCGTCAATCGATCGCGGCCGCCCGCAAGAATTCGCGCGCCCCCGGAGTCGAAAGCCGCGGCGCTTGCGATGCACGACCATCCGACCTCTTTGGTTTTTTCCTCAAGGCGAGCTGCGGTGTTGACGGTGTCGCCAATGATGGTGGTTTCCGGTGTCTCGGCGCCGCCCATCTTGCAGACGGTGACTTCTCCGGTGTGGATGCCAACGCCTACGGCAAATTCGGGCAGGTTGCGTTGAGGATGTCTCTCAGCGATCCACGCACGAAATCTGACCGCTGCCAGCACCATCAAGAGACCAGCCTTGATTGCGCGCTCGGCATGATCTTGCATGTGTCCGGGGGGCGACTCAAACAACGCGACCAGCCCGTCACCAAGAAACTTCACGACCCAGCCGTGTTGTCGTTGAATCGGTTCGCAAGCGCGCGCGAAATATGCGTTGAGCATCTCCACGACTTCCTCGGATTCGAGCTTCTCCGAGATCGACGTGAAGTTGCGTATGTCCGAGAACAGTACCGTGCCGGTAGTGTTGCGTTTGCTAATGAGCTGACTGGCCTGCAGTTCGACATCCGGATCGAGGATCGATTCGCCGATTAGCGTGTTGGGTGCTTCCTCGACGAACTGCGCGAAATTCGCGGGCAGTGTGTGCTGCTCGAGCTTGGGTGTTTCGATCGGAATCGGGATATTCGATCCGGTCTTGAAGCGCAGCCCCGCCATCGTTTGATTGTTGCGCGGCGCCTTTTGCTTGAGATAGTCGCCGATGGCGCCTAGGAGGCGATCGCGTGCCAGTGGCTTCGTCAGGACCAGATCAGCCCCGTCGGCACGCGCTTCGCTCGCACGGGAGGCTTCTGCCTCGCTGACCATCACAAAAAACGGTATCGCCCTAGTGCGCTCATTGGCTCGAATCGCGCGTAATAGGCCAAAGCCATCCATCTTCGGCATCTGCGCATCGGCAAGAATCAAATCCGGTGCGCGCATCATGACCGAAGCAAGTCCCTGCAATCCGTCTTCAGCGGTGCGAACGCCAAAGTTTGCTTCCTCGATCAGTCGACGGGTTTGCGCGAGTGCGAGTGTGTCGTCGTCGATGACGAGGATCTCAGGGGGATTGGCCATATCAAACTGATTGCGCAGCCATGCGGAGTGCAGGCGAAGGCGAAGTCAAGACTAACCAACATTGCGCGGGCTTGTCGAGCAGCACAGCGCGGCTGGGTGTCGTGCGCGGCACACGCGGTTATTCGACATCGCCTCGGTTTGCGAAAGCGTCCGTGTCGCATCCACGCCGCGCGATGGCAAGCTGCTAGCATCCGCGCTGGGGTGGATCAGACAGTCGCGAACGCATGCGCTCGAGGAAGGTCCGGACTCCGCAGAGCAGCGTAGGAGGTAACACCTCTCCGCCGTAAGGCGCGGATCAGAGCAACAGAGACGAGTCCGCCGTATTGCGGCATGTCCGTGGTGCGACGGGGTGAAACGGGCAATCTCTACGCGGAGCAACACCAAATAGGCGGCCGACGACCCTGCTCGGCGAGGCCGCGGGTAGGTGGCTAGAGCTGCACGGTGACGTGCGGCCGAGAGGAATGACTGTCATAGCCAAGTGTGGCGACACACGCGGCCGTAACAGAATCCGGCCTATCGATCCGCCCCATCTCTTTCCGCTTCCCCAAACAAAAGGCGCTCCTCGGAGCGCCTTTTTGGTTGACGCGAGGGTCGACTCAATGTGCGCGCACGCGTCGCGTCATGTGCGTGGCCAGCATCAGGAACAGCGCAATGCCCATCGCGGCACCGGCCATCCGACCTTGCATCGCCGTGAACAGCCAGGTCAAGGTATAGCCCTGCGACGCGAGTGAACCTGCGGGACCTTCGGTCAGCAGTTCGAGGAGCTTGCCACCATAGGGAACCATGGTGGTGAAGATGAGGGCGAACAGCGCCGTGGTCTTGGCGTGCTCGACCCGGCCAATCTTGAAGGTCATGAAGGAACGCATCAGACACAATACGAAGGCAATCGCCGCGCCTTCGGTGACAACCTGCGAAATCAGATCAAACGTGTTGATCGTATTCATGACGCCTATCCTCGTCCTGGCTTGACGCAAAACAGGCTGGGCCGTTGGGATGCCTGATTCGCAGTCGTATCTAGTTGCGATGGATGCATCTTGCGCGCCGTGCTGCGAACTGCCTGTCGGGTTGGCGCTTCCCTTCCTGTACGAAGTCGACTGACACGAAAGAGTCACGCTTTTATAACGCGCTCAGATTAGCGCGTACTTAACACGTCCCAAATTCCTGCGATCTTCTACTCTTCAGTGTTCACTTTCGAAGTCTGCTGCAGTGGCTTCATTTATATGAAGTTTTTCTGATTTTGACTCGAAGTTGTTGTGCTAAGTCCTTGTTGTGATTGAGAATTTTCTCCGTGTGGCTGGCTTGACCCCCTCCGGTCGTTCCACTAGAGTGGCACAAAGTGCCCTAAAGTGGGTGCAAGTGGGACAACAACCAAGCCCGATCATGGTGCTTCGGCAGTTGTCCGGAGGTCATTCGGGTGGTTTTTCAGGGTCCATCATCGCTGGTTATCGATGCCAAGGGTCGGCTTTCCGTGCCGACTCGGTATCGTGACGCGCTTCTTACGCAGTGTGAGGGCAAGCTCACATTGACGCGTCACCCTGATGGCTGCCTGTTGATCTATCCGCGTGCGACTTGGGAAACCAAGCGTGTCGAGATCGAGGCGCTTCCCCCCGATGCCCGAAGGCTCAAGCGTCTGCTGCTCGGCAACGCGGTCGATGTCGATATCGACGCCAGCGGCCGCATCCTGATTCCGCCCGAGCTGCGTACCGCGGTCAATCTCGACAAGGACGTCGAGCTGCGCGGCATGGGGGCCTACTTCGAATTGTGGGACGCGACGGCGTTGGCGCAGGACGAAGCCGCAGCGTTCAAGGACGGTGACATGCACCGTCTTGCCAACACCTATTTCTGAGGAATGGGTGATGCGCCCCGTCACGAGCAGCACACCAGCGTGTTGCTCAACGAGTCGATCGATGCATTGCGCGTCCAACCGCTGGGCGTCTACGTCGATTGCACCTTCGGGCGTGGTGGTCATGCGCGGGCATTGCTCGCGCGACTCGGACCCGGCGGACGCCTGCTCGCTTTCGACAAGGATCCGGCGGCGCTCGAAGCCGCGACCCGGATCACCGATCCACGCTTCGAGATCGTTCATGCGAGCTATGCCGAACTGTCGGAGCAACTCGCCGCTCGCGGCATTGCCGCGGTCGACGGCGTCTTGTTCGACCTCGGTGTCAGTTCTCCGCAGCTCGACAGCCCCGAGCGCGGCTTCAGCTTTCGTCACGACGGACCGCTCGACATGCGCATGGACACCACGCGTGGCATGTCGGCGGCCGAGTTCGTCAATTCCGCATCCGAGCAACAACTCGCACAGGTGATCCGAGACTATGGGGAAGAACGGTTTGCTGTTTCGGTTGCAAAGGCGATTGTTGCTCGCAGGTCGCGCGAGCCCTTCGTCCGAACTCTGGACCTTGCCCAGGTCGTGGCTGGCGCCGTCAAGACGCGCGAGAAGGGGCAGGATCCGGCCACTCGCACCTTTCAGGCTCTACGGATTCACGTCAATCAAGAGCTTGAGGAACTGCCGTTAGGCCTGGAGCAAGCCATGCACGCACTCGCACCCGGCGCACGCCTCGCGGTCATCAGCTTCCACTCGCTCGAAGATCGCCTCGTCAAACACTTCCTGCAACGCTACTCGCGCCTGCATGAGCGCTATGCGCGCCTGCCGCTGCGCGAAAGCGAATTGCCCGCGCCGCCCTTGACCGAGGTCGAGCGCGTGCTGCCGAGCGCCGCCGAAATCGACGCGAACCCGCGCGCGCGCTCGGCGGTGCTGCGCATGGCCACGCGCAGTGCGGCGCCGATCTGGGACGAGGCCGCACGATGATCCTGCGCCTGGTGCTCGTGGCTTTGCTCATGACGAGTGCGTTCTCGCTCGTCACGGCGCAGCAACGCGCGCGTCAGGCGGTGATCGAACTCGAACGCGCGCACACCGACGAACGCCAGCTCGAACAGGACTGGTCGCAACTGCAACTGCAGCAGACTGCCGCGGCCAAACACGGTCTCATCGAACAGATCGCCAAACAACAACTGGGCATGCAACCGGTCACGCCCGATCGCACGCAATACATCGAGGCGCACGCCCGCAAGCCGGGAGACGCGCAATGAGACAAGGCGCGCGCGGCGTTGGCTTTTCGTCCAGTCCGGTGCTCACGCTCAAGCTGCCGGCCTGGCGGTCGAAGGTCGTCGTCTTCGCGCTGACGGTGATGTTCGTCGCGCTGGTGGGTAAAGCCTTCTGGCTGCAGGTCGCGACCACCGACTTCCTGCAGGAAAAGGGTGCCGAGCGCTACGAACGCGTGCTCGAAATGCCCGCGATGCGCGGCAAGATCTTCGACCGCGCAGGCGCGGTCGTCGCCTCGTCGATGCCGGTGCGCGCGATCTGGGCCATCCCGGAAGACGTCGACCTGACCGACAAACGCATTGCGCAACTGGCCCGGCTGCTCAACGTGCCCGAGCGCGACTTGCGCAAAAAGCTCGACGACGACGACCGCAAGTTCGTCTACCTCAAGCGTCAGGTCGACATGGACACCGCCGACAAGATCGCGGCGCTCAAGCTCAAGGGCATCTATTCGCGCAAGGAATTCAAGCGCTACTACCCCGAGGGCGAGACGCTGTCGCATGTCGTGGGTTTCACCAACGTCGAGGAAGCCGGGCAAGAAGGCATCGAACTCGCGCTCGACCCGACGCTCGCCGGCCGTGCCGGCAGCCGCCGCGTCATCAAGGATCGGCTCGGCCGCGTGATCGAGGAGTCGGAGTTGCTGCGCGCGCCGGTCGACGGCGCCGACGTCGCATTGTCGATCGACAGCAAGATCCAGAGCGCCACCTACGCTGCGCTCAAGGCCGCGGTCGACGACAACAAGGCCAAGGCCGGCGCCGCCATCGTGGTCGATGTGCAGACCGGCGAGATCCTGGCGCTGGCCAATTTGCCGAGCTACGACCCCAACCAGCGCGCCAGGCTCCAGGGCGCGCAATTGCGCAACCGCGTCATCACCGATTTGTTCGAGCCGGGATCGGTCATGAAGCCGGTGACGATCGCGCTCGCGCTCGAGTCCGGCCTCGTGCGTCCGGAGAGCAAGTTCCAGACCGCGCCGGGCCGTCTGACGATCGGCTCCGCCACCATCACCGATGCCCACGAACACGGCCTGCTCAGCGTCGCCGAGATCATCCAGAAATCGAGCAACGTCGGCACCGCCAAGATCGCGTTGCAGATGGAGCCCAAGGCAATGTGGGAGTTCTACACCGGCCTCGGATTCGGCCAAGTGCCCAAGATCGGATTCCCCGGCGCCACCCCCGGGCGCGTGCGCCCTTACGCCAACTGGCGGCCGATCGAACAGGCCACCATGTCGTACGGCTACGGCCTATCGGTGTCGCTCGCGCAGATTGCACGCGCTTACACCATCTTCGCGCGCGATGGCGATCTCGTCCCGCTGTCGATGTCCAAGCTCCAGACGCCGCCCCAAGGCGTGCGCGTGATCTCGCCCAAGACCGCCGCCTCGGTGCGCGCGATGCTCGAAATGGCGGCCGGCCCCGGCGGCACCGCGCCCAAGGCGCAGGTCGTCGGCTATCGCGTGGCCGGCAAGACCGGCACCGCGCGCAAGCAGGAGCGCGGCCATTACATGGACGGCAAATACATCGGCTCGTTCGTCGGCTTTGCGCCGGCCTCCAATCCGCGCGTCATCGTCGCGGTGATGATCGACGAGCCCTCGGGCGGCAAGTTCTACGGCGGCGATGTCGCGGCACCCGCCTATTCAGCAATCACCGGCGCGGCCCTGCGCCTGCTGAACATCACGCCCGACGCGCCGTTTCGCCAAACCATCATTCCCGCCGAGAGCGTGCCGGAGAGCATGTGAACCAACTCATCCATGAACTGCTGACCTGGATGCGCGGCGTGGCACCGCAAGGGCAGCTCGTGGCCGATAGCCGACGCGTGCAGCCCGGTGACGTTTTCCTCGCCTATCCCGGCGACGAAACCGACGGGCGCCGCTACATCGCCGATGCCGTCGCGCGCGGCGCAGCCGGCGTGGTCTTCGAGTCCGAAGGCTACGAATGGGAGATCGACGCGCCGGTGCCGCATCGCGCCGTGCTCGGACTCAAACCGCTCGCCGGTCCCGTGGCCTCGGCGTTCTACGGCCATCCGTCGGACGCCCTCGCGAGCATCGCCATCACCGGCACCAACGGCAAGACCACTTGCGCCTATTGGTCGGCACTCGGCATGCAGGCGATCGGATATCGCGCGGCCCTGGTCGGCACCCTCGGTGCCGGCATGGTCGACGCCCTGACCGCCACCGGCTACACCACGCCCGACGCGGTCCAGTTGCAACAGCGCCTGGCCTTGTTGCGCGACCAGGGCGCCGACGCACTCGCGATCGAAGCTTCGTCGATCGGTCTCGACGAGCGGCGCCTGCTGGGGATGCGCTTCGACGTCGCGGTGTTCACCAACCTCACGCGCGACCATCTCGATTATCACGGCTCGATGGAAGCCTACGAGGCATCCAAGGCTGTGTTGTTCGATTGGCCCGGACTGCACGGCGTGGTGATCAACATCGACGATCCGGCCGGGCAGCGGTATTGGCAGCGCGTGCACCAGCGGCCCGACATCGCCGCGCTGCACTGTGTCGCCTATTCGATCAGCGGCGCATTCGGCGCCACGCTGCGCGCCGAGAACATCGCCGCCCTGGCGACCGGCACTCGCTTCGACGTGCTGTACGGTGCCGAGCGCCGCAGCGTCAGCATCGATGTGATCGGCGATTACAACGTCGCCAACTGGCTCGCTTGCCTGGGCGCCTTGCTCGTGCTGCCGTCGCGCGCCGGCCTGCCGCCGCTCACGCTCGATGGCGCGATCGCCGCGCTGCGCAGCGTGCGCGCCGCCGACGGCCGCGTGCAATTGCTGGGCGGCGAGGGCGCGCCCCTGGTCGTGGTCGATTACGCCCACACCCCGGATGCGCTCGAAAAGATCCTGCGCGCGCTGCGCCCGGTCGCGCAGGCGCGCGGCGGCAAGCTGGTCAGCGTATTCGGTTGCGGCGGCAATCGCGACAAGGGCAAGCGCCCGCAAATGGCGAGTCTGAGCGCTGCGCTGGCCGACCTCAGCGTGCTCACGAGCGACAACCCGCGCATGGAAGACCCGCTGGCCATCCTTGCGGACATGCGCGCGGGATTGCCGGCCGGGGCGGTGCATTGGTCCGAGCCTGATCGGCGCGCCGCCATCCAGCGCGCGATCCGCGAGGCCGATGCGGCCGACGTGGTACTCATCGCCGGCAAGGGCCATGAGCGCACGCAAGAAACCGCGGGCGTGCGCGAGCCCTTCTACGATCCTGACGAAGCGCGCATCGCGCTCGCCAAACGCGCGGAGGCGGCAACATGCTGAGCCTGCGCGCCGCCGCGGCCATGATGGGCGCACGCATCGTCGGCGATGCCACGCGCGAATGCACCCGCGTCAATACCGATACCCGCACGCTGGCGGCCGGCGAGTTGTTCGTCGCGATCGCGGGCGAGCGCTTCGACGGTCATGACTACATCGCACGCGCGCTCGAACTTGGCGCCGCCGGCGTGGTGGCCGAGCGCCTGCCCGCCGGGTGTGCCGGCCCCGCCCTGGTCGTGGCCGACACCCGCCGCGCCTTGGGCGAATTGGCCGCCGGTTGGCGGCGCCGGTTTGCGTTGCCGACCATCGCGGTGACCGGCAGCAACGGCAAGACCACGGTCAAGGAAATGATCGCGTCCATTCTTGCGGCGCGTTTCGGCGAAACCGGGCGTCTTGCCACCCAGGGCAATCTGAACAACGACATCGGCGTGCCGCTCACCACGCTGCGACTGGGGGCGACGCATCGCGCCGCGGTGATCGAGCTCGGCATGAACCATCCGGGCGAGATCATCGAACTCGCGCGCATCGCGCAACCGGGCGTCGCGCTGGTCAACAACGCGCAACGCGAGCATCAGGAATTCATGGCGTCGATCGACGCGGTCGCGCAGGAAAACGGTTCGGTCTTCACCGCGCTCGCGCCCGACGGCGTCGCGGTCTTCCCGGCGGGCACGCCCTACGACGCCTGGTGGGCCGACCTCGCCGGCGGGCGCCGTTGCCTGCGCTTTGGCTTCGATGCCGCAGCCGATGTGCGCGGCAGCGTGCAAGCCTCGACCGAAGGCACGCGCTTGCGCATCGAAGGCGCGGTACGCATCGACGAAGTCGTGCTCGCGACCTTCGGCATGCATAACGCGCTCAATGCATTGGCCGCGGCCGCATGCGCGCATGCGGCCGGCATCGATGAAGCGAGCATCGCGCACGGCCTTGCGCGCTTCGCGCCGGTCAAAGGCCGTCTGCAGCGCAAGCGCGCGGTCGGCGGCGCACTCGTCATCGACGACACCTACAACGCCAATCCCGATTCCGTGCGCGCCGCCATCGACGTGCTGGCCGCGCAACCCGCGCCGCGCTGGCTGGTGCTGGGCGACATGGGCGAGGTCGGCGATCACGGCGCGGCCTATCACGCCGAGGTCGGGGCCTACGCCAAATCGCATGCGATCGATCGGCTGTTGTGCACCGGCCCCGCCATGCGCGATGCCGCATTGGCCTTCGGGCCCGGCGCGTTGCATTACGACAGCGCCGAAGCGCTGATCGCCGGATTGGGCACGCCGCCTTCGGGCGCCAGTGTGCTGGTCAAGGGTTCGCGCTTCATGCGCATGGAACGCGTCGTCGGCGCGCTCCTGGGCGAGGCAGCGCCGGCCGTCGTGCAGACGCCTCCACAAGACGACAAGCCCGCCGCGCAAGCCTGCGCGAGCGCGAGCGAAGGGTGCAACCATGCTTCTTGAACTGTTCCAATGGCTCGCGCAAGACATCCGCGCGTTCGGAGTCTTCAACTACCTCACGCTGCGCGCGGTGCTCGCCACCATGACGGCGCTGGTGATCGGTCTGGTGGCCGGACCGGCGGTGATCCGCAAGCTCACGGTCTGGAAGGTCGGCCAGGCGGTGCGCACCGACGGGCCGCAGACCCATCTGGTGAAGTCGGGCACGCCGACCATGGGCGGGGTGCTGGTGCTGATCGCGATCGGCGTGTCGACCTTGCTCTGGATGGATCTGTCCAACCGCTTCATCTGGGTGGTGCTCATCGTCACCCTGGGTTTTGGCTGGATCGGCTGGGTCGACGATTACCGCAAGGTCGTGCATCGCAATCCCAAAGGCTTGAGCGCCAAGGCCAAGTTCTTCTGGCAATCGGTGGTCGGCATACTCGCGGCGGTCTATCTCGCGTTCGCGGTGGCGGCGCCGAACAACGAGAAGACCTTCGAGCTTTTCATGGCCTGGATGCAAAGCGGGTTCACCCTCGACCTGCCGGGGCGCGCCGACTTGATCGTGCCCTTCTTCAAGCATGTCGCGTATCCGCTGGGCGTGTTCGGTTTCATCACGCTGACCTTCCTGGTCATCGTGGGCACCAGCAATGCGGTCAATCTGACCGACGGCCTCGATGGCTTGGCGATCATGCCGGTGGTGATGGTGGGCTCGGCCCTGGGCATCTTCGCCTACGTGGTCGGCAATTCGGTCTATTCCAAATACCTGCTCTATCCCTACATCCCGGGCGCGGGCGAACTGCTCATCTTCTGCGGCGCTTTGGGCGGCGCGGGGCTCGCGTTCTTGTGGTTCAACGCCTATCCGGCGCAGGTGTTCATGGGGGACGTGGGCGCGCTCGCGCTCGGCGGCGCATTGGGCACGATCGCGGTCATCACGCGTCAGGAGATCGTGCTGTTCATCATGGGCGGGGTGTTCGTCGCCGAGACCGTCTCGGTGATGGTGCAGGTCTTGTACTTCCGATACTCGGGCGGCAAACGGATCTTCCGAATGGCGCCGCTGCACCATCACTACGAACTCTCCGGCTGGAAAGAGACCCAGGTCGTCGTGCGCTTCTGGATCATCACGATGATGCTGGTGCTGTTCGGTCTGTCCACCTTGAAGTTGCGCTGACATGTTCGGACCGATCGCCCAACCTCACATCCTCGTGCTCGGTCTCGGCGAGACCGGCGTCGCGATCGCGCGCTGGGCGCTGGCCCACGGCGCGCGGGTGCGCATCGCCGACTCGCGCGCCGCGCCGCCCACGCGCGACGAAGTCGCTGCGCAATGGCCGGACCTCGACATCCGGTGCGGCGATTTCGACGCGAGCCTGCTCGACGGCATCGACATCATCGGCATCAGCCCCGGCTTGTCGCCGTATCGCGCGCCCACTCAGGGCCTGCTCGCGCTGGCCGCCGAACGCGGCGTGCCGGTCTGGAGCGAGATCGAATTCTTTGCGCAGGCGCTGGCGCATCTCAAGACCGAGCGCGCTTACGCGCCGCGCGTGGTCGGCATCACCGGCACCAACGGCAAGACCACGGTGACGAGCCTGGCCGCGCATCTGGCCGCGGCCGCCGGTTTGCGCGCGCAGGCGGCGGGCAATATTTCGCCCGCGGCGCTCGATGCCTTGGGCGATGCGCTCGCGCGCGAAGAATTACCCGACTTCTGGGCGATCGAGTTGTCGAGCTTTCAGCTCGAGACCACCCACACCCTCGCGCTCGACGCGGCGGTGGTGCTCAATGTGACCGAAGACCATCTCGATTGGCATCCGTCGCTGCAGGCCTATGCCGATGCCAAGGGCCGCATCTATGCGCAGGCCGCGGTGCGCATCGCCAATCGCCAGGATGCCGCGACGCTGGCGCAGGCCGGTGCCGGTGCGTACACCTTCGGGCTCGATCTGCCGAGCGCGCCGGGCGATTTCGGCGTGGAGGATGGCGGCGGCTTGCGCTGGCTCGCACGCATCGACGGCCAACCCGTGGTGCTCAACAAGAAGGGCAAGCCGGTCGACCCGGATGCCGAGCCGCCGCGTCTGGTGCGCATGATGCCGGCCGACGCATTGCGCATCGCGGGCGATCACAACATCGCCAATGCGCTGGCCGCGCTGATGCTGGTCGCCAACGCGGGCGTGCCCTTGGCGCGTGCCTTGCACGGGCTGCGCGATTTCGAAGGCCTGCCGCATCGGGTCCAGCATGTGCAGACGGTGGCCGGCATCGATTACATCGACGACAGCAAAGGCACCAACGTGGGCGCGACCGTGGCCGCGCTCGATGGCCTGCGCCGCAAGCTGGTGTTGATCGCGGGCGGCGACGGCAAGGGCCAGGACTTTGCGCCCTTGCGTGAACCGATCGCGCGTTGGGCGCGTGCCGTGGTGCTGATCGGCCGCGACGCCGAGCAGATCGCCGCCGTGCTCGACGCTTGCGAAGGCCTGGTGCTCGAACGCGCGGCCAATCTGCCCGATGCAGTGCGCGCGGCAACCCGATTGGCGCAAACCGGCGATGCGGTGCTGATGTCGCCGGCCTGCGCGAGTCTGGACATGTTCCGCAATTATTCGCATCGCGCCGAGGTGTTCGTCGAGGCGGTGCATGAACTAGCGCTCGATGCGGGGGAAGTGTGCTGACCCGCGTCGCCTCCTGGTTCGGTCAAGGCCCGGCCCATGCGCCGGTGCGCAAGAGCACGCGCGTGCCGACCAACTTCGATCAGGCGCTGATCTGGTCGGCGCTGGCCTTGCTGCTGCTCGGCATGGTCATGGTGTACTCGGCCTCGATCGCGCTCGCGGCTTCGCCCAAGTATCCCAATCTGACGCCGACCTACTTCCTCACGCGCCATGTGGTCTCGATCGGCATCGCGCTTGCGTGCGCGCTCATTGCCTTCCAGGTGCCGAGCCAGCGCTGGCAGCAACTCGCGCCGTGGCTGTTCTGGTTCGCCTTCATCCTGCTGGTGGTGGTGCTGGTGCCCTTCATCGGCAAGGGCGTCAACGGCGCGCGGCGCTGGATCCCGATGGGCTTGCTCAATCTGCAGCCCTCCGAGTTGATGAAATTGTTCTGCGTCTTGTTCGCCGCCGACTACACCGTGCGCAAACAGGAATACATGCGCGAAGTGCTGCGCGGCTTCTTGCCGATGGCGGTGGTGATGGGCGTGGTCGGCCTGCTGCTGCTGCTGCAACCCGACCTCGGCGCCTTCGGTGTCGTGGTCTGCATCGCGATGGGCATCCTCTTCATCGGCGGCATCAACGGCAAGCTGTTTGCGGGCCTGAGCGTCACGCTCATCGTCACCTTCTTGTTGCTGATCTGGGCCTCGCCCTGGCGGCGCGAGCGCATCTTTGCCTACATCAACGTCTGGGACGAAAAGAACGCGATGGGCAAGGGCTATCAGCTGTCGCATTCGCTGATCGCCTTTGGCCGCGGCGAATGGACCGGCGTGGGGCTGGGCGCGAGCGTCGAGAAGCAGCATTACCTGCCCGAAGCGCATACCGATTTCCTGATGGCCGTGGTCGGCGAAGAACTCGGTTTCGTCGGCGTGGCGATCGTGATCGCCTTGTTCTATCTGATCGTGCGCCGGGCCTTCGAGATCGGTCGCCAGGCGATCGCGCTCGAACGCTTCTTCCAAGGCCTGGTCGCGCAAGGCATCGGCATGTGGATCGGGCTGCAGGCCTTCATCAACATCGGCGTGAACATCGGCTTGCTGCCCACCAAGGGCCTGACCCTGCCGCTCATGAGTTACGGCGGCTCGGCGATTCTCGTCAACCTGGTGGCGCTCGCGATCTTGCTGCGCATCGATTGGGAAACCCGACGGATCATGCGGGGGGTACGCGTATGAGCGCGCGCGCGAACAGCGGCATTGGCGCGCGCCATCTCGTCGTCATGGCGGCCGGCACCGGCGGGCATGTGATGCCGGGCCTCGCGGTTGCGGCCGAAATGCAGCGCCGCGGCTGGAGCGTCTCGTGGATCGGGACCGAGGCCGGCATGGAGAACAAGCTCGTGCCCGCACAAGGCATCGCGCTCGATCGCCTG
>CAYUYC010000054.1:0-14335 GCA_964448945.1 uncultured Burkholderiaceae bacterium
GACCGGCACCGAGACCGTGCAGGACGGCGAAGGCCGGCCCCACGCCTGCGTGCGCCTGGCCTTGCGCGCCGAGCGCAGCGACGTGCCCTATCTGCGCGTCGATTATTGGATCGATCCGGCCAACCACCGTCCGGTGATGGCGCGGTATTACACCGCCGAAGGACGCTTGCTGAAGACCGCGTACTTCCGCAAGTTTCTAAGCGTGCTGGGCGCGGTGCGGCCCACCGAGACGGTGATCATCGACGGCCTCGATCCGCAATGGGTCACGTTGATGCAGTTGTCGCAATACGCCCAGCGCAACGTGCCCGACGAATGGCTGCAACGCGAATACCTCGCGCGCTTCACCGGCGAATGAGCATGCGCGCGTGGGCGGCGGGGGTGTGGATCGCGTTGTGCGCGTTGCCGCTCGCGGGCGCGCGGGCGCAAGGCGCCGACCCTTTTGCGCTGGTGCCGCAAGCGGATGCATCGGACTCGGGCGAAGCGATCGGTCTGCAGCTCGCCTTCGCACGCGATCAATTCGACCGGCGCGCGGGTGCGGCGCCGGCAAGCCAGCATCGCATCGATGCCGATCTGCGCCATGAATGGACACCCGCGCCGGGCTGGAAGCTCGGACTGTCCGATCGGCTTGAACAGATCAGGAGCGGCGCGGTCGACCAGACCCGCAATGCCTTGCGCGAGCTGTATGCCAGCCGCGCGCTGGGCAGCGCGGGCTTCGTCGATCTCGGACGCATCCATTGGCGCAACGGCGTGGCCAGCGGCTACAACCCGAGCGACTTTCTCAAGCGCGGCGCAGCGATTGCGCAGACCACGCAAAACCCGCAAACCCTGCGGGAGAACCGGCTCGGCACCGTGATGCTGCGCGCGCAGGCCATCGCGGCGGGCGGCTCGATGCAGATGGCGCTGATCCCCGATCTGGCCGATCGCACCTCGACTGCCGCCACCGCGCCGGCCTGGGATCGCACCAATGGCGCACGCGCGGCCCTGGTCAAGCTTGCGCCGACGCTCGATGAGCGCACCAGCCTCGATGTGCTGGCCTATGCGCGCGCCGACGAGCATCCGCAACTCGGGCTCAACCTCACGCATTTGCAAGGCGACGCCTGGGTCTTGCATGCGGAATGGGCGGGCCGACGCAAGCGCGCGCTGGCCGGCCCGGGCGAGGCCGCGCCGCCCGTGCGCTGGACCAACGCGATCGCAGCGGGCGCGACCTGGACCACGCCCTTGGGCGTCGTGCTCACCGTCGAGCTGCATTACGCCAGCGATGCCTTGACGCCCGCGCGCTGGCGCGCATGGCAGGCCGCGATGACCACCCCGCTTGCGGCCCAATTGGGCGCCTTGCGCAGTGCGCGCGCCGCCGACCAGGAGCCGCTGACGCGCGATGCCTGGTTTGCGCGCGCCGCCTGGGACGATGCATTCGGTGTACGCGATGTCGACCTCGCCGCGCTGACGCGCATCAACGCCACCGACCACAGCCGCGTGTGGCAGACCGAAGCCCATTGGCACTTGAACGACCGGCATTCGGCGTCGCTGGTGGTCGGCGGGTATGCGGGCGCCGCCAACAGCGAATACGGCAGCCTGGCCACGCGCGCGTATGCGCAAATCGCGTGGGCGATGTACTTCTGAACCGCAGGTGCGCCGAAACCACGACGCTCGGTATGGGGCAGCGCGGCGCGGTTAGCATGCGGGGTATGACCTTCACCCTTGAACATTTGCGCGCCGACCCCGCGGTGCTCGATCTGCTCAGCGAGCATTTCGATCTCGGCGTGTTTGCGCAGGAGCGCGGCATCGACGGGCTCACCCTCGACGCGCATCCCGCGCCCAAGGCGTTTGCGCGCGAAGGCGCGGGCGGCGTGTTCGCCGTGCTCGAAGACGACGGCTCGGTGCTGTATGTCGATTCCGAAGGCCGGGCCGGGCTGGTGGCGGCGAGTCTGCGCGACTTCATGGAGATGGTGGTCGACCATCCGTATTGGCAAAGCATCCTCAAGTTTTCCGATGGCGGCCGGCTCGATGAAATGCGCCACGCCGCCGATCGGCTCGAACTCGATCTGCAGGACGAAGAGACCGAGGTCGACGCCGCGCGCGAACGCGTGCGCGAAGCCTTGGGTCTGAGCGGCAGCTCGGACGCAGTGGCGCATCTGCATGCCGCGGTCCACGCGGGCCAAGGCCGGATCGTCGTGCGCGCGCCCGACGGGCAGGCCTATGAAGCGCTGCCCGGCCAATTCCGGGTCCAGGACAATCCGTTCTGGCGCGCGGACTGACGCGCGACCGCCCGGCACCGATGCGCACCGTGTTGTGGGGGCTGGCCGTGGCGATGTTGCTGCCGATCGTGGCGGCGGCGTCGTATCTCGCGCAGGGTTCGCTCGAGATGTTTCCCACCGAGGCGCAAGACGAACAAGTGCGGCTGGCTTGCGGCGTGGTGCTGGCGACGGCGGTATTGCTGGAACTGGCGATCGCGGCATGGCTGATACGCACGCGTCGGCGCCGATGAGACGCGCTGCATCGAGGACATGCGCATGAGGTTCAAACCAGGTCTGATGGCCATCGCGGTCGCGGTGTGGGCGGGCGGTGCGGGCGCGACGTCGCCATGCCCGCCGGGTGCCCAATGCGCGCCGCTGCCGCCCGAATTCTTTGTGGCGATGCGTGCGCAGATCGCGGCCATGCCATTGGCCTGCGCGAAGCACGATCCGGCCAACGCCGAACGTTATGCGGCCGCGGCGCAAGCGGCGATCGCAGCCTTGCCGCAGGCCGATCGCGAGATGTTGGCCACGGCTCGGCAGGATCCCGGTTATCCGCGATGCTCGATCTGGCGCTGGAACAGATCGAGCGCGACGACCCGGCCGAACGCTTGAAGCGCCGTTGCGATGCGGTGCTGAAAGCGGCGCCGACCGACGCCGCACCACCACCATCCCATTAGTCGCCGCGGCCTTGCGCTCGCGCCACCCTCTCGAATTGGGCGTGGCGCCACGCAGTTCGCGTCGCTAGCCTAGCTGCACACCCCGCACTTCATTCTTCTTGCGAAAGGAAGTCCCATGAAGGTGTGCATCGATCCCGGCCACGGCATGAGCAACCGTCAGATGGGCATCTACGATCCGGGCGCGACCCATGTCGAGAACGGTTATGTCTTCAAGGAAGCCGACATCGCGTTGCGCTACGGGCTGGCGCTCAAGGATGTGTTTCGCGCGCGGCAAGTGGGGGTCTTCATGACCCGCGACGACGCGAGCGACCATACGCCGGTCGGCACCCGCGCGAGCATGGCCAAGAACGCGGGCTGCGATGCGCTGATCTCTTTGCATCTCAACGATTTCGACGACGACAGCGCCAACGGTCTCGAAGTGGCCTACCGCGACAACGACGACAAGGCGCTAGCGCAAAAGCTGCAGGACGCGCTGATCAAGGTCACCAAGCTGCGTGATCGCAAGATCAAGCCGCGTACCGATCTCGCGGTCCTGAAGTTCAACGGGGTCGCGGTGCTGATCGAACTGGGCTTCATCGCCAATGACAACGATCGCAACAAATTGCTCAACGCGCAGATGCGCGATGCGATCACGCAGACGATCGCCACGGTTACCATGGCGCACCTCAAATCGGCCTGAATCCTCGGGCCATTCTTTCCGGTAGCGCTCGCACATGAAGCAATTTCTCGTCTGCGCCCTGGCCGGCGCGCTGATCGGATCGGCCGCTCAACCTGCGGCGGCGGCCGAATCGGCCCAACCGAAAGTCCCGTTCGCCACTTTCATCGCCAAGTTTCGTGCGGCCATCGTCTCGCGCGATCGCGCGGCCGTGGCGGCGATGAGTCGTACGCCGCTGACCGAAGACGGCAAGCCGATGTCGCCGGCCGAGGCGACCGAATACTTCGCGCCGTTCTTCGGCAAGTTGCGTTTGTGCGTGCTGCAGGAAAAACCCGTGCCCGACGGCGACAGTTATTCCATCTTCTGCGGCGATCAAGGCTTGCTGTTCGAGCCCGTGGACGGCGAGTACAAGTTCAGCGAGTACTTCGCGAACGACTGAGGCGAGATGAGCTTCTGGCTGAAGTCGGCGCGGTCGCGCATACGCCGCGCTGCGCGCGGCGGCGCATGGCGCGAGGCAGCGCGTATCGCCTGTGCATTGGGCATGGCACTCGTTGCAAGCGCCTGTGCCACGTTGCCGCAAACCCAAACCGAGGTCCTGGCGCAGCGCGCGGTCGAGCATGTCTTGATCGAGCACGGCGGCGTGCCCGTGGTGTTCGAAAGCGGCCTCGCGGCCAGGCTCAGTGCTTGGTCCGAGGTTTATCAGGCCCTGGCGCCGGACACGACGCTATGGATGTACAACCGACCCGGTTACGGCGCGAGCGCTGCGGTGAACACACCGCGCGACGGCATGCATGTCGTCGAGGAACTGCGCGCCGTGCTCGCGGCCAAGGGCTTGCGCCCGCCGTATGTGCTGGTCGGTCATTCGCTCGGCGGCTTGTACATGCAGTACTACGCGCGCCGGTATCCCGATGAAGTCGCCGGCTTGGTGCTGGTCGATTCGACTCACCCCGATCAGATGCGCGGCAAGGGCGCGCCCGAGCATTGGCCGATGTGGCTGCGGATGGCGTTCGGCGTGGCGACCAACGCAGTCGAGAAACAAGAGCTCGCGGGCATCAACGACACCGGGGCGCAGGTGCTGGCATTGCCGACGGTGACAGGCCCGCCGGTGCTGGTGCTGACGGCAACTCAACCGATGCAGGACGACGCGTCGGAACTGGCGATCGAGGCCAGCGCATTACGGCGCGATTTCACGCGTCTGTATCCGGCCGCCCGGCAGGTCTGGGTCGACAGCGGGCACGACATCCCGCGCGAACGGCCCGACGCCATCATCGCTGCCGTGCGCGCGGTCTTGGCGGCCTCGGACCGCGCTGCCGCGGCTCATTCCACCGGCAAGAAATCCGGCGTCGACAAATAGCGCTCGCCCGTGTCGTAGTTGAAGCCGAGCACGGTCGCGCCGGCTGCGATCTCGGGCAGTTTTTGCGCGATGGCCGCGAGCGTGGCGCCCGATGAGATCCCGACCAGCAAGCCTTCTTCGCGGGCCGAGCGGCGCGCGTAGTCCTTGGCCGCATCGGCCTCGACCTTGATCACGCCGTCGAGCAACTGGGTGTGCAGATTGGCCGGGATGAAGCCCGCGCCGATGCCCTGGATCGGATGGGGCGAGGGCGCGCCGCCGCTGATGACGGGCGAGGCCGAAGGTTCGACCGCATAGACCTTGAGCTTGGGGAACTTGGGCTTGAGCACTTGCGCGACGCCGGTGATATGGCCGCCGGTACCCACGCCGGTGATCAGCACATCGATGCCGTCGGGAAAGTCGGCGAGGATTTCCTGCGCGGTAGTGCGCACATGCACATCGATATTGGCCGCGTTCTCGAATTGCTGCGGAATCCAGGCGCCCGGGATTTGCGCGGCGAGTTCCTGCGCCCGCGCGATCGCACCTTTCATGCCTTTTTCGCGCGGCGTCAGATCGAAGCTCGCGCCATAGGCCAGCATGAGCCGGCGGCGTTCGATCGACATGCTGTCGGGCATGACGAGCACCAGCTTGTAGCCCTTGACCGCGGCCACCATGGCCAGCCCGATGCCGGTGTTGCCCGAGGTCGGCTCAATGATGGTGCCGCCGGGTTTGAGGATGCCGCGTTTCTCGGCGTCTTCGATCATCGACAACGCGATGCGGTCCTTGATCGACCCGCCCGGGTTCTGGCGCTCGGCCTTGACCCAGACCTGATGGGTGTTGCCGAAGAGTTTGTTGATGCGGATGTGCGGGGTATTGCCAATAGTCGCTAAGACGTTATGGGCTTTCATCGCGTGCGCTCCGGACGATTCGACAGATAGGAATTAGGCGCAGCCTAAGCCCGGGGGTGGCAATCACAAAGCACTTTGCGTTAGTTGCTCATGACGATGGAATCGATGCGCAAATGTGCGATTCAGCACGCGTATGCGGGGTGGCCGGGGCAGCGCGCGGCGAAGTTCTTATAGCGACGCGGTGGCATAGCGATAAGGTGCCTAGGGTAATTACTGAGCGCGTCATAAGCGCGCCTTTGTTCAACCCCTGACGGGCCGCAACCGGCCCGGTGGTGTCATTTCATTCAAAACCCGATGCGCACAAAGCAAACCCTGAGTCTTTGCGTCGCCGCTTTCTCGTGTTCCTGGCCTGCCATGCAGGCCTTTGCCGGCGAGACGCAGGACGATCCTGCATCCGCCGATTACAGTCTGGAAGACCTGTTGACGGTCGAGGTCGTGACTGCGTCGCGCAAGTCGCAAGACTTGCTCGAAGTGCCGGCCGCGGCCTATGTGCTCACGCACGACGACATCGCGCGTTCGGGCGCCACCAATCTGCCCGATGCCTTGCGCACGGTGCCGGGGGTGCAGGTGGCGCGTTTGAGTTCGGGCACCTGGGCGGTCTCGGTGCGCGGTTTCAACGACCGCTTCTCGAACAAGCTGCAAGTGCTGATCGATGGCCGCAGCATCTATTCGCCCTTGTTCGCCGGCGTGCTGTGGGAGGGCGAGCCGGTACCGCTGGCCGACATCGAACGCATCGAGATCATTCGCGGGCCTGGCGCCGCAGCCTGGGGCGCCAACGCCGTCAACGGCGTGATCAACATCATCACGCACAAGGCATCGGCCACCCAGGGCGGACTGGCCACGGCGAGCGTCGGTACGCAGGCCTTGCGCAACGGATATGCGCGCTATGGCTTCTCGCCCGCGCAAGACTGGTATGCGCGTTTGTGGGCCTCCGCGGGCAACGACCGCGCGAGCACCTCGAACGCAGCACCCACCATCGTCGATGGCGAGCAATTGGGCAGTGCGGGATTGCGCATCGAGCAAGCGCTGCCCGGCATCTCGCGCACCGTGGGCTTCACCGGATTTCATTCCGAGATCGATTACGGCCTCGATGCGCCACAGACGACGGCGCCGTATCTGACGGTGCGCCAGGCGCATCAGGAGATCCGCGGTGCGAGCCTGAGTTATCGCGAAGAACGCACTTTGTCGGCGATGTCGGATCTGGTGATCCAGCTCGGCGCGGAGCGCACCGATCTCGACATCATCGAGATCGAGGAAATGCGCACCAAGCTCGAGGCCGACGTGCAGCATCGCGTGCGCTGGGCCGCCAACCATGAACTCGTCTGGGGCGGCGCGCTCAGCTACTCCGACGATCGTCTCACCGGTGCCTACCCGATCGACTTTGCCGGAACGACGGCCTCGCAATCGGTCTGGAGCGTGTTCGCGCAAGACGAGCTGCGTCTGAGCGCGGTGCCGGTCACGGTGTCGTATGGCATGCGCGTGGATCGATCCACGCTCAACGAACGTACTTCGTGGCAACCCAATCTGCGCGCGCTATGGGCGATCGCGCCGGGGCATGCGGTGTGGGCCGCGGTCGCCCGCGCCGAGCGCCTGCCTTCGCGCGCCGAGTACTCGGCCAACATCACGGTGGCGGTGATCCCACCCAACCCGATGTCGCCGCTGCCGGTGGCCACGAGCTTTGTCGCGGGTTCGGCCGCGAATGCCGGCAACGAACAACTCGACATGGCCGAACTCGGTTATCGCGGCGAATGGTTCGGCAATGTGTTCTTCGATGCCGCGGCGTTTGCGGGCAGGTATCGCGATCTGCGATCGTTTCAACCGCTCACGCCCTATCTGGTGCTCTCGCCTCCGCATTACGTGCAACCCGCCATCGTGGATTGGCACGGACGCGCCACGGTTTCCGGCCTTGAACTTGCGCTCGATTGGAAGATCTCGCCCACGCTGCGCAGCCGCATCACTGCCAGCCATCTGGAGATCCGCGCCGACGAGGCGACGCTGGTGGCCGATGAGCGCGCGGCGCTCGAAGGCGCCAGTCCGCGCAATCAGATCGCCGCGCAATGGGTCTGGCATGTGCTGCCCGCACACGAGCTGGATCTGACGCTCATGCATGTGGACGCCTTGCCTGCGTTTGCGATCGACGCCTACACCCGCGTCGACGCACGCTGGGCTTGGCTCGCGGCACGCAACCTCGAATTCTCGATCGTCGGACAGAACATCGGCAATCGCCAGCATGCCGAGTTCTATCAAACGTACCTGTCGTCGCCGCAGACCCAGGTGCGCAACATCTGGTACGCCAAACTTGCCCTGAAATTCTGAGTCCTCATGCGTCTTCTCAGCCTTTACGCCCGGCTGCATACGGGCATCGTCACCGCGTTGTGCGCGGTGATGGCGGCTGGGTTGATGCTGAGCACGCGCATCAGCGTCGCGGGCGAGTTGAACGGGCCGCAGGTCAAGGCATGGTTCGTGGTCAACTTCATCAAGTTCACCGACTGGCCGCAAGGCCGCCCGGCCTCGGTCAATCTGTGCGTGATCGGGCAGGACGCGACCGCGCCGGCCTTCGTGGAATTCGAAGGCCGCGTGGTTGGTGGCACCAGCATCCACATCGTGCCGGCGGTTGCGGTGACCGAGGCCGAGCATTGCCATATCGCGTACATCGCGACCAGCGAAGAACGGCGCATCGCGGCGATCCTCAAGTCCTTGTCGGCGCAGCCGGTGCTGACGGTGTCGGACATCGAGGGATTCATCGACCAGGGCGGGATGATCGGCATCGTCGCGATCGAGGATCGTTATGTGTTTGAAGTGAACCTGGATGTCGCGCATGCCGCGAATCTGCAACCGGGTACGCCGATGCTGCGTCTGGCGCGTCGGATCATCAATACGAAGGGCCGTTGAAGATGGATGTGTTCGAGCGCTTTACGCGATGGGCCAACGCCGGACTCGGGCGACGGGCCATGCTGGGCGTGCTCATCTCCGTGGCGGTGGCTGCCACGTGCAGCATGGTCGTGCTCGGCGCCAGCGTGGTCACGCGCCGCGCCAATGCGGTGGTGGCGCAAACCGAATCGAGCGCCGCCATCGTTGCAGAGGCGTCGCAAGCGGCGCTGGCCTTTGGCGACGCCAAGGGCGCGACCAGCATTCTCGAGAGCTTCAAGAACATGGGCATGTTGCGCGACATGTACCTGGTCGACGTGCTGCGTGCGCCGGTCGCGCAGTATTCCGTCGATCCGCATGTGCATGCCCCCAACTTCCTCACCCTGCCGATCGGTACCCATGGCGGGTTGATGTCGGGCGATCTGATCATCGTCGCGCCGGTGGGGCCGGTCGATGAACTCAGCGGCTACCTCATCGTGCATGCCGATCTCAGACCGGCGCTGACCGAGGTCATCACCGAATTGATCGAGATCGCGGCCATCCACCTCGCCACCCTGCTGGCGGCGGTGCTCATCGCCAGGCGCAAGCTGCGCGCGATCACCGAGCCGGTGGAAGCGCTCGCGCGCACCGCGCGCGAGGTCGCGCTGCACAAGGATTACAGCCGGCGCATCGATTACGCGGGCTCGGACGACGTCGGCGCCCTAGTGGGCGACTTCAACCACATGCTCGCCGAGATCGAATCGCGCGACCGCGCCTTGCTGACCCAGCAGGGCGCGCTCGAATCGCAAGTGCGCGGGCGCACCGCCGAGCTGCAACAAGCCAAGGAGGCGGCCGAGGCGGCCAATGTGGCGAAGTCGCGCTTTCTCGCCAACATGAGCCACGAGATACGCACGCCGATGAACGGCGTGCTCGGGCTTACCGAGTTGCTGCTCGCCGGACGGCTCGATCCCAAACAGCGCGAGCAACTCGAGGCCTTGCGCCTGTCGGGGCAAAGCCTGCTCGCGATCATCAACGACATTCTCGATTTCTCGAAGATCGAAGCCGATCGCATCGAACTCGAGAACATCGTCTTCGAACCCAAGGCGATCGCCGCGCGCGTCAATGGTCTGCTCGGCGTACAGGCGGCCGAGAAGAATCTCGACCTGCGTCTGATCTGCGCCAACGATCTGCCCAAGGCGGTCGAGGGCGATCCTTTGCGCCTGCAGCAGATCCTGACCAATCTCGTGGGCAACGCGCTCAAGTTCACCGAGCACGGCGGCGTCGTGGTGCGCGTGCAGCGCGTGGATCGCATCGACCCGAACGATCCGCGTCGTGCGTGGCTGCGCTTCGAAGTCGAAGACACCGGCATCGGCATGGGGCACGAGGTCATCGGCATGCTGTTCCAGCCGTTCTCGCAAGCGGACGCGACCACCACGCGCAAGTTCGGCGGATCGGGGCTGGGGCTCGCGATCTCGCATCGCCTGATCGAATTGATGGGCGGGTCGATCTCGGTCGCGAGTGAGCGCGGCGTGGGCAGTTGCTTCACCGTCGAAGCGCCGTTCCGGGTCGCCGCGGTGGCCGCGCCGATGCGCCAGGAAGCCGCCGATGCCGCACTCGAAAGCGAACATGCTGCCTTGCTTCAACTGGGGCCGCGTGCGCACGTGCTGCTGGTCGAAGACAACCCGATCAACCTGATGCTGTGCTCATCGATGCTCGACGGCGCACACGTCAACTACGACACCGCGATGGACGGGCAGGAAGCCCTGGCAGCGCTGCATGCGCAAGCCTACGACATGGTCTTCATGGATTGTCAGATGCCGGTGCTCGACGGTTACGAGGCGGTCCGCCATTGGCGCGCGCATGAGCAAGCGCAGGGCGCAGTGCGCACGCCCATCGTGGCCTTGACCGCCAACGCACTCAGCGGCGATCGCGAGCGCGCGCTCGAAGCCGGGTTCGACGATTACCTCGCCAAGCCGTTCACCCTCGATCAGTTCGAACACCTGCTGTACACGTGGCTCAAGCGCGCGGACCAAGCGCAGGCCGCGCAGCCATGATCAGGCATTGAAGCGGCGCAGCCCGTCGAGGTCGACCACGGTCACGCCGCCGTACTCCAGACGCAGCAGGCCTTCCTTTTCGAGCAATTGCAGCGCCTGGTTGGCGCGTTGCCGCGACGAGCCCGACAGGAAGCCGATCTCTTCCTGCGAGATCTGGATCTGCATCTCGGCGCCGGGGCACAGGATGGGATTGAACAAGGACGCGATCGCGCGCGCCACGCGCGCATCGGGATCGAGCATGCGTTCGTGCTCGACCGCGGCGATGAATTGCCCGAGCCGTTCATTGAGTTGCACGAGCAGGAAGCGGTTGAAGGGAATGCTCGAATCGAGCAGGCGATCGAAGGTGGCGCGCGGCATGAAGGCGACCCGGCTGCGCCGCAGGGCGGTCACGTCGTAACGCCGGCGCTCGCGCTTGAGCAAGGAGCCTTCGCCCCACCAGCCGCCGGGTGCGATGCCGGCAAAGGTGATCGACTTGCCCTCGACCGAGAACTTGTTCATCTTGACCAGACCGTCGATCAGGCCGTTCCAGTACTCGACGTTCTCGCCCACGCGGCACACCGGCTCGCCTGGACCAAATTCGCGTACGACGATTTCACGCGCCACGCCCTGGAGTTGTTCGGGATCGATCTTGTCGGCCCATACGCTCGCGGCGCGCAATTCTTCGACTGTCAGCATGGCGACATTGTCCTGCAAGTGACAGACCCGCACCAGACGAAGCCCTAGGGTGAGGACTCATCGCGAAGCGCCGCGCAGTGGCGGTGCCGCTGTTGCGACGCAATACAGGGTATACGCGCGTCGCGATCAGTGGCACTGCCCACGCTAGGGGAAATTGCTAGCTGCGCGGGCTTCGTGCGGGATCGACACTAGCTCGCCGCGCCGCCGCATGGCGCAGGCGTGCAGTGCACAGAGCGGAATACCGCCAAGCAAGGAGACAGTCCCGTGCCGGACCACGCGACGCACACCACGTCGTCACTGCAAGCCGCAGCGACGACCTTTCCGCGGCTGCTCAAACAGCATGCCGCGCGGCAACCGCACGCCCCCGCGATCCGCGAGAAGGATCTGGGCATCTGGCAGACCTACTCCTGGAGCGATGTGCTCGAACAAGTGCGCGCACTCGCGCTCGGCATGCACACCCTGGGCCTCAAGCGCGGACGCAATCTCGCCATCGTCGGCGACAACCGGCCGCGCCTGTATTGGGCCATGGCCGCCGCGCAAGCCATGGGCGCGGTGCCGGTGCCCTTGTACCAGGACGCGATCGCGACCGAGATGGTCTATGTGCTGCAAGACGCCGAGATCGAGATCGCGGTAGTCGAAGACCAGGAGCAGGTCGACAAGCTGCTCGAACAACTGCCCAATCTGCCGCTACTCAAGCACATCATTTACGACGACCCGCGCGGTCTGCGCAATTACTCCGCGCCGCAGTTGCAGAGCTACAGCCATGTGCAGACCCTGGGGCGCGATCTGCACAGCGCGCAACCCGGCCTGTTCGATGCCGAGGTGGAACAAGGGCGGCCCGACGACATCGGGGTGATGCTCTACACCTCGGGCACCACCGGCAAGCCCAAGGGCGTGTGCCAGACCCATCAGGCCTTCATCGCGTCGGCGCAAGGCGATATCGCGCTCGATCATTTCGACGCCAGCGGCGACATCCTCAGCTACCTGCCCATGGCCTGGGTCGGCGATCATCTGTTCAGTTATGCGCAGGCCCTGGTCGCAGGCTTCACCGTCAATTGCCCGGAATCGAGCGATACGGTGATGACCGATCTGCGCGAGATCGGCCCCACCTATTACTTTGCGCCGCCGCGGGTGTTCGAGAACATCCTCACGCAAGTGATGATCCGCATGGAAGACGCGGGTGCCATCAAGCGCGGCATGTTTCATTACTTCATGGGCGTGGCCAAGCGTTGCGGCGCCAAGCTCACCGACGGCCGCAGCCGCGAGGTGTCGGGCGGCGACCGGCTCTTGTATGCGCTGGGCAATCTGCTGGTGTACGGGCCGCTGCGCAACGTGCTGGGCATGAGCCGGCTCAAGGTGGCCTATACCGGCGGCGCGGCCATCGGTCCCGATCTGTTCGATTTCTATCGCTCGATCGGCATCAATCTCAAGCAGCTTTACGGTCAGACCGAGACCTGCGTGTACGTCTGCAAACAGCCCGACGGCGAGGTGCGTCTCGACACCGTCGGCAAACCCTTGAACGGCGTGCAGATCCGCATCGCCGACAACGGCGAGGTGCAGGTGCAGACCCCCGGCCTGCTCAAGGAGTATTACAAGCGCCCCGACGCGACCGCCGAAGCACTGACCGCCGACGGCTGGTTCATGACCGGCGATGCGGGCTTCTTCGACGGCGACGGCCACCTCAAGATCATCGATCGCGCCAAGGACGTGGGCAAGCTCAAGGACGGCACCTTGTTCGCGCCGCAGTACATCGAGAACAAGCTCAAGTTCTTCCCTTACATCAAGGAGGCGGTCGCCTTCGGCCATGAGCGCGATCAATGCTGCGTCTTCATCAACATCGACATGCCGGCGGTGGGCAACTGGGCCGAGAAGCGCAACCTGCCGTATGCGGGCTATGTCGATCTCGCGGGCAAGCCCGAGGTGTATGAACTCATCGCCGAATGCGTCGAGAAGGTGAACGCCGATCTCGCGCACGACGCCGCGCTCGCGGGCTCGCAGGTGCATCGCTTCTTGGTGCTGCACAAGGAGCTCGACCCCGACGACGACGAACTCACGCGCACGCGCAAGGTGCGGCGCAACTTCATCGCCGAGAAATACGGCGTGCTCATCGACGCACTGTACGCAGGCAAGAAAAGCCAGTTCATCGAGACGCTCGTGAAGTTCGAAGACGGCCGCACCGGCAAGGTCGCCGCCGATCTGAAGATTCGCGATGCGAAGACTTTCGCGAGTGCCGCGGCCAAGCAGGCTGCTTGAGCGACGACTGCCACGCCATGACCGCCATGCCCGACCAGACCCCCATGTCCGCGATTGCCGGCCACAACCAATCCGCCAGCCGCATCGGCGAAGTCATCCTCAAGCTCGAAGGCATCTCCTTGTCCTTCGGCGGCGTGAAGGCGCTCACCAACATCTCGTTCGATGTGCGCGAGCACGAAGTGCGCGCCATCATCGGCCCCAACGGCGCCGGCAAGAGCTCGATGCTCAACGTCATCAACGGCGTGTACACCCCGACCGAGGGCAAGATCACCTTGCGCGGCCATACCTACACCCAGATGAATCCGTATCGCGCCGCGACCATGGGCATCGCGCGCACCTTCCAGAACCTCGCCTTGTTCAAAGGCATGAGCGTGCTCGACAACATCATGACCGGGCGCACCCTCAAGATGAAGCGCGGTCTGCTTTGGCAGGCGCTGCGCTTTGGTCCGGCCGAGCGCGAAGAATTGGCCCATCGCGAGAAGGTCGAACGCATCATCGACTTCCTCGAAATCCAGGCCCATCGCAAGACACCCGTCGGCCGTTTGCCTTATGGCCTGCAAAAGCGCGTCGACCTCGGCCGCGCACTCGCAATGGAGCCGCAATTGCTGCTGCTCGACGAGCCCATGGCCGGCATGAATGTCGAAGAAAAGCAGGACATGTGCCGCTTCATCCTCGACGTCAACGACGAGTTCGGCACCACCA
>CAYUYC010000055.1:0-14301 GCA_964448945.1 uncultured Burkholderiaceae bacterium
GATTCGTTGTTGTCGATCGTGCAAATGCCCAAGGGCATTCCGGTCGCCACGTTTGCCATCGGCGAAGCGGGGGCCGCCAACGCGGCGTTGTTCGCGATTGCGATGCTGGCGCGCCAGGACGCCGCGCTCGCCGACAAGCTCGCGGCATTCCGCGTCAAGCAAAGCGACGCTGCGCGCGCAATGCAATTGCCCGGTGTCTGAGTGCGGAATCGAGATGAGTGAAGTCAATCACGCGGTGCCGGCTGCCCGCACGCAATCCGTTCCCGCGCTGCCCTTGGCGCCGGGCGCATGGCTGGGCGTGCTCGGCGGCGGGCAGTTGGGCCGCATGTTCTGCCAGGACGCGCATTCGCTGGGCTATCGCGTTGCGGTGTTCGACCCCGATCCGACGAGCCCCGCAGGCGCCGTGGCCGACCGGCATTTTCGTGCCGGCTTCGACGACGTCGATGCGCTCGCCGAACTCGGCGAGTTGTGTGTGGCGGTGACGACCGAGTTCGAGAACGTGCCCGCCCAGGCGATGGCGCAACTCGCGCGCACCTGCATCGTCGCGCCGCGCGCCGAAGCGGTCGCGATCGCGCAAGACCGCATCGCCGAAAAGCGCTTCGTGCGCAGTTGCGGCATCGATGTCGCACCGCATGCGGTGATCGAATCCGATGCCGATCTCGACGCTTTCGATGCCGCGCTCCTGCCCGGCATCCTCAAGGTCGCGCGTCTGGGTTACGACGGCAAGGGCCAGGCGCGGGTGCGGACCCGCGACGAAGTGCGCGCCGCCTTTCGCGGCTTCGGCGGCGTGGCCTGCGTGCTCGAACAAATGCTGCCGCTGGCCTTCGAGGTCTCGGTGGTCTGTGCGCGTGCGCACACCGGCGCCGTGGTCGCCTATCCGCTCGCGCAAAACGAACACCGCGACGGCATCCTCGCGGTCTCGGTGGTGCCCAGCCCGAGCGCCACGCCGGCGCAGACCGCGCTGGCCTGTGCCCACGCCGAGCGCATCGCGCAGCAACTGGCCTATGTCGGCGTGTTCTGCGTCGAATTCTTCGTGCTGGCCGATGGCCGCCTCGTGGTCAACGAGATGGCGCCGCGTCCGCACAACTCGGGGCATTACAGCATCGACGCGTGCTACGTCAGCCAGTTCGAGCAGCAAGCGCGCGCGCTGGCCGGGTTGCCGCTCGGGCAGCCGCATCAGCACAGCGCCGCGGTGATGCTCAACCTCCTCGGCGACATCTGGTTCGATGCGCAAGGCGCGCGCCGCGAGCCCGATTGGGCCGGCGTGGTGGCCCGGTCCGGCGCCAAGCTGCATCTGTACGGCAAGACCGAACCGCGTCGCGGCCGCAAGATGGGCCACGTGACCTGCGTGGCCGACAACCTGGAGCATGCGCTCGCGCTTGCACGCGAAGTCGGCGCTTTGCTCGGCATCGCAGTCTGACCCATCGATGGCCCAGATCGTCGCGGCCACGACCGAGGGGATTGCGCTGGCTGCCGCGCGCCTGCGGGCCGGCGAACTGGTCGCGATGCCGACCGAGACCGTCTACGGCCTGGCCGCCGACGCCGCCAACCCGCAGGCGGTCGCCCGCATCTTCGCGGCCAAGGGACGGCCGGCCGATCATCCGCTCATCGTGCATGTGCGCAGCGCCGATGAACTCGATGCCTGGGCCGCCCACATTCCCGTGCAGGCACGCGTGCTTGCCCACTGCTTCTGGCCCGGGCCGTTGACGATGATCCTGCCGCGCGCCGCGGGCGTGAACGACGTGGTCACCGGCGGGCAGGCGAGCGTAGGCCTGCGCTGCCCCAGTCATCCGATCGCGCGTGCCTTGCTCGACGCGTTCGGCGGTGCGGTGGCCGCGCCTTCGGCCAACAAGTTCGGGCGCATCAGCCCGACGCGTGCCGCGCATGTGGCGGCCGATTTTTCGGGCGAGGATTTGCTGGTGCTTGATGGCGGCGATGCCGAGGTCGGCGTCGAGTCGACCATCGTCGACCTGTCGCGCATCGACGAGGCCGGGGTGGTGCTGTTGCGCCCCGGCGCGATCACGCCGGCCCAGATCGAGGCCGCGATCGGCATCAAGGTGCATGCGCCCGATGCCGCCGCGCCGCGCGCATCGGGCACGCTCGCGTCGCATTACGCGCCGCGCAAGCCCTTGACGCTGGCCGATGCGGCACAGATCGAAGCGATCGCAGCCGATGCGGCTGCGCACCTCGCGGTGTTGGCTTTCTCGGTGCCCGATCGCCCCTGGGCTTGGCAGCACCGCGCGGTGCGCGATCCGGTCGCGTATGCGCGCGGCCTGTACGCGTGGCTGCGCACGATGGATGCGTCGCCGGCGCAACGGCTGGTGATCGAGCGCGTGCCCGGCGATGCGGCCTGGGCCGCCATCGACGATCGTCTGGCGCGTGCCGCGCATCGCGATGCTTGAGCCGGCGGGCGCGCCGCCGCATGGGATGATGCGCGGCGCCCACGCAAACGCGGGATGGCGCCGGGCCCCTGCCATCTGGATCAATACGGCGCCCGGCGATTGCGTTCAAAACCCGTGGCGGCATTTGCCGTGTGCATGCACCGTGCGCCAGAAAGTTCTGCTCCGATGATCTCGATCTACCAACTCAAACCCCGCTTCCAGGCCTTGTTGCGCCCGGTGGTCCGCAAGCTCGCCGACGCGGGCGTGACCGCCAACATGGTCACCATGCTCGCGATGCTGATCTCGATCGCGCTCGGGGTTGCGTTGCTGGCGTTCGGTGCCGGCACGCGCGCATGGTTCCTGGCGTTGCCGGTGTGGATGTTCTTGCGCATGGCGCTCAACGCGATCGACGGCATGCTCGCGCGCGAGTTCGGCCAGAAGTCCGCACTCGGCGCCTATCTCAACGAGTTGTCCGACGTGATTTCGGACGCAGCCTTGTATTTGCCCTTCGTCTTCATCGCGCCGTTCGGCTGGGCCAGCGTCGGCGCGCTGATCTTTCTGTCCGCCGTTTCGGAAATGGCGGGCGCCCTGGGGCCGATGATCGGCGCACCGCGCCAATACGACGGCCCGGTGGGCAAGAGCGATCGCGCCTTCTTGTTTGGCGCGCTCGGTCTGTGGGTCGGGCTCGGACTGGCCTTGCCCGATTGGGCGTGGTGGCTGATGGTCGTGGCCATCGCGGGCATCGTGCTCAACATCGTCAATCGCATCCGCAGCGGCCTCGCAGCCGTCAAGACCTCATGACACGCATCGCAGAAGAACACGCATTTTCCACTCACGACGGCGAGCGTCTGTTCTACCGGCGCTGGCCCGCCACCGGCACGCGCCGCGGCGCGGTGGTGATGTTCCATCGCGGCCATGAACACAGTGCGCGCATGGCGCATCTGGTCGACGAACTCGATCTCGGCGATTTCGATTTCTATGCCTGGGATGCGCGCGGCCATGGCCGCTCGCCGGGCGAGCGCGGCTACTCGCCGAGCTTTGCGCATTCGGTGCGCGATGTGCAGACCTTCATCGAGCACATCCGAGACCAATGGGGCGTGGCCGAATCCGATCTGGCGGTGCTCGCGCAAAGCGTGGGCGCGGTGCTGGTCTCGACCTGGGCCCACGATTACGCGCCGCAAGTGCGGTGCCTGGTGCTCGCGTCGCCCGCGTTCAAGGTCAAGCTGTATGTGCCCTTCGCGCGCACCGGCCTCAAGCTGATGCAAACGCTGCGCGGCAATTTCTTCGTCAACAGCTACGTCAAGGCCAAGTTCCTCACCCACGATCCGGCGCGGCAGCAGTCGTACGACGCCGATCCGCTGATCGCGCGCGCGATCTCGGTCAACATCCTGCTGGCCTTGTACGAGGCCGCCGAGCGCGTGGTGGCCGATGCTCAGGCGATCACCGTGCCCACGCAATTGCTGATCTCGGGGGCGGATTGGGTGGTGCATCACCAGCCGCAGCACGACTTCTTCGATCGCCTGGGCGCGACGGTGAAGGAAAAGCATGTGCTCGATGGTTTCTATCACGACACCCTGGGTGAGCAGGACCGGCATCTGGCCACGGCCAAGGCACGCGACTTCATCCTGCGCCAGTTCGGCGCGCCCCCCGCACGGCCCGATCTGCGCAATGCGCATCGCCAGGGTGCGACTTACGACGAAGCGCAAACGCTCGCTCGACCGTTGTCGCCCTTGAGCCCGCGCGGCCTGTATTGGGCCGCGTATCGCGCCAACCTCAAGCTCGGCGGTGTGTTGTCCGAAGGCGTGGCGCTCGGTCACCGCACCGGCTTCGATTCGGGCAGCACCCTCGACTACGTCTATCGCAACCAGCCCACCGGCAAAGGGCCCTTGGGCCGCGCGATCGACAAGCATTACCTCGATGCGATCGGTTGGCGCGGCATACGGCAGCGCAAGCGCCACATCGAGGAACTGTTGCGCAAGACCTTCGACAAGCTCGTGGCCGAAGGCCGGCCGCTGCGCGTGCTCGACATCGCCGCCGGGCATGGCCGTTACGTGCTGGAAGCGCTCACGCAAGGCCCGCGTCCCGAGTCCATCTTGTTGCGCGACTACAGCGAACTCAATGTGCAGCAAGGGCGCGCCCTCATCGCGGCCAAAGGGCTGCCCGACATTGCACGCTTCGAGCAAGGCGATGCTTTCGATCGGGCCAGCCTCGCGGCCGTCGCGCCGCGGCCGACGGTCGGCATCGTCTCGGGGCTGTATGAACTCTTTCCCGACAATGACGCGGTGGCGACGTCGCTGGCCGGCATGGCCGATGCGATCGAACCCGGCGGCTACCTGATCTACACCGGCCAGCCCTGGCATCCGCAACTCGAGATGATCGCGCGCGCACTCACCAGCCATCGCGGCGGCGCCGCCTGGGTGATGCGACGGCGCACCCAGGCCGAGATGGATCAACTCGTGCGCGAAGCAGGCTTCGAGAAGATCGACCAGCGCATCGACGAATGGGGCATCTTCACGGTGTCGGTTGCGCGTCGGCGCAGCGCCTGACGATGAGCGTGGTCTGCGCCGATCGCAACGCGTGCGCGCCGCTGCCCTGGCGGCGCGGCGTGCTGTGGTTGCTGGTGCTTGGACCGTTCTTCTTTCTGAGTTACGGCTACGCGAACCAGAGCGCTGCGGCGCGCGCGGTGCACGCCGCGATCTTCTTCGAATGGGAGCGTGGCATTCCCTTCCTGCCCTGGACCATCGTGCCCTACTGGTCCATCGATCTGCTCTACGGTTTTTCCTTTCTGTGCTGCCGTGATGCGCGCGCGGTCGATCGCCATGGCTTGCGGCTGTTGAGCGCGCAATGCATTTCGGTCGCGTGCTTTCTGGCGTTTCCGCTGCGCTTTGCGTTCGAGCGGCCGGCGTCGGACGGATGGTTCGGCGCGATGTTCGATGCGCTCACCAGCTTCGATCAGCCGTACAACCAGGCGCCGTCCTTGCACATCGGCCTGCTGGTGCTGATCTGGGTGCAGTTCGCGCGTTTGCCTTTGTCGGCGCCCTGGCGCTTCGTGGTGCATGCCTGGGCGGCGTTGATCGGTGTGTCGGTACTCACCACCTGGCAGCACCATCTGATCGATGTGCCGACCGGTGCCGCGGTGGGGCTGCTTTGTCTGTGGTGGTGGCCCGATGCCGCGCATACACCGCCGTGGCGGCGCGATCGTACAGGCGATGCCAACGCGCGTGCACGGCTGGCACGCTGGTATGCCCTGGGCGCGGTGGCGTCGCTGGCGTTCGCCGGGTGGATCGGTGGTTTGGCGTGGTGCCTGGTCTGGCCGGCATGCGCATTGGCGATGGTCGCGTGGAGCTATGCCTGGTGCGGCGCGGCCGGATTTCAGAAGACGCAGGGCCGGCACACGCTCGCGGTGCGTTGGCTGATGGCGCCTTACTTGCTCGCCGCCTGGATCAATTCGCGCGCATGGACGCGGCGCAATCCGCAGGATGCGCACATCGTCGACGGCGTCTGGCTCGGGCGCATGCCGAGTGCAGCGCAGATGCGTGCCGGCGGGTATGCCGGTCTGGTCGATCTGGCGGCGGAGATGGGCGCGCCGACGGGTCCATGGCGCGTGAGCAGCCTGCCGTGGCTCGATCTGGTGGTGCCGAGCGCGGCGCAATTGGCCGCGGCGGCGCGTGCGATCGACGCGGCGCATCGTGCGGGCGCGCCGGTGCTGGTAGCGTGCGCGCTCGGCTATTCGCGCAGTGCGTGCGCGGTGGTCGCCTGGCTGCGCTCGAGCGGGCGTGCCGCGACGATCGGCGAAGCGGTGGCGATGGTGCGCGCGGCGCGGCCGCAAGTGGTGCTGGGACCGGCGTGGATCGCAGCGCTCGAAGCCGCCGAACCGGAATTGACCGAGGCTCGCAATGGCTGAGCACGAAAGCCGCGACGATGTCGAACTGGCGGCGACCGTCTCGGCATGGCTTCAGATGGGCCGGCCTTTGCACCTCGGCAGCGTGGGGCTGAGCGTCGTGGCCTGGCTGAGTCTGGCGCTCAAGGGCTGGGCGCTCGCGAGCGGCGTGGCCTGGAGTCTGGTGGCGGTGGTTGGCGTCGTCGAGTGGTATTACGCGGCGCGCTGTGCATTCGATGCGCGGGTGTTTGCGCATTGGGCGCAGGCGCCGGGCGGTCCTGACGCGCTGCGCCTGTCGTCGTTCGATCGCGCGCTGGTGGCGCTCGGTGCGCGCGGCGATGCGGTGTCGGTGCGCGATCTGCCCAGTCGCGCGCAGGGCGCGCGCGGCCTGTTGCGTAGTCAATCGTGGTGCGTGCTTGCGCAACTCGTGATCGCCGTCGCGGCGGTGGCGGCATCGATCCTGTCTTCCTGAGGCATTCGCATGTTCTTGGATTCATTGGTCGCATCGGGCATCTGCACATTTGCCAAGCTGGTCACCGGGGTGCGTGCGTTGTGGATCGGCTGCGGACCCGAAGACCGGCGCCGCATCTACTTCGCCAACCATCGCAGTCATGGCGACTTCGTGCTGATCTGGGCGTGCCTGCCCAACGGCCTGCGTGCGCGCACGCGGCCGGTGGCGGGCTCGGACTATTGGCTCAAGGGCGGGTTGCGGCGCTTCATCATCAACCGCGTGTTTCGCGGCGTGCTCATCGATCGCGAGGCCGGGCGCGAGGCCGATCCGATCGGGGTGATGGGGCAGGCGCTGACCGCGGGCGATTCGTTGATCCTGTTTCCCGAAGGCACGCGCAATCTGGGCGACGAGTTGCTGCCTTTCAAGAGCGGCCTGTTCCATCTGGCGACCGCGCATCCCGAGGTCGAACTGGTGCCGGTCTGGATCGAGAACCTGGGCCGCGCCATGCCCAAGGGCAGCCTGATTCCGATTCCGTTGTTGTGCACATTGAGCTTCGGGCAGCCGCTGACCTTGGCGCCCGATGAAGCCAAGGCCGACTTCCTCGCGCGAGCGCGCACGGCGTTGTTGGCGCTGGCCCCCGAATCAGCGTGATGAAGCGCTAGCGCATCGATCGAAAGCACCTCATGTCTCCTACGCAAGTCCTGATTGCATTGTTCGGCGGGGTGTTCGCCTTCCTCGCCGTCGCCAGCCTGATCGCCGGCGTGCTCAAGTGGCGGTTGCCGGCGGGCCAGACCAGTTCGACGATCGAGAACCTCAACGCGCGCATCAAGGCGTGGTGGGCGATGATCGGCCTGCTCGCGGTGGCGTTCTGGTTCGGCAAGGGCGGGGTGATCGCGCTGTTCGCGTTCATCTCGTTTCAGTGCCTGCGCGAATTCATCTCGGTGACGTATACCCGGCGCGGCGACCACTTTGCGCTGGTTTGGGGGTTCTTCTTCTTCCTGCCCTTGCAGTACGCGCTGATCGCGATCGACTGGTACGGTCTGTACACGATCTTCATTCCGGTCTATGCCTTCTTGCTGCTGCCGATCGCGTCCACGCTCGGGGCCGATACGACGCGCTTTCTCGAACGCACGTCCAAAGTGCAATGGGGCCTGATGATCTGCGTTTATTGCGTTTCGCATGTGCCGGCCTTGCTGACCTTGCAGATCCCGGGGTTCGACGGGCGCAATCTGCAGCTCATCGTGTTCCTGGTGCTGACGGTGCAATCGAGCGACGTCTTCCAGTACGTCTGGGGCAAGCTGTTGGGCAAGCACAAGATCTCGCCCGAGATCTCGCCCTCGAAGACGCTGGAAGGATTGGTCGGCGGTGTGCTCACCTCGACCGCGGTGGGCGCGGCGCTGTACTGGATCACGCCGTTTGCGCCCTGGCAGGCCGCGCTCGTGGCGCTGGCGGTCAATGTGATGGGCTTCTTCGGCGGCTTCGTGCTGTCGGCGATCAAGCGCGATCGCGGCCTGAAGGATTGGGGCTCGATGATCGAGGGCCATGGCGGCATGCTCGATCGCGTGGACTCGATCAGTTTCTCGGCGCCGATCTTCTTTCATATCGTTCGCTATTGGTGGGTGCCTTAGCCGGTACGCGCGTTTCAGGGTTAACACCGACGATCGGTCGCGCTGACGCCTTCGTGCGCAGGGCGCGAGGGCGCAAAGCGGCATGGCTAGAGCATCTCCACCAGAATGGCTGACGCGTTGCGCCTTGTCGCATCTGTAAGGACCGATTAGCCTCGCGGTTCGCGGCCGAACATGACGGCCCCGCGCCGATAACAGATCAAGTACCAAGGAGACATCGTGCAACTCACACACAAGAAGATCGCGACGCTCGTCGCTGCGTCGTTTGTCGCTGCATTGGTTGCAGCTTGCGGTGGCGGCGGCGACACAGAACGTCATGTCACGGAAGTGGTGTCGTTCGGCGATAGCCTGAGCGACGTCGGCACCTATAACCCGACCACGCTCGATCTCGATGCGACCAACGATCGTCCGGATGGACTCAAGTTCACCGTCAATCCCGGTGCGGTCTGGACCGAGATCGTGGCGTCGAATTACAGCCTGTCGTTGCGTCCGAACAAGCAGGTCAATTTCGGTTCGCCGGTTGCCTTTACTTCAGGCGGCATTTCCGTGCCGGCCAACGGCGTGATCCGCGATATCGGCGGCACCAGCTATGCGCAAGGCGGCGCGCGCATCGCGACCGATCTGACCACCGGCGGCATCGTGGCGGCGTCGCAGACGATTCCGTGGCCGACTCAACAAGCGACGGCGCTGTCGATCAAGACCCAGATCGACAACTATCTCGCGGCGCGCGGATCATTCAATGCCAATCAGGTCGTGCTGATCCAAGGCGGCGCGAACGATTTCTTCGCCTTCCTGGGCGGTGTCGCGCAGCAACTGATCGATCCGGCCACCGCGCCGGCGGTGATCCAGGCTAATGTGACGGCGATGATCACGCAGATCAACCGCCTGCAGGCCGCGGGTGCGACCAAGATCCTCTACGCGAACATGCCGGATCTCGGCTCCACGCCGCAATTTCGCACGACGGCCCTGGCGGGTCTCGCGACCACGTTGACGGTGAACTACAACGCAGCGGTGGCGGCTGCGATGCCGGCGGGCGTGGTGACGTATGACCTCAAGGCGCTGTTCGATCAGGTGATCGCCAATCCGGCGTCGTATGGCCTGACCAACGTGACCGACATCGCTTGCGATCCGGTCAAGTCGCCGAGCGGTTCCCTGACATGTTCGTCGGCGACCCTGGTGGCGGTCGGTGCCGAACGTCTGTACGTGTTCGCCGATGGCGTGCATCCGACGCCCGCCGGGCACAAGCTCTGGGGCGATGCGGCGGCAGCGACGGCACTGGCGAATTTCCCTCAGTAGCCTAGGGTGATCGAACGCAAAGAAAGGCGCCTTTTGGCGCCTTTCTTTTTGGCGTTCAGCCCAGCTTAAGCTTCATGACTAGGATGAATCCCGCGAGGATCAGGGTCACCGCATTGGCGATCACGACCGGCCATGAGCCGATCGCGATGCCGTAGATCAACCAGAGCGCGACCCCGGTGGCGAACACCGTATACATCGCCAGCGATAGGTTTTCCGTGCGTCGCGTGCGCCAGACCAGCCATGCCTGCGGCACGAAGGAGACGGTGGTCAGGATCGCAGCAAGATAGCCGACGAGATCGGCAATTCGGGGCGTCAACATCGGGATGGGGAATAGTCGCTAAGGGCGATGACTAGCCTAGCATCGGCAGTCGTCGGATTACTTGTGAACGCCCGCGTGCCGATAATCCAGCCGTCACCTTTAGAGCGCATCGTGGTTTGCGGTGCCAATGGTGGCGTCTGTGAGGTTGGTCATGCTGCGAGTCCTTTCATTGATCCTGCTGGCGTCTGCGCTCGGTGGATGCGCGACCCTGTCCAAGGATGAGTCGCAGCCCGTGGACGTGCGCGTCTTCGATCTCGATGGCCGTCAAGTCGATGCGAGCTGCCGTCTGGTCAATGGCGCGCTCACGATGGTCGGCAATGCGCCGTTGTTCCGTGTGCCGGTCTCGCGCTCGGGGAGTGATCTCGTGATCGAGTGTGCACGCCCCGGCATGCCGGTTGCGCGCGCTGTCGCGGTGTCGCGCTCATCGAATGCGGTCGCCATGGTGTTGCAGCCGCTCGCCACGACGGTGATCGATCATCTGACCGGCCGGGTTTACGACTATCCGGATCAGATGGATCTCGTGCTCGGACGCGAGTTGGTCTTCGATCGGCGCAGCGACGATGCACGTCCGGTGCAGTCGCGGGTGATTCCGGTTTCGCAGATGGCGGGTTCGCCCGCGGTCAACATCAAGTAGCGCGCCGCGCTGCCCGTCACTCGCTGCCGTCGATCATCCGGCGCAGCGTCTTCTTCAGCGTCTCGATCTCGTCGTCCGAGAAATCCTTGAGCGCGTTCGCTTCGGCGATCTTGGCCTTGCGCAGCAGATCGCGCACCAACTCTTTGCCTTGCTCGGTCGTGTAGATCATCGTCTGGCGCTTGTCGATCTGGCCGGTCTGACGTTCGACCAAGCCCGACTCCGACATGCGGTCGATGATCTTCGTCACCGTCGGCTGCTTGGCAATCACGATGTCGGCGAGTTGGCCGATCGTCAGTCCGTCACCATCGGACAGCGTCGCGAGCACACGCCATTCCGTCGTCGCGAGTTTTTGCTTGTCGATTTCTTTTTGAAATTCCGCCGAGACCGCGTGACTCGCACGGATCAACAAAGACGACAAGAAGTCGTCTACGTATCGCGTGCGTTTGCGGCTCATTCGGGGTGGCTCCTGGATCGTCTTTGATCGCTTGCGAGGTGCTCACGATGCGAGGCACCGTGGTCCGTGTGACGGCCACTCCGGGAGGGCGGAGTGCGCGATCCAGTGTATATGAAATTTCATTCGTCACAAGCAGAGTGCTCGGGGTTTGGAGTAGTTGAACGAACGCGTTTGTGTCATTCGCGGGTCGGTCATCGAGTCGATTCCATGCGAATTCATGGGTTTTTTCCGGGCTTTCGGCCGGTTTGGCAGGGCCCGCAGCGGGTTTTTGGGGCCGTAACCGGGCCGCCGGACCCCCAAACCCCGCGAAAACCCGACTCGCCAAGCCGATTCCCGTCAGAAATCCATGCCTGCAACGACAAAACAGCGGGTTGGCGCGCAAACTTGAGGCGATTTCTTGAATCAGGCGGGGTCGATGGACTCAGGTGTCGCGCGGCCCGAATGCAACGCTACATTTGCTATCGATGTTTGGGCATCAATTGAATATGCGGGGTACGAGATGACGGAAACGCGATTGACGCAGGCGACGCTGGGCGGCGGGTGCTTCTGGTGCCTGGAAGCGGTGTTTCAGGAACTCGAGGGCGTGGTGCGCGTGGAATCGGGCTACGCCGGCGGGACAGTCGAACGGCCGACCTATGCCCAGGTATGCACCGGCACCACCGGGCACGCCGAAGTCGTGCGCGTGACCTTCGATGCCGCGCGTCTGCAGTATCACGAGTTGCTCGACGTGTTCTTTGCCATTCACGATCCGACGACGCAGGACCGCCAAGGCAATGATGTCGGCACCCAATATCGTTCGGTGGTGTTCTGGCACGATGAAGCGCAACGCCAAATCGCCCAAGCGACGATCGCCGAGCACGCGCGCGATCTGAACGATCCGATCGTCACGCAGTTGCTGCCTGCAGGCGCGTTCTATCCGGCCGAGGCGGAACACCAGACCTATTACACGCGGCACGGCGAGCAGCCGTATTGCCGCGTCGTCATCGCGCCCAAGCTCGCCAAGTTCCGCGCCAAGTTCGCGGCGCGGCGCAAGACGACGACTTGAGCGTCGGCGGCGTCAGGGCGCCAGGCGCGCGAGCGACCAAGCACCGCCTTGTTCGAGCGTATAGCGCAGTCGATCGTGCAGCCGCGACGAGCGGCCTTGCCAGAACTCCATGCGATCGGGCATCAGCCGATATCCGCCCCAATGCTCGGGGCGCGGCGGCCCGTTCGGATGGGCTGGCGCATCGAAGTGCTCGCGAAAATGCGCTTCGCGTTCTTCGAGCCATTCACGGCTCGGGATCACCTGACTTTGCGGACTGGCCCATGCGCCGATGCGCGAATTGGCCGGTCGCGAATGAAAGTAGGCGTCCGACTCCGCATCGGACAGACGTTCGATGCGTCCTTCGATGCGCACCTGGCGCTCGAGTGCGATCCAATGGAATTGCAAGGCGCCGAAGGGATGCGCGGCGATCTCCTTGCCCTTGTCGGATTCGTAATTGGTGAAGAACGAAAAGCCCTGGTGATCCAGTCCTTTGACGAGCACCACGCGCGCCTTGGGGCGTCCGTCCAGACCGACGGTGGCGAGCGTCATCGCATTGGGCTCCTGGATGCCCGCCATCATCGCTTCATGGAACCAATGCTCGAACTGCTTGAGCGGATTCGGGTCGACGCTGGCTTCGTCGAGCGCTTCGCCGGTGTAGTCGCGGCGCAGATGCGCGAGCGACTTGTGCGCAAGAATGTCGCTGGTGGACATGGTCCCTCCGTTGAAATGTCATTCGATGGCGCCATATTGCCTCGTGCATACTGCGGCGCATTGCGGCCCATCGTCCGTGATGTTCGACAACAATGCCGCACCGTTCAAGGAGGATGCACATGAGGTTGCGCAATGCCGTTCTGACGTTGTTCGCCGTGCTTGCCGCAAGCCTGCTTTCGGGCTGCGGATACAACACGATCCAGACCCAGGACCAAGCGGTCAAGGCGGCCTGGGCCGAGGTGCTGAATCAGTATCAGCGCCGTTCCGATCTGATTCCCAACATCGTCAACACCGTCAAGGGCGAGACCGCGTTCGAGCAGGACACGCTCACCCGCGTGGTCGAAGCGCGCGCTTCGGTCGGACGCATGACGGTCACCCCCGAAACCCTCAACGATCCGGCCGCCTTCGCGCAATTCCAGAAGGCGCAAGGCGAATTGGGCTCGGCCTTGCAACGTCTGCTCGTGGTCAGCGAGAACTATCCGAACCTCAAGGCCAACGCCGCGTTCCAGGATCTGCGCGCACAGCTCGAAGGCAGCGAGAATCGCGTGGCGATCGCGCGCAAGCGCTACATCGACGCGGTCGCGCAATACAACACGACCATCGCGCTATTGCAGAACATGCTGGGCAAGTGGCTCACCGGCGCGAAGGAAAAGCCGCAATTCACGGTCGAGAACGAAGCGGCAGTCAGCAAGGCGCCGACCGTCGATTTCCAGAAGAAGTAAGACTGGCGCGCACGCGATGCCGACTCTGTCTAGGCGTGTGGGCGCGCGGCTCGTTCATGCCGCGCGCGCCTTGATGCGCATGCCGACGCTTTTCGCGGCGTTCGTGTTGGCCAGCGCCGCGGTGCTCGCGCCCGGCGCGGCCCGCGCGCAAGAACTCATCAAGCTTCCACCGCCGGCGCTCGTCACCGATCAGACCGGCACCTTGAGCGCCGAGCAACGCAAGGCGCTCGAAGGCAAGCTGCACGCCTTTGAGATCGCGCACGGCAGTCAGATCGCATTGGTGATCGTTCCGACCACCCAGCCCGAAGACCTCGCGTCCTTCGGCAATCGTCTGGGCGAGGCCTGGAAGCTCGGCCGCAAGGACGTGGGCGACGGGATCATTCTCATCGTCGCCAAAGGCGACAAGAAGGTCCGCATCGAGGTCGCGCGCACGCTCGAAGGCGCAGTACCCGATGCGAGCGCCAAACGCATCATCCGCGAACAGATCGCGCCGGCCTTCTCGCAAGGCGATTTCTACGGCGGTATCGATCGCGCCTTCGACGCCTTGTTCCGGCTCGTCGAAGGCGAGGGCTTGCCGGCGCCTGCTGCGGGCAGCGCAGGCAAGGCCCAAGGCGATGGTCTGGGCGCATTGCTGCCCATCGTCTTCGGCGCCTTGGTCGTCGGCGCTTTGCTGCGCGCCGTGCTCGGTCGTTTCGGTGCGGTGCTGGCCGGCGCGGGGGCCACTGGCATCGCCTGGTGGTTGATGGGCGTTTCGTTGTTGCTCGCGGGCGGTCTGGGCGTATTCGTCGCGATCATGGTGCTCGC
>CAYUYC010000056.1:0-14257 GCA_964448945.1 uncultured Burkholderiaceae bacterium
GTGTTGAGGCTTTGCACCAGGCGTCCGACGATGGGCAGCTTGAGCATGCGCTGGTCCCAGGCCAGACGAAATGCTTCGCCCTTGAGCGCGGTGCGCAAGGCGTAGACGCCGCCCGCGATCGCGATCAGCAGGATCCAGCCATAGCTGCGCAGAAAATCGCTCAGCCCGATCAGCATCACCGTCAAAAGCGGCAGCTTTTGCTTGGTCTGATCGAACACCGAGACCACTTGCGGCACCACATAGGTGACGAGGCCGGTGACCACCAGCAAGGCCACGACGGTGACGATGGCCGGATAGGTGAAGGCCAGCATCACCTTGGAGGTCAGCGCGTTGCGCTCTTCGATGTAGGTCGCGAGCCGGTCCATCACTTGGCCCAGATCGCCCGATTGCTCGCCCGCGGCGACCAGGGCGCGATAGATGTCGGGAAAATCGCGCTTGTTGCGTTCGAGCGCGGAAGCCAGCGAATTGCCGCCGAGCACGTCGGTGCGCACCGCGGCGAGCACATCGCGCACATGGGCGCGCTCGGCCTGGTCGATGAGTGCCGACAGCGCCCGCTCGAGCGGCAGGCCGGCGGCGAGCAGGCTCGCCAATTGCCGCGTCGCGAGCGCGAGTTCGCCGGTGCGCAGCTTGCCGCGCGAACGCGCGGGCTTGGCACCCTCGCCCGCGCTGGGGGCATCGCCGACGATGGGTTCGACCGAGACCGGGGCCAGCCCGCGCGCGCGCACCAGGGTGCGTGCCTGACGGGCCGAATCGGCCTCGACCACGCCGCGCTCGGACTTGCCGGCGTCGGTCAATGCCTCATAGCGAAAGGCGGCCATCTCAGCGCCGCTCCTGGCGCCATGCGGGGCGAACGGACCTCATCGCAGCGTCGCCCTCAATCGCGCGTCGCCCGCACGACTTCCTCGGGCGAGCTGGTGCCGGTCTCGACCCAGCGCAGGCCGTCGTCGCGCATCGAGCGCATGCCGTGGCGCGCGCCGCTGCGGCGGATGTCGAGTTCGTTGGCGCCGTTGTGGACCAGATGGCGCATCTCTTCGTCGACGACCAGCAACTCATAGATGCCGGTACGGCCGATGTAGCCGGTGTTGCCGCACTTGTCGCAGCCGACCGCGCGCCAGACCTTGGTGGTGGTGGCACCGGCCAGTTCGCGCGCGGGCGAGATCGCGCGCAGATCGGCGCCGCTGTCTGCGGTTTCTTCGCGCCGGCAATGCGGACACAGCTTGCGCACCAGGCGCTGCGCGAGCACGCCCAGCACCGAGGAACTGAGCAAGAAGGGCTCGACGCCCATGTCGGTCAGCCGGGTGATCGCGCTGGCCGCGTCGTTGGTGTGCAGGGTGGCGAGCACCAGGTGGCCGGTGAGCGAGGCCTGGACCGCGATCTGCGCGGTCTCGAGGTCGCGGATTTCGCCGATCATGATCACGTCCGGGTCCTGGCGCAGGATGGCGCGCAAGGCCTTGCCGAAAGTCATGTCGATGCGCGCATTGACCTGGGTCTGGCCGATGCCGGGCAGGTCGTATTCGATCGGGTCCTCGACCGTCATGATGTTGGTCGTGGCCGCATCGAGGCGCTGCATCGCCGCGTAGAGCGTGGTGGTCTTGCCCGAACCGGTCGGCCCGGTCACGAGCAGGATGCCGTGCGGCTGGTTGATGAGGCGGTCGAAGGTCGCGAGCGTATCGCTCGCCATGCCGAGCTTGGCCAGGTCGAGCCGGCCGGCGTCCTTTTCGAGCAGGCGCAGCACCGCGCGCTCGCCATGGCCGGTGGGCAAGGTGCTGACCCGCACATCGACCGGGCGCCCCGCCACCTTGAGGGTGATGCGCCCGTCTTGCGGCAGGCGTTTTTCGGCGATGTCGAGCTGGGCCATGATCTTGATGCGGCTGATCAGCGCCGCATGCAAGGCCTTCTTGGGCCGGGCGATGTCGCGCAGCGTGCCGTCGACGCGAAACCGCACCACCGAATGGGTTTCGAACGCTTCGATGTGGATGTCCGAAGCACCGTCGCGCGCGGCCTGGGTGAGCAGCGCGTTGATCATGCGGATGATGGGCGCGTCGTCCTCGACTTCGAGCAGGTCCTCGATCTCGGGGATGTCCTGCATCAGGCGCGTGATGTCGACATCGGCCTCGGCCTCGTCGACGATGCGCGCCGCCGCGCCATCGGCCTGGGCATAGGCCACGCGCAGACCTTCATCGACTTCCTGGGCGGATTTCCATTCGGTGGCCAGACGGCCGAACCGGCGCGCCAATTCGGCCAGCGCATCGAGATCGGTCTGCTCGCAGATCCAGATCTGGGCCGTGCCCGCGTCCTGGCCCGCGAACACCAGCTTGGCGTCGCGCGCGAAGGCGTAGGGAACGAGGCGTGCGCTGTCGGGATCGATCCGCATGGAGGTCTCGGTCGGCGTTCGAACGGGGCGTGGCGCCGGCGCGCGATCAGTTCTGAATCTTGTCGGCGCCCAGGGCGTCGTTCTTCTTTTCCGCCGCGGCCTTGTCCGGCGCGATCAAGGGCGTCGGCGGCTTCACCGTCGCCTTGCCGTCGAGCGGCGCGAGATCGGGCGTCTGCATGTTGGGCAGCAGCCAATGATCCTTGGGCGCATTGTCATGACCGACGGCCCGCATGTAGTCGTAGCGATCCATCACGATCGAACTGGCCGACGTGGCATCGCGGATCACGTACGGGCGCAGGAAGACCATCAGATTGGTCTTGGTGCGCTGGCGCTTCTCGGAACGGAACAGGCTGCCGACCAACGGGATGTCGCCGAGCAAAGGCACCTTGTCGATGCCGTTGGTGGCCTTGTCCTCGACCAGACCGCCAAGCACGATGATCTGGCCGTCGTCGACGATGACATTGGTTTCGAGCGAGCGCTTGTTGGTGATGAGGCCGGCGCTCAAGGACGAATCCGCGACGCTGGATACTTCTTGGTAGATCTGCAGCTTCACCGCGCCGCCTTCGGAGACCTGCGGCTTGACCTTGAGCGTGATGCCGACGTCCTTGCGCTCGACGGTCTGGAACGGATTGACCGTCGACGAAGTCGATCCGCTGTTGGTATAGGTCCCGGTCACGAAGGGCACGTTCTGGCCGACGACGGCTTTGGCCTCTTCGTTGTCGAGCGTCATGATGTTCGGCGTCGACAGGATGTTGGCGTTGCCGGTGCTTTCGAGCGCGCGCGCGAGGAAACCCAGGTTCGTGACCTCGCCGATGCCGGGCAGCGTGATCGTGCCGCGCACGACGCCGATGTTGAGCCCCGAACTGATGGTGCTCAGATCCTGCGCCGCGCTGACGATGCTGGTGCCGGTGTTGTTGAACACCTGCCCGCCGATCACGCTGGTGCCGGTGCCGCTGACGCCGCTCAGATTCAGCCATTGCACCCCGAACTGGGCCGCGGTGTCGGACGAGACTTCGACGATCAGGGTTTCGATGAAGACCTGGGCGCGGCGCACATCGAGCTTTTCGATGATGTCGCGGATGTTGCGGTAGACCGGTTCGGGCGCGGTGATGATGAGCGAATTGGTGGCCGGATCGGCCTGGATCATCCCGCCGCTGTTGCCCGCCGAGGCGCCGGTGGTGCTGCCGCCCAGGATGGGACTCGCGGCCGAGCCTGCGGTCAGGGTCGAGCTGCCCGTGGTGCCGGTGCTGGTCGATCCGGACGTCGACGACGACAACGGGGTCGTGGACGAGGATTGGATCGGCGTCGTGTCCGCGGTCAGGATCGAGCGCAGCAATTGCGCGAGCTTGGTCGCCTCGGCGTTCTTCAGGTAAACGATGTTGACGTTGCCGCCGCGCTGGGTCGGCTGATCGAGTCGTTCGATCAGGGACTTGGCCTGTTCCGCGCGCAAGCGGCTGGCCGCGCGCAGCAACAACGAGTTCGTGCGCTGATCGGCCAGCAAGGTCACGCGCTGGCCGGCCGGCGCGCCTTGCGCCCGGCCGTCTTCGAGCAGCCGCGTGACCAGGGTGGCCATGTCGATCGCGGTCGCATGCTTGAGCGGAATGATCTCGAGATCGACCGCGCCGGGCACATCGACGGTCGCGATGATGCGGCCGATGCGGCGCAGGTTCTCGGCGTAATCGGTGATGACCAGGGTGTTGTTCGCGTCGTAGGCGCTGATGGTGTTGTTGGGCGAAATCAGCGGACGCAGCACCGGCACCAGATTGGCAGCCGACTCGTAATTGAGGCGGAACACCTGGGTGACGATCTGATCGCCACGCGTACCGCCGCCGCCCGCATCGACGCGCCCGCTTTGCAGCTTGGCGTCGGACTCGGGCACGACCTTGGCGAACTTGCCGTCCTCGACCACCGCAAAGCCTTGCAGCCGCAGCACCGACAACAGCATGCGGTAGGCCTCTTCGCGCGTCACCGGCTTGGGCGTGGCAAGGGTGATCTGGCCGCGCACCCGCGGGTCGATGATGAAGGTGCGGTTGGTCATCTGGCCGATCGCGCCGACCACGGCATCGAGATCGACGCTCACGAAGTTCAATGTGACCAGATCGGCCGCCGCCTTGGCCTCGGCATTCTTGGCCGGCGCCGCCTTGGAGTCGGCCGCAGGCGCGGCGCCTTTTTCGGCAAGGGCGCGCAAGTCCACCGTCGGCACGGGGGCGGTGTCGGTGGTCTGCGCGTACGCCATTGCGCCGGCGAACATCGCGATGATCGCAGTGCCGGCAAGCAGGCGGCGCGTCAGAGGCGCCAGTCGAGCGTGGTTGGTCATGATCCGAATCGCAATTCCGCCCCGTTCGCACTCGGGCGGCCAAGCAGCCCGATCAACGGTCCCAGTTCGTTACGTTGCGCCGGCTCGGCTTGTACCTCGCCGCGAAACTGCATGCCGCGCTGAGCCGTCCATTGCCCGTTGCCCGACAACAACAACGGACCCTTGATCGTCGCCAGTTCGAAGCCGATTTGCCCGCCGCTGCCGCGCGCCGTCAATCGATAACTGCCGAGCGGCGCCACCGACGACAACGCAGACCGGGCATCGCTCCAGTCCAGCGTCAGCGTGCCGGTGAGACCGGCGTTCGCCGTACCAAAGCGCGAGGACAGTGTATCCCACGTCATCGAAAGATCACCACCCGGGCGCAGGGTATTGAAAGGGGCGCCGAAGGACTCGATCAGGTCGGCGGGTAAGCGGATGTTGCCCGGCTCGACCTGCATCGATTGCATGCCGACCACGACGCGAAAGGGCTGCCCCACCAGTCCTTCGCCCGACACCGCGAGCCCGACGCGCAAGGGCGAGATGCCGAATTCGTCGAATCGCCAGGCCACCTTGCCGGGTAGCGAGGTATAGCGCTTGGCGTCGATCTTGCCGCCGCTGACCAGTACCGGCCGCGCGCTGCCCGACCAGATCGTGCCTTGCACCTCGGCCAGCATCAGGCGCTCGCCGCTCGCGTCCTCCAGCGCTCGTGTGAGGTAGGCCGCGGGCACGAAGGGCAAGGTCCCGGCGATCACGCCGACGATGCCGAGCAGCACGGCGACGATGACGATCCACGGTTTGCGCATGCGGGGCCGGGTCAGCGCTTGAAGACGAACTCGGCGTTGACGCGCCCGCCTTCGCCGAGGGCGCTGACATTGACCGTGTCGAGCTGGGCCGCGGTGTCGCGCGCGGCGCGAAACGCCCAGGCCGCGATGGTGTTGTAGGCCACCTTCTCGAACTTGATCGCGACCGCACCGTTGTCCTTGGCCGATACCGACGCTTTCAAACCCGCCGCCTGTAACGATCCGTCCAGCGCCGCTTGCAGATTGGCCGTCGGCGTCGCGCGCGGGATGCGGGCCGCAGCGGCCGCGATGCCCGCCATCTCGGCAGCGTCGGCGCGCAGCTTGGGCAGATCGCGCGCGAGCTTGGCCCGGCCTTGAAGCGCGGGGTCGATCAAGGCGAGATAGACGAAGGCCAGCACGACGGCCGCGGCCATCGCCACCACCATGCGGCGCTCGCGCTGGGTCCAGGCATCCCAGCGCTGACGCAAGGCTTCGGTCAGGGCGTTCATGAGGTCTTCCTGCGCAACACCACCACCGTACTGCCGTCGGTGGCGGTGGATTCGGCGTTGATCTCGATGTCGGGCGCACGCGCGCGCTCGACGACCTGGGCGGCATTGGTACCCGGCGCCAGCTTGGCGCGCAGGCTGGCGCCGCGGTATTCGAGCGAACGTACCGGCGCCGCGGCGGCCGTCGGTGCGCCCAGGCCTTGCGCCAGCGCCGCACTCAGACGGAAGTACGCATCCTCGCGTCCGCCCATGGCCAGCGCGATCTGCCGCTTGGCCTGCGCCACCGGATCGACCAGCATCGTGACGCCGGGGAAGGCGGCTTTGACGTCGGCCTCGATGCGCGCTTGCAAGGCATCGCGCTCGCGCGCGAGCTTGAGCCAATGCAGATTGAGTCCGGCCACCGCGACCAGCACGCAGGCCGCGCCCAGCATCAGCGGCCAGCGCCATTCGCGCCAACGGGTTTCGCCGCTGCCGGTGCCGCGCGCGTATTCGAATTGCAGCAAGGACCAGGCCGGGTCGACCGGCGGCGCATCGACCCAGGTCCAGGAGGCGCCGGCCAGTTGCAGCCCCAGGCCCTTGGCCCATTGCGCGGCCAGATCGGGACCCAGGCCACCGGTCTCGACCGGGCCATCGCCGAGCAAGGGCCGCGCCAGACGCAACTCGGCCGGCACATCGCCGGCCGCGGAGATCGAGAAGGGCAGCACGCCCTTGGCGTGGCGCAGGTAGCCGCGCATGCCTTGGGCCCAGATGAAGGGGATGAAAGGCGCGAGAAAGGCTTCGGACACGACGACCGCCTGACGCGCGCGGCGCAGTTGGACGATGCGCTGCGCGAGCCGCATCCATTCGCGTGCGACCACGGCGATGTCGCGCATGCCGTCGGCACCCAGGCCGGGCAAAGGCACGAGATGGCAATCGGCCACATCGCCGACCACGCTGTCCTCGACCACATTGGGCAGCACGCGGCGCAGCGCGGTGCCGGTCACGCGCGGCAGCTTGGCGCGCACGACGCGCACCACTGCGGCGGGCAACAGCAGTTCCAGGCCGGTGCTCGAGGGCATGTCCGCCAAGGCCGCCGTCGCGCGCATGCCGCCCAGACCGCGCCCGATGGTCGCGTAGGCAAACGGCTGTGCGAGCAAGGCCGCATCGCTTTCGAGCGCGGCGAGGTCGAGATCGGCATCGAGCTGGATGCGCAGCAGACTCATCGAATCAATACTCCTGGTGCCACAGCACGCGGGTCTTGGAGCCGGAACGATAGACCAAGGCTTCGAGACTGACGAGCGCGCGATCGTAGCGGATGCGCCCTTGGACACGAAAATACGACGACTTCACGTCGAGCAATTTCAGATCGGCGGTTTCGAGCCCAACCCCAAACGCGTTGGCCTGAATCTTGAAACGCTCGGCGTCCAAGAAGTACTGAAACGCCTGCCCGCGCTGCGCGACGAGTACCTGGGCCTGCTGCAACGGCAGACGCGGTACCGCGGCGTGCAAGACCTCGGCACTCGCGGTATTGGCATTGACCTTCACCATGTCCGATCCGCCCCGCGGCAGCAACGCAACATGCGGGCGCAAGCGCTCGACCGTGGACGCATCGATGCCCGAGACGCGCAGCAAGTCGTCGACGACCAGCATGGGCAAGGCCGCCGGGGCTTCGGTGTTGCCGTCGCTGGCCGGCTTCGATTCGGTGTCGGCGACGGCTTGCGCGATCGGCGTGGCCAGCGCGGTGTCGATGCCCAAGGCGGCGAGCAGCGCGCTCAGATGCGTCACCTGCACTTCGTCGACCTCGCCCTTGGTGGAAAGGTTGAGCAGGTTGTACTTGCCTTGTTCGTCGACGATCTGGCCCGACAAATAGCCATCGCGCAGCCCGCCGTCTTCGGCGTCGGCGATCTTGGTGTCCGCCATCGGCACCGCCCAGAACTCGCCCAGATGATCGATGTCGCCGGCTTTGCGCGCGTCGTAGGCGAGCATGGTGCGGGTCCAGTCGATCGCGCCGCGCGCGAGCCAGCGCGTCTCGGCCAGCGCGATCTGGTTCTCGACCGAACGCACCTGCACTTGCTGGCGCCACATCACGCCGGTGACGGCCAGGGTGGCGAGCGCCACGATCAACAAGGCCGTGACCACGGCCACCCCGCGCTGGCGCGGCGAACCGTCGGGCCGCGCCACACCGTGTGCCGCAGCGCGCTGCGCGCGGGCCGGCAAGATGGAATCGATGGGCATCCGGGCGCTCATCTCAGCCGCGCACCAACAAGGCCCGCACGAAGGTCTGGCCGTCGGTCGCGGTGATGCGCACCTCGACGCCGGCGCCGGTGAGGGAGACGGACTGGATCTCGGCCGGCAGACTTTGCGCGGTCATGAGGGTGATGACGTTCTCGGCGGTCGGTTGCGCCCAGCCCTGCGAAGTCCAGATCCGTAAGGCGAAAGCGCCGACATCGCGGGTGAGCACTTGTTCGACGGCATCGGGCCACTCGGTCGCGGCGATGATTTCCTGGATTTCGGCCGGCGTGACCACGGTGCGCGTCACGCGCACCAGGGCGCGATCGCGCACCAGATAGCGCACGAGTTGATAGCGCAGCGCGCCGGTCTCGACCGACGGCGTCTGGCGCAGCAAGACCAGGTCGTTCGCGCCGATCAGGACCCCCGGCAGATTGGTCGAGGCCGACGGATCGCGCGCCGCATAGCGCAGGTCGGCATCGAGCTGCGCAAACGCCGATTGCAGCCCGCGCTGCGCGTTGATTTCGCCCGAGACCACTTCGCGCGCACGCGCCACGGCATCGAGGCCGCGCCAGGAAATGAGCGCGATGATCGCCAGGATGGTGATGGCGACCAGCATCTCGATCAGGGTGAAGCCGCGGACGCGGCGCGGCAGATCAGCGCGCATTGCCGATCACCGTGGCGAGCATCACCAGCCGCCAGTCGTGTGCCGCGTTCGAGTAGACGCTGATCTCGATGCGGCGAAAGTTGGAATTCGCGGTGGTCTTGACCTCTTCGACGCAGGTCAGTTGCGCCTTGCCTTGCGGGCACTCGAATTCGCGCCGACCGAGGTCGGGGATGGTGCCGGCGAGCTTGGCTTCGGCGAGCCGGTTTTCCGCGCTCCAGGTGGCGTACAGCTTCAGGCGCAAGGCCTCGCTGTTCGAGACCATCGCGCCGGAAGCGCGCATCGTGGCCGCCAGCGCGACGCCGACGATGGCCAGCGCGACCAGGACTTCGATGAGGGTGAAGCCGCGGACGCTGCGCGTCATGGCGTCTCGACCGTGAAATTGCCCAGGCCGTCGCCGCGCACCACGGCGCGCGCCGCGTTGTAGCGCAGCTCGACCGCGAACGGGTCCTGGGCCGAGCCGCGCGCAAAGGCCACGCGCGCCGTCGCGGTGGCATTCGATTCGATGGCGGCGCCCAGGCGCGTGACCTGCACCGGGGTCACCTCCCAGCGGCGTGCGCGCAAGGCAGGATCGTTCTCGATGGGCACCAGGATCGACCCTTCGCGCGTCAGGAACCGGAACGACGTGCCGTCGGCCTCCCAGACCAGGGGTGTGCCGCGCACCTGGGCTTCGTCGTGCGCGATGGTCCAGAGCTGGGCGATGCGATCGGCTTCGGTGCGCAGTTTGGCGCGGTCGTCGGGGAAGGCGGTGACGGCGACGGTGGCGAGCAACACGCCCATCAGCACCACGACGACCATGAGTTCGATGAGCGTGAAGCCGCGCGAGCGCGCGGCATCCAGGCGCTGCATCGGGCGCGGCTTAGAGATCCCAGGAAGCGATGTCGGCATCGTAATCGGCGCCGCCCGCCTTGCCGTCCGCACCGAAGGACAGTACGTCGACTTCGCTGCGGATGCCCGGATTCGCATATTGGTAGGGCGTCTTCCAGGGATCGACCGGCACCTTGGGCAGATAGCCGCCGGTACGCCAGTTGGGCGGAAGCGGATCGACGGTCGGCTTGGTCACCAAGGCCTGCAAGCCTTGTTCGGCGGTCGGATAGCGGCTGTTGTCGAGCTTGTACAGGTTGAGCGCCTGCATGATCTGGGCGATGTCCTGCTTGGCGGCAGTCACGCGCGCATCGTCGGCGCGGCTCATGACCTTGGGCACCACGAGCGCCGCGAGAATGCCGAGGATCACGATCACCACCATGATCTCGATCAGCGTGAAGCCGCGCACGCGACGCACGCTGCGGGCCGGCATGGGTATGCACTTCATGAACGTAGAATCCTCTTGGAATTGGGCCGAATCGGGGCGCGCCGAGTTTGACCGAAGGCCCAGGCGAACGCAAACCTCGACACACCTTTGCGCGCATGATCACCCGCTTGCGTGTGACATACTGTGACGCATCATGTGGGCACGACGAATCGTCAATCTGATGCTGTTTGCATTGCTCTGCGCGATCAGTGCGTATTGGGTCATGCAATTGCGCGCGCCGACGCCGACGATCGCGCCGTCGGCCTCGGTCTTGCCACCGGCGCCGACGCTCGATGCGAGTCTGCATGCGCGCTTGTTCGGCGGCGCGGTGGTCGCGAGCAGCGCCAGCAACATCCGCGTGACCGGCGTCGTCGCGCCGACCCAGGCCGATACCCAAGGCATCGCCTTGCTGGCCATCGATGACCAACCGCCGCGCGCGTATTCCACCGGCCAGACCTTGTCGAGCGGCGCGGTCCTGCGCGAAGTGCATGTCGATCGCGTGGTGATCGATCAAGGCGGCGCGGCGACCGAACTGAGTGTGCCGCAAGCCCGGCCGGGCAGTGCGAGTTCGCAAGGGGCCACGCCGCCGGGCATGCCGGCGCCGCAGCCCAGCGGCGGCGTGATCCTGCCGCAACGTTGACCGGTTGCTTCAGCTGCGCAGGCGCAGATTGGCGCGGTACTGTCGATCGCCGGGCAGCAAGGTATTGGGCGCCCACGGTTCGCGCGTGGCCAGGCGCGCATACAAGGGCGTGAAGTCCGGCGCGGTCGCCTCGAACAACTGCGCAAAACTCTCGATCACGAAATAACAGTCCTGGAAGGCATCGAAGCGATACCGGCTCGTCATCACGCGCTCGAGATCGAAACCGATGCGCTTGGGCGCAATGTCGTACAAGGCATGCGCGGGCTCGGCATCGCTCGACAGGATGCCTGCGCCGTAGATGCGCAGGCCCCGCTCGGTCTGGATCAGCCCGAATTCCACGGTGTACCAATACAAGCGCGCCATCATTTCGAGCGCATGACCGTACAGCGTCGGATCGGTCTGCGCGAGGGCCTGGGCCTTGACCCCGCCGGCGCCGAAGGCCTGCATGTAATCGGCGAACATCGGGTTGAACAACAAGGGCACATGGCCGAAAAAATCGTGGAAGGCATCGGGCTCGACGATGTAATCGAACTCGTCTTCTTCGCGCAGCCAGACCGTGATCGGAAACCGGCGCGCCGCGAGCAGCGCGAAGAACGCATCCTCGGGTATCAGCCCCGGCACCGGCGCAAGTTCCCAACCGGTGGCACGGCGCAGGCGTTCGCTGACCCGGTCGAAATGCGGGATCGCATCGGCCGCATCGAGTTGGGCCAGCGCATGCAGCACTTCGGGCGCGGCTTCGTCGCCGATGTGCCGGCTGCGCGCCGCATACAGGCGGCGGTAACGCTCGTGCTCGGCGCGGGTGTAGCGCGCCCAATCCTGTTCGCAGGTCCAGTCCCGGCGCCGATGGCTGTAATCGCCGCGCGGCGTGACGTTGTGTTCGCCGTAGGTGACGACGGTGGTGGTCGCCGCATCGCTGATCGTGGTGCTCATGGTCGGCCCCGGATCAGATCGCCGCGTCGGCAGGTTTGAGCACGCCGCGCCGGATCTGGTCGAGTTCGATCGATTCGAACAAGGCGCGGAAGTTGCCCTCGCCGAAACCTTGGTCGCCCTTGCGCTGGATGATCTCGAAAAAGATCGGCCCGACCACTTCCTTGGTGAAGATCTGCAACAGCAACTCGTTGGGCGCGCCTTGATGGGTCGCGCCGTCGATGAGGATGCGCAGACGGCGCAAGTCGTCGAGCCGCTCGCCGTGGTTGGGCAGGCGCTTGTCGACCAGGTCGTAATAGGTCTCGATGGTGTCCTGAAACACCACCCCTTGCCGATTCAGGCCTGCGACCGTGGTGTAGATGTCGTCGCTGGCGAGCGCGATGTGCTGGATGCCTTCGCCGTGATAGAGGTCGAGGTACTCGGCGATCTGGCTCTTGTCGTCGCTGCTTTCGTTGATCGGGATGCGGATCTTGCCGCAGGGGCTCGTCATCGCCTTGCTCTTCAAGCCGGTGAGCTTGCCTTCGATGTCGAAGTAGCGCACCTCCTTGAAGTTGAACAGGCGTTCGTAGAACTCGGCCCATTCCTTCATGCGCCCGCGATGCACGTTGTGGGTCAGGTGGTCGATCAGGGTCAGGCCCTGGCCGCGCGGATTGACTTGCGCGCCCGGGATCGGCACGAAGTCCACGTCGTAGATGCTGATGTCGCCCACTGCGCGCTCGCGCGTGCCGTCGATCACCTCGCCTGCGGCGCCGCCTTTGCCGCGCCACCGGTCGACGAAATAGATGAGGCTGTCGCCGATGCCCTTGATCGCCGGGATGTTGAGTTCCATCGGCCCGGCATGATGGGCGAACGCCCACGCGCCGAGGTCTTGCGCGCGTTGATAGGCGTAAGCCGCGTCCTGCACGCGAAACGCGATCGCGCAGATCGATGGCCCGTGCAGACGCGCAAATCGCTGCGCGAACGAATCGGGTTCGGCGTTGATGATGAAATTGATCTCGCCTTGTCGATACAAGGTGACGCGCTTGTGACGATGACGCGCGATCGCGGTGAAACCGAGTTGCTCGAAGAGTCTGCCGAGTGCTGCGGGATCGGGCGCGGCGTATTCGATGAATTCGAAGCCGTCCGTCCCCATGGGGTTGTCCCAGGGCGTGAACTGCATGCGTGTCTCCAGAAGATCGTTGTGCGGATGCGCTGTGTACGCGCACCTCATGCGGCGCAGTCTAGGCGGCATCGCCCACGCAGAAATTGCGTTTCGCGCGTTGTCTTCGCCCCCTCGCGCAATCAGAATGCGCCGAACAAGACAACGGAGACGATTCATGGCGCCGATCGCATTGGACCGGACGGATCGCAAGATCCTGGAGGCCTTGCAGCGCAATGCCCACCTCACGAACCAGGAGATCGCCGACCTGGTGAATCTCTCACCCTCGCCTTGCCTGCGTCGCATCCGCAAGCTCGAAGAGCTCGGGGTGATCCGGCAATACGTCGCCTTGCTCGATCCGGCGCGCATCGGCCTGGGCTTGCTCGCCTATGTGAACGTGCGCCTGGAAAAACACGGCAGCGCACCCAAGGGCAAGGCCCCGATCGACACCTTTCGCGCCGCGGTCAACACCTGGCCCGAGGTCGTGGCCTGTTATGCGATGACCGGCGAAATGGATTACCTGCTGCGCGTGCATGTCGAAGACCTCGACCACTTCTCGCGCTTCGTGATGGACACCTTGCTCAAGCATCCGAGCGTGATCGACGTGAAATCGAGTTTCGCGCTCGAACGCATCAAGGACACGACCGCCCTGCCCCTCGCGCACCTGGCTTAGCGCGCGGGCCGGTTCAAGTCGTCGGCAAGCTCAGGGAATGGCCACGGTCACGCCGACCACGCCGCTGTCGGCGCTTTGGCCGGCGCCGTCGATGGCACGCGCGAAGTAATACTGCTGGCCGTTGTCGGCGCGCGTGAGCGCCACCGACCATTGATAGGGCGCGATGGTGTCGTTGGCGACGAGCACTTCGAGACTGCCGCCTTCGAGCCGGTACAGATACACGACCGCAATGCCGTGGTCGTCGCTCGCCGCCGCGCTCAAGATGAGATTGCCGGCCTGCGTGACCGGATCGGGGCTCGCGACCAGCGAGACGGCCGGCCGCGTATCGAGGCCGTCGTCATCGTTGAAGCCGATCTCGACGCTGCCGTAGCAACCGGTCAGTGCAAGCGCGCCGATCGGCGCCCATGAGCGCATGCGTTTGAACATGCCCGCATGCTAGCGCCACGGGTGTCGTCGGCGCAAAAGCGGCCTCAGCCCGCGACGGCCGCCTGTGCTTGCGCGCGGGCAAACCAATCGAGCGCGCCGGTATCCAGGCGCAAGGTCAGACACTTGGCCGAGCCGCCGGACTTCATGAATTCCGACAGCGGCGTCGCGTGCGGTCTCAGTCCGTGCATGCGCAATGCCTGGGTCAAGGCCGGCGTCGCACGATTGAGCACCACGACATCGTCGAACCCGACCGCATTGCATGCAAAGGCTGCGGCGTCCTCGGCACCGACCGCGATGCGCTTGCGCGCCGGCACGCGCGCTTCGACCGCGGCGCG
>CAYUYC010000057.1:0-14203 GCA_964448945.1 uncultured Burkholderiaceae bacterium
CGTCCGGGGCGACCTGCAGCGGCGTGGCGCGAACTGCGCGTCGAATGCTTGCGCGTCGACGCGGTACGGGTGCGGGTGGGGCTCACCACGCGTTCGATGAACACGGTCTGGCCGGCCTGCAAGCGCGTTGAGGTCGCAAACCCGTTCCATTGCGCCAATTGGGCGACGCTGACGCGCTGGCGCTTGGCGAGGCTGGCCAGCGATTCGCCCTTGCGCACCTTGACGCCGACGCGCTTGACGGTACGGCCCGGTTCGTAGACCAGCGCAGCCGATTCGGCGACGTCGGCCGGGATGTCGCCTTCGACGCCCGGCAGCTTGGGCACGAGCAGCGTCGCACCGACGCGCAGGCGCGCGCCCGAGGGGATGCCGTTGATGTCGCGCAATTGCGCGGGCGTGGTGTCGAAGCGCGTCGCGATGGTCTCGAGCGTTTCTTTGCCTTGCACGCGATGCGTGGTGTACGACGACAACGAGCCTTGCGCGAAATCGAGGTTGGCGAGGAATTGCTCGGCCTTGTCCTTGGGCAGGATCAGTTGCGGCATCGTCGCGCCGACGATCACCGGCTTGTTGAACGAAGGGTTGAGCGCGCGGAATTCGTCGACCGACATGCCGGCGAAACGCGCGGCGGTCTCGACGTCGATGTCGCGATTCTTGGTGATGGTGGTGAAGTACTCCTCGTTCTCGACCGGCGGGAGTTCGAGGTTGAATTGCGCGGGGTTGGCGATGATGTTCTTTACCGCCTGCAGCTTGGGCACGTACAGCCGCGTCTCGCCGGGCATGTTGAGCGACGCGTAATCGGTCGGCTTGCCGCGCTTTTGGTTCTTGGCGATCGCGCGTTGCACCGCGCCTTCGCCCCAGTTGTACGCGGCCAGTGCCAGGTGCCAATCGCCGAACATGTCGTGCAGCTTGGTCAGGTAGTCGAGTGCGGCGCGCGTCGATTCGAGCACGTCGCGGCGCTCGTCGAGGAACATGTTCTGCTTGAGGCCGTAGATCTTGCCGGTGCCCGGGATGAACTGCCACATGCCCGAAGCCTTGGCCTTGGACATCGCCTGCGGATTGAACGCCGATTCGATGAAGGGCAGCAGCGCGATCTCGGTCGGCATGTTGCGCCGTTCGATTTCTTCGACGATGTGATACAGGTAGCGGCTCGCGCGCTCGGTCATGCGATCGACGTAGGCGGGCTTGCTGGCGTAGTAGTTCTCGGTGCGCTTGACCAGCGGACCGGTCAGTTCGGGCATGCGGAAGCCGCGGCGAATGCGTTCCCACAAATCGCTGGGCTCGTCGCTCGCGTCGGCGGGCGCGGCAGAAAGCGCCGTGCCGTTCAGGATCGCTTCGGGAGACACCGTCGGCGCAGGTACGGTCTCGGGAGCAGCGGGCGTCGCAGCCTCTTTGCCGGTCTCGAGAATGACGATCGGGTCGTTGACCGGTTTGGCTTCGCTCACCGTGGTGGGCGCGGCAACGGCGGGTGCGAGCGCATCGGCCACGGGCGCCGTCGTGGTACCGGAGGCGATGGCCGTTGCTGGCAGGGCCGTGGCGGGCGAACCGAGTGCGGCGCCGGCGGAGGCATCCGCTGCAGCCATGGCGTCGGTGCCGCGCGCTACCGACGGCAGCATCGAGGTGCAGACGGCTGCGAGGACGGCCGCGGCCAGCACATTGAACGAGCGGAAGTACGTCATCGGATCGAGGGCCGTGAGACCCATGCAGCAAAGCCCGGAGTCTATCAAAGGCCCTGAGGCCGCGCCCGACTGTTTTGCATCGTGGTGCCCTGGTGTCGGACGGTGTTGCGAATCTGGCCGTCAGCGATACAAATCCTTGGCGGCGCGCAAGGCGGCGAACACCGCCGCGCTACCGCTCGCCGCGGGCCAGGACGCCACCCGCGCATCGATGGCGGGGTCTTGGATCAGCGCATGAGCGCATGCGGCGAATGCCGGTTCGTCACAGCGCAGGAACGGGTTGGTCGCACGCTCGATGTCGATGGTGGTCGGCACGGTCGGACGATCGGCAGACCGCAATGCCAGGACGGCCTCGTACCGGGTCCGGATGGCCTCGTCGTCGGGCATGAGATGCCGGGCAAAGCGCAGATTCGATGCCGTGTACTCATGGGCGCAATACACGCGCGTCGAGGCCGGCAATGCGGCGAGCCGCAGCAGCGATGCATGCATTTGCGCGGGCGTGCCTTCGAACAAACGCCCGCATCCGCCGGCAAAGAGGGTATCGCCACAGAACACGGCCTGTGCATCGCGGCACCAGTAGGCCAGGTGGCCGCGGGTATGGCCAGGCACTTCGATGACCTCGAACCAGGCGTCCAGCACCTCGATGCGCGCGCCATCGATCAAGCCGTGGGTGACGCCGGCGATCGATTCGCGCGCGGGACCATAGACCGGGCAAGGGTGCGCCGCGACGAGTGCCGCGACCCCGCCGGTGTGATCGTCGTGATGATGGGTGAGTAGAATGCCGGCCAGTGCGAGCGATCGCGCCGCGAGCGCACGCTCGACGACTTGTGCATCTCCTGGATCGACCACCACGGCATGCGTGTTGCTGAACAACAGCCAGAGATAGTTGTCCGAGAAGGCTGGCAATCCAACAACATCGAACATGACCATTTCCTTGTTCATCGCCGCGATCGGTAGCCAACGCCAATGAACCCGGGCGATCCGCTGCGTCCGCAAGACGCCAATCAAAACGCCGACGAGGACGCGTCGTCAAGCGCGCATGCGTGGGCGCAGTACGTGAATGCCGGGCGCGATCTGGTGCAATGGTTCGCCTCGCCCGCCGGGCGCTATGTGCTCGACTGGGAACAGGCGCAGTTCGACGAGCGGGTGGCCGACATCTTCGGCTTTCATGCGGTGCAGATCGGGTTTGCGCAGATCGATGCATTGCGCGCCAATCGCATGCCCTTGATCGTGCGCGCCGCCGAATGGGTGCCCGATTGCGCGCCCCATTGCGCTGCCGATCCCGATGGACGCACGCCGACCGTGGTGCTCGCCCAGTTCGAGGAGTTGCCGTTTGCGACCCAGAGCATCGATCTGATCGTGCTGCCGCATGCGCTCGAGTTGTCGCCCGACCCGCACCATCTGTTGCGCGAGGCCGAGCGCGTGCTGGTTCCCGAAGGCAAGCTCATCGTGAGCTGCTTCAACCCGTATTCGCTCTGGGGCGCGCGGCAATTTGCCGGGCGCGCCTTGGGTAAACCCTTTTTGCCGCGGGCCGGGCAATTCATCAGCCTGCCGCGGGTCAAGGACTGGCTCAAGCTGCTCGACTTCGAGGTCGAAGGCGGCAAGTTCGGCTGTTATCGCCCGGCTTGCCGCGCGCAATCCTGGCTCGATCGCACCCGGTTTCTCGATGCCGCAGGCGATCGCTGGTGGCCGGTGTTGGGGGCGGTGTATTTGCTTCAAGCGGTCAAACGCGTGCGAGGCATGCGTCTGATCGGTCCCGCGTGGAAGACACGCAGTCAGCGTGCAGCCAGCGTCGCCGCTGCGGCGCATCGCGGCTCGCATCCAGAAACAAGACGGAAAAGTGCATGACCGATACTGTCGAGATCTACGCGGATGGCGCGTGCAAGGGTAATCCCGGCCCCGGCGGGTGGGGCGTGTTGATGAAGGCGCACACCGCCAAGGGCGTGGCCGAGCGCGAATTGTTCGGCGGCATGGCGCAGACCACCAACAACCGCATGGAACTGACCGCCGTCATCGAGGCGCTCAAGGCACTCAAGCGACGCTGCGTGGTCGATGTCTATACCGATTCGCAGTATGTCCACAAAGGCATCAGCGAATGGTTGCGCGGCTGGAAGGCGCGCGGCTGGAAGACCGCGGCGCGCGAGCCGGTCAAGAACGAAGACTTGTGGCGCGCGCTCGATGCGCTGGCCCAAGAACACGAGGTGCGCTGGCATTGGGTCAAAGGCCATGCCGGGCATCCGGGCAACGAACGCGCGGACGTTCTGGCCAACAAGGGTGTGGAGTCGTTGAGCGTCTGACGCAATGGCAGGGGACATGAAGAACAAGATCACCGTCTGGGCGGTTGTGATCGCGGGGCTGGCCGCATTGGCGGTGTTTGCCTATTGGACGCAGCACCGATCCACGGCGCCGGTGGCGGCGGGCGATGTGCCCAAGGCCGCAGCGGCCGAGGCAGCCAAGGCGCCTACCAGGACCGATGCCGCGGGCGGCGCTGCGAGCGGCGGCCCGATCGTGGTCGAGGCGGTCAAGGTCGGCGCCGCGGAACTGACCGACGATGTGCAGGCGGTCGGTTCCATCCTCGCCAACGAGGCGGTGGTGCTGCGGCCCGAGATCAGCGGGCGCATCGCGCAGATCCGGTTTCGCGAAGGGCAGCATGTACGCCGCGGCGATGTCCTGTTCGAACTCGATGATTCGGTTCCGCGCGCCGAACTCGCGCAAGCCGAGGCGCAACTGGCGCTGGCGCGCTCCAACTACGAGCGCACGCGCGATCTGGCCCAGCAGCGCTTCGTCTCGGAAAGCGCCGAAGACCAGGCCGCGTCGGCGCTGAAGGTGCAGGACTCGGCGCGCGCGCTGGCGCAGACCAAGTTGTCGAAATCGACGATACGCGCGCCTTTCGATGGCGCACTGGGCGTGCGTGCGGTGGCGGTCGGCGATTACGTCAAGGAAGGCCAGGATCTGGTCGCGATCCAGGACACCGCGACGGTCAAGGTCGAGTTCCGCGTGCCCGAGCGTTACCTGGGTTCGGTGCGCGCGGGCCAGCGCGTCGACATCGAGACCGACGCGATCGCACAGCGCAAGTTTGCCGCGCGAGTGGAGTTCATCGATCCCAAGATCGACAGCAACGCGCGCAGCGTGATGGTGCGCGGGCGGGTCGCCAATGCCGATGGCGCGTTGCGCCCGGGCATGTTCGCGCGGGTGCGGCTGGTGTTCGAGCAGCGGGCGCGGGCATTGACGGTGCCCGAGGAAGCGATCGTGCTCGCGGCGGCCGGCCCGGGCGGCAGCCGCAATTTCGTCTATCGCGTGGTCGGCGAGGGTGATGCCGCGCGCGCGGTGCGTACCGAAGTCGAGACCGGGCTGCGCCGCGATGCGCTGGTCGAGATCCGCAAAGGCCTCTCGGCCGCCGATCGCGTGGTGACCGCCGGGCAGATCAAGCTGCGCGGCGATTCGGTCGCGGTGCGCGTGCGCGCCGCGCCAGGCGCCGGTGCCGCCCCCGCGGTGGCGGCGTCGGAGTCGCGTTCGTGAGCATTTCCGATCTGTGCATACGCCGGCCGGTCTTTGCGACCGTGCTGTCGTTGATCGTCGCATTGGTCGGCCTGGTGTCGTACACGCGCCTGACGGTGCGCGAGTATCCGAAGATCGACGAGCCGGTGGTCAATGTCAGCACCACTTATCGCGGCGCGTCGGCGGAGATCATCGAAAGCCAGGTCACCAAGCCGCTCGAAGATTCGCTGGCGGGCATCGAAGGCATCGAGACCCTGACCTCGACCTCGCGCAGCGAATCGAGCCAGGTGACGGTGCGCTTCAAGCTCACGCGCGATGTCGACGGCGCGGCCGCCGATGTGCGCGACCGGGTGTCGCGCGTGCGCTCGCGGCTGCCCGACGACATCGATGAGCCGGTCATCGCCAAGGTCGAAGCCGATGCCAACCCGATCATCTGGCTCGCGTTCACCAGCGATACGGTCTCGCCGCTCGCGGTATCGGACTACGCCAACCGCGTGGTCAAGCCGCGGCTGCAGACCTTGCCCGGCGTGGCCGATGTGCAGATCCGCGGCGAGCGTCAGTACGCGATGCGCATCGATCTCGATCGCGATCGTCTGGCGTCGTTCAGCCTGACCACCCAGGACGTCGAGGACGCGATCCGGCGCCAGAACGTCGAGATTCCCGCCGGCCGCATCGAAAGCAGCCAGCGCGAATTCAATGTGGTGTCCAAGACCGATCTGCAGACCGAGCAGGAGTTCCGCGACATCGTCGTGCGCAACGTCAACGGCACCAATGTGCGCATCGGCGATCTGGCCCGCGTGACGATCGACGCGCGCGACGAGCGCTCGTTCGTGCGCTTCAACGGCGTGCCCTCGGTATCGCTGGGCGTGGTCAAGCAATCGACCGCCAATCCGCTCGACATCGCACGCGCCCTGCGCGTCGAACTGCCGCGCATCCAGAAGGATCTGCCCGCCGGCATGCAAGTGCGCGTGGCGAACGACCAGACGGTGTTCATCGATCAGGCGATCAAGAACGTCTATGCCACCATCCTCGAAGCGGTGGTGCTGGTCGCGCTGGTGATCCTGTTCTTCCTGCGCAATCTGCGCGCCGCGGTGATTCCGCTGGTCACGATTCCGGTATCGCTGGTGGGCGCGTTCGCGCTCATGTATGCCCTCGGTTTTTCGATCAACACCCTCACCTTGCTGGCGCTGGTGCTCGCGATCGGCCTGGTGGTCGACGATGCGATCGTCGTGCTCGAGAACATCTACCGGCACATCGAAGACGGCATGGCGCCACGCGACGCGGCGTTTCGGGGCATGAAGGAAATCAGCTTCGCGGTGGTGGCGATGACGCTCACCCTGGTCGCGGTCTACGCGCCGGTGGCGTTCTCGACCGGGCGCACCGGCAAGCTGTTCGTCGAATTCGCGCTCACGCTCGCGGGCGCGGTGCTGGTGTCGGGCTTCGTCGCGCTCACCCTGTCGCCCATGATGTGTTCACGGCTGTTGCGGCATCAGCCCGCGCATGGGCGCATCTACAACGCGATCGAACGCGTGATCGATGCGGTCAGCCGCGGCTATTCGCGCGCGCTGCACTGGACCTTGAACCGACGCTGGACGGTGCTGCTCGCGATGGCGATTGCGCTGGCGCTGGTCTGGGTCTTTCTGGGCAACATGAAGCGCGAGTTGTCGCCGGTCGAAGATCGCGGCACGGTGCTCGCGATCTTCAACGGCCCCGAAGGCGCGTCGATCGATTACACCGCGCGCTACGGGCGCGAGATCGAGCGCATCGTCGAGCAGGTACCCGAGGTCGACCGGCGCTTCATCATCGCCGGGGTGCCGACGGTCAACCAGGGCATCTCGTTCTTCCGGCTGGTGCCCTGGGAAGAGCGCAAGGCGCACGTCACCGATATCGCCAAGCGGCTGGCGCCGCAGTTTGCGCAGATTCCCGGCGTGCTGGCGGTGCCGGTGGTGCCGCCGTCGCTCGGTCAAAGCCCGCGCGAACAGCCGGTCAATTTCGTGATCGTGTCGTCGGCGCCTTACGAGGAAATGCAGCAGGTGGTGTCGGCGATGCTTGCCGACATGGCAAAGAACCCGGGCTTCCAGGCGCCCGATACCGATCTGCGCCTCAATCGTCCCGAGTTGCGCGTGGCGGTCGATCGCGACAAGGCGGCCGATGCCAATGTGCAGATCGACACCGTGGGCCGTACGCTCGAAACCATGCTGGGCGGGCGTCAGGTCACGCGGTTCAAGCGCGGCGGCGAGCAATACGATGTGGTGGTGCAGGTGTCCAAGGACCTGCGCGCCGCACCCGACGACATCAGCAACCTCTTCGTGCGCGGACGCGGCGAGCAGATGATCCCGCTCGCGTCGCTGGTGCAGGTCAACGAAGGCATCGCGCCGCGCGAACTCAATCATTTCGGCCAGCGCCGCGCGGTGACCATCCGGTCCAACCTCGCGCCCGGCTATACCTTGGGCGAGGCGCTGCAATTCATGCAGCAACTGGCGGATAAGCACTTCAAGAGCGGCTACGCGTCCGATCTCAACGGGCAATCGCGCGAGTTCCGCGATTCGAGTTCGAGCCTCGCGCTCACCTTCGTGCTCGCGCTGGCGTTCATCTACCTGGTGTTGTCGGCGCAGTTCGAGAGCTTCAAGGACCCGTTCATCATCATGTTGACGGTGCCGCTGGGCATGGCGGGGGCGCTCGGCGCCTTGTTGCTGGCGGGCGCGTCGCTCAACGTGTATTCGCAGATCGGACTGGTGACGCTCATCGGCTTGATCACCAAGAACGGCATCCTGATCGTCGAGTTCGCCAATCAATTGCAGCTTCAGGGCAAGTCGGTGCGCGATGCGGTGGTCCAGGCGAGCGAATTGCGTTTGCGCCCGATCCTCATGACCACCTTCGCGATGGTGTTCGGCGCGATTCCGCTGGCCTTGGCGCAGGGAGCCGGGGCCGAGACCCGGCATCAGATCGGCTGGGTCATCGTCGGCGGATTGAGCGTCGGCACCTTCCTCACCCTGTTCGTGATTCCGACCGTGTATTCCTATTTGGCGCGCCGGCATGTGCCGGACGCCGCCGTGGCCGGTGCCGGCGATGCGCATCCGCAACCCGCGGCGCGCGCCTGATCAACAGCGAGAAACCATGCGGCAAATCGTTCTGGATACTGAAACCACCGGCCTCAACGCCCGCGCGGGCGACCGCATCATCGAAATCGGCTGCGTCGAGATCGTCAGCCGTCGCCTGACCGGACGGCGCCTGCATCAATACATCAACCCCGAGCGGTCGAGCGATCCCGAAGCGCTCAAGATCCACGGCATCACCGACGAATTCCTGGCCGACAAGCCCAAGTTCGGCGCCATCGCCGACGAGTTGCTCGCCTTCGTCGCCGATGCCGATGTGGTGATCCATAACGCGAGCTTCGACGTCGGCTTTCTCGATGCCGAGCTGGTGCGCATCGGCCGGCCCAAGTTCTCGGCCCACTGCGCGCGGGTGACCGACACGCTCGAGATGAGCAAGCAGCTCAATCCCGGCAAGCGCCACAACCTCGACGCCTTGTGCGAGCGCTATGGGGTGTCGAACGCGCATCGCACCTTGCACGGCGCCTTGCTCGATGCAGAGCTGTTGGCCGAGGTGTATTTGGCGATGACGCGTGGGCAGGACAGCCTGGTCATCGATCTCGACGACAGCCGCGGCGGGGTGGCGGCGCGCGCGGATTTCTCGGGCCTCGAACTCGTGGTGCTGCCGGCCACCGAGGCCGAATTGGCCGAGCATGAACGGGTGCTCGACGACATTGCCAAGGACGCCAAAGGGGGGCCGATCTGGCGCGCGCTGAACCCGCCCGCCAATCCGATATAATGCGCGGCGTTGGGCGGTTAGCTCAGCGGTAGAGCACTGCCTTCACACGGCAGGGGTCACTGGTTCGATCCCAGTACCGCCCACCAACGACACCAGGGCCTGCGCGCAAACGCAGGCCCTTTTTGTTGCGCGCGCGGCCTGTGGCTGGCCCGCTGGTGCACGGCGTCGGTGCCGCTCAGCACTGGACCAGGAAGGCGTCGATGCGTTCGAGCACCGTCGTCATGTTGAACGGCTTGGTGATGTAGCCATCCGCACCGGCGTCCATCGCGCGGCGGATCTGGTCTTCGAGCGCATCGGCCGAGACCACCAGGACCGGCGTATGCAGGGTGCTCGCCTGGCTGCGCAATTCGCGCAACACATCCAGGCCATGGGCGTCCGGCAGGTTCATGTCGAGCAGCAGCAGGTCGTAGGGGGTGCGCCGCAAGGCGTCGAGCCCTTCGGCCGCGGTTTCGCAAACCGACAATTCGATCTGCGGGCGCAGATCGATCAGGCTGCGCATGACTTCGGCGTTGACCGGGTTGTCTTCGATGTAAATCACCCGGCGTCGGCCGTAATCCGTATGCGTGAGCCGCAGCGGCTCGCTGGGCGCCATCGCATCGGGGGTGCCGCGCGCAGCGGGCAGACGCACCACGCAGCGCGTGCCCTTGCCGGTCTGGCTGAACACGCTCAACTCGCCGTGCATGAGTTCGACCAGCCGCTTGGTGATGACCAGGCCGATGCCCGTGCCTTCTTCGCCCGAGGCATCGCGGCCGAGCCGGTTGAAGGGTTGGAACAATTGCGCCACCTGTTCCGGCGTCATGCCGATGCCGGTGTCGGTGATTTCGAGTTCGACTTGCGCATCGCCGACGGCGCAGGCGCTGATGGTGATCGAGCCGCCCGGTCGGTTGTACTTCACGGCGTTGCTCAGCAGATTGGTCAGCACCTGGCGCAGCCGCGTGACGTCGGCGATCACCTGAGGCGTCTCGGGCGAGATGTGCGAGTGCAGATGCAGGCCGCGCTGTTCGCGCTGTGGGGCGAGCATCGTCGCGCATTCGTCGAGCAAGGGCGCCAGGCCCACGGCGCCGAGCGACAGGCGGACCGCGCCGGCTTCGATGCGCGAAAGATCGAGGACCTCGTTGATCATTTCGAGCAGATGCCAGCCCGCGCGCTGCACGCGATCGACGCGATCGAGCTGGGTCGGCGTCAGCGGCTGGGTCACGTCGGCGGCGAGCAATTGCGCAAAGCCCAGCATCGCATTCAAAGGCGTGCGCAATTCATGGCTCATGCGCGACAGGAATTCGCTCTTGGCGAGATTGGCCGCTTCGGCCATTTCGCGGGCGCGTTCGGCTTCGCGCAGACGCTGCCGTTCGGAGATGTCCTCGACCACCGCGATCGAGCTCAGGATCTCGCCGTTCGCGTCGCGATTCAGGCTGATCATGATGTGCGCCCAGATCGGCGTGCCGTCCTTGCGGAGGTAGCGCTTCTCGATGTCGTAGCGGTCGATGACGCCGGCGATCAGCTGCCGGTACAAGGCTTCGTCCTTGGCCAAGTCGTCCGCGTGCGTGATCTGGTCGAAGCGCAGCTTGCGCAGTTCTTCCTCGGTGTAGCCGGTGATTTCGCAGAACCGCGAGTTCACGTGCACGAAGGTGCCATCGGGCGCGCAGTAGGTCAGACCGACCGACGCGGCATCGATGATGCTGCGCACGAGTTCGTGGCTGTTGCGCAAGGCCGTTTCGGTGCGGCGGTGGCCGGCGATTTCGCGTTCGAGTTCATCGGTGCGCTGGCGCACCAGGTCTTGAATGCGCGAAGTGCGCCCGGTGACGAGCAGCAAGAACGCGCCAAGCAGCGACACCGCGAGCATCCCCGATCCGGCAAACAGCCAGGCCGACCAGCGGCCCTGCACCGACAGCGTCGGGCCGGTCGCTGCGACGCGCACCGTCCAGATCTCTCCGGCGAACGATACCTGGCGATCGTCGAGCGGCAGATCGGGACTCGTATCGCGCTCGCAACCTTCCGGGCCCGCATAGCGCTGGCGGATCGATCCTTGCGCGTGGTTCATCAGGCAGATGCTGGCGTCGATCGCGCCCGAGGGGACGATGCTTGCGAGCATGTCGTCCAATCGCATGGTGACGAAGACGGTGCCATTGTCGATCGTGCCGGAGGCGAGATGCGAATCGCGCGGTCTGACCCGCCAATACACGACCACGCCCAACTGATTGCCGGTTTCCTGCGTCAGTCGAAACGGCGCTGTCGCCACCGGTTGATCGGGCTCGGTATTGGCGCGTTGGAGCGAACGACGCACCACATCGAGCGAGGTGGCGTTCAAACCCAGCGCAGCGCGATTGCGCTCCAGAGGCTCGATGTAGGTGAGCACCTCGTAGCTGCCAGCGGGCTTGGGCGGCAGATGCGCCCCCGAGACATCGCGGTCGAACACACGAAAATCGGGTACGCCCTGGCGCCGGTTGTACTGCTCGAACGCGGCCAGGTCTTCATGCTTGACCGTGGTGTAGCGCCCAATGGCCTGCAAGCTCGTATAGGTGCGCAGCCACGGTGTGGCCACCTCGCGGAATTCCTCGCGCGTGACATCCTCGGAACCGATGAACACACCGCGCACGGCTTGCAGGACGAGCAATTGCTCGTGCAAGCGATTCTCCAGGCGATGATGGACGTCGTCGGCGAGTTGTCGGAAGTTCGCGGTCGCACGCTCTTGCTCCCAGACGCCCACGCGCTGGACTGCGATGCCGGTGACGAGGGTCATGCCGAGCAAGGGCAGTGCCACGGTCAGCCGCCGTGGTGCCCAGGCCGACTTCGGTTCGCCGATCAGGGTCAGGCACATCGGCGCGGCGATGGCCGCACCCACCGCATCGCCGATCCACCAGTTGGCCCAGGTGAACGCGGCATGCTCGCCGCGGACGAGACCGAAAGCCGCCAGCGCCGACGTGGCCAGGGTCGCGTTGATCAGGCAGGCCACCGCCCCGCCCAGCAGCATGAAGCGCGCGATCGCGCCGCCGGATTCGAGCGCGAGGCCTTCGGGGGTGGTACGACGGATCAGCAAGGCGCCGATCCAGGCCTGCAACCCGGCGCCGAAAGCGACCAGCGCCAGGGCGGTCAGACCCGATGCGCTCCAGCGCGCGGGGTCTTGCACACCCAATGGCAGATTGACCAGCAGCGAGCCGATGAAGGCAGCCGGCAGAACGCTCGGACCGTAGCGCAAGACGGTGGCCAGCGCGACGCCGGCCGGCAGGAACATCGGCGAGGCAAATCCCGGCGGAATCGCCAGCAGCAACGACAGCCAGCCCGCGGCCGCGTAGGCGAGGGCGGCAAGCGCGTTGCGGCGCAGGATCATCGCGACGTCAAGGCGAGGTCGGGCGCGGGGCGGCCGTGCCGGCACCGTTGGTCGGGCTGGCCGGCACGGGCATCGCGGGCGCCGCCGGTGCGGCAGGCACCGCAGGCGACGGGACGACGACGCCGGGCACGAGCGGAATTTCTTCGACCACGGTCACGCCCATCACGTAATACCGGGTGTCGCCGAAGCAACTCGTCGGCAGGCCGACTTTTTCTTCATAGTGCAGCGACACGCGCTTGCCCATGACGTGATTGAGCTGCTCCGCCACCTGGTCGTCCCAGATCGTGAAGATGAACTTCTCCGGCGTCGAGCCGGGCATCGAGACCATCGACAACTCGCCCTCCCATGTTTTGCACAGCCAACCCTTCTTCGAGAGTTTTTGTACCCAGCCGGCGCGTTCGCCGGTGGAGTAGTTCCAGTTTAGCGCGGCGGCAAAGTATGCAGCCACGAGTGCTACGACGATCAGCAATCCGATCAACAGGCGTTTGAGCGTCATGGGCGGGTCTCCGGTTCGGATTTCATGCAGCCAGCATTTCGCGGGCCGCTTTGCGGGTGGTGGGGGTGATATCGACGCCGCCGAGCATGCGCGCGATTTCCTCGATGCGTTCGGTGGCGGTCAAGGCGTCGACCTGCGAGCGGGTCGCGCCATCGGTCGTGGTCTTGGTCACGGCGTAATGCTGATCGCCGCGGGCCGCGACCTGGGGCAGGTGGGTCACGCACAGTACCTGGCGCGATTGGCCCAGGGTGCGCAACAGCCGCCCGACGACCTCGGCCACGCCGCCGCCGATGCCGGCATCGACCTCGTCGAAGATCAGGGTCGGCGTGGTCGTGGCGCTCGATGCGATGACCGAGATCGCAAGACTGATGCGCGCCAGTTCGCCGCCCGACGCCACTTTGGCCAGCGGCCTGGGTTCCACTCCGGCGTGACCGGCGACGAGGAATTCGATGTCGTCCATGCCATGCACCGCCGGATCGGCCGGCGTGACGGCGATCGCCAGACGCCCGCCGCTCATGGCCAGGTCTTGCATCGCGCGCGTGACCTCCTGCGCCAGATGCTTGGCGGCCGTCTGACGTGCTCGACTCAGGTTCTTGGCCAGGCCTTCGTATTCCTTGCGCGCGGCGTCTTCCTTGGCGCGCAGCGCATCGAGATCGGCGGCGCCGGCCAGCGCAGCCAATTGCGCCTGCACGCGTTCGAGTTCGGCCGCGAGGTCTTCGGGGTCGACGCGGTATTTGCGCGCGGCCGAATGCAAGGCCTGCATGCGCGCGTCGACCTCGACCAGGCGGTCGGGATCGACGTCGGTGCGGCCCAGATAGCCATGCAGGGTCGAGACCGCATCGCCGATCTGCGCTTCGGCGCCGTCGAGTGCTTCGACCGCGTTCTTGAGCGCATGGTCGATCTCGGCCAGGGGCCGCAATTTGCCGAGCACCTGCCCCAGCACGCTTTGCACCGCGCCGTCGTCTTCGGACAAGACCTGGACCGCGCGCGAAGCGCCGTCGATGAGCCCGGCCGCGTGCGACAGGCGCTGATGCTCGGCCGAAACCTCGGTCCATTCACCCGCCCGCGGCGCCAGGCGTGCCAGTTCGTCGCATTGCCATTGCAGCCGGTCGCGTTCGAGCGCGATGCTGCGCGCGTCCTGCTCGAAGGCCTCGCGCTGTTTGCGGATGGCGGTCCAGGCCTTGAAGGCGGCGCCGACTTGCGCGACCTCCGCGTTCAAACCCGCGTGCGCGTCGAGCAAGGCGCGTTGCGCGGCGGGGCGCAGCAATTGCTGATGTGCATGCTGGCCGTGGATGTCGACCAGAAAATCGCCGCATTCGCGCAGCATGGCCTGGGTGCTCGGCGCGCCGTTGATGAAGGCGCGGCTGCGGCCCGGGGCGTCGA
>CAYUYC010000058.1:0-14176 GCA_964448945.1 uncultured Burkholderiaceae bacterium
AGTTTGGGTGGGTGGGTCACGCGCGTGGTGCCCGGTCATCGAATGCCGGGCGGACTAATCAGCCTGCTCGACTGTAGTTGGTTTTCAGCAACGCGAACAGCACTCGAATGCAGGAGCGCGATCGCGATGTGAACTATCCCTCGCCGCTGCGTCGTCGGGCGCGGGCACTGCAGCGGCAATCAGCCGTGCTGGCGCGTGAACGGCAGTTCTTGCAGGATGGTCGCGGCGATCTCTTCGATCGATTTCGAGGTGGTCGACAACCAGCGGATGCCTTCGCGACGCATCATCGCTTCGGCCTCGTTCACCTCGAGCCGGCATTGCTCGATCGCGGCGTACTTGCTTCCCGGGCGGCGCTCGTTGCGCACTTCGGCCAGTCGGTCGGGCGCGATCGATAGACCAAACAGTTTGTCTCGGCGCGAACGCAGCGCGGTGGGCAATTGGCCGCGATCAAAGTCCTCAGGGATCAAAGGGTAATTGGCGACCTTGAGGCCATGGGTCATCGCGAGGTAGAGGCTGGTCGGCGTCTTGCCGCAGCGTGATACGCCGACCAGGATCACATCCGCTTCGGCCAGGCTGCGATGCGACTGGCCGTCGTCATGGGCGAGCGAGAAATTGATGGCTTCGATCCGCGCCTTGTACTGCTCGGTGTTGGCGGTGTGATGGCTGCGCCCGATCGAATGGGTGGATTTGACTCCCAACTCGGATTCGAGCGGCCCGACGAAGGTGTCGATCAGGTCGTGAATCATCGCGTCGGCGCGCTTGAGCGTGCCGGCCACTTCGGGGTTCACCAGCGTCGAGAACACGATCGGACGCCGTCCTTCGAGTTGTCCGGTCTGGTTGATGCGCTGGACCGCCTCGAAGGCCTTCTCGGGCGAATCGATGAAAGGCAGCCGGATCTCGCGAAACCGCAGATCGAACTGGGTCAGGACAGCATGGCCGAAGGTCTCGGCGGTGATGCCGGTGCCATCCGACACGAAAAAGGCGGTGCGATCGTAAGGCGTTGCGGTGAGGGCGTCGGGCATGGGAACGGGCGGCCGCAACGGGAATGCGCGGGGCAGTCAGGACCTGCCCCTTACAATGCGGTCAACGACGAAATCTTAACCGCAACAAGGAGTTCCCATGTCCAACGCAGCCCCTTCGGCTGCCTACGTGATCGACTTTGCCCATTTACGGATGGGCGACGTCGAAATCGTGGGCGGCAAGAACGCTTCACTCGGGGAGATGATTTCTCAACTGGCCAGCGCAGGTGTTCGCGTGCCCGGCGGATTTGCCACCACGGCGCTCGCGTTTCGCGAGTTTCTGGCGCACGGCAACCTGACCGAAAAGATCAATGCGCGGTTGAGCGCCCTGGATGTCGACGACGTCCGCGCGCTGGCCGAAGCGGGTAAGGAGATACGCCAACTGGTGATCGACAGTCCGTTCCAACCCAAGCTTGAGGAAGAAATTCGTTCGAATTTTCAAAAGCTTGTGGAGAATTCTTCGAGTGAAATGTCGTTTGCGGTGCGCTCGTCGGCGACTGCCGAGGATCTGCCCGATGCCTCTTTCGCGGGTCAGCAAGAGACTTTCTTGAACGTGGTCGGCATCGACCATGTCCTGCATGCGATCAAGGAGGTCTTCGCCTCGCTGTACAACGACCGCGCGATCGCCTATCGGGTGCACAAAGGCTTTGCGCATGAGCATGTGGCTTTGTCGGCCGGGGTGCAGCGCATGGTGCGCAGCGACACCGGTGCGTCCGGGGTCATGTTCACGATCGACACCGAATCCGGCTTCAAGGACGTGGTCTTCATCACCTCGAGCTACGGCCTGGGTGAAACCGTGGTGCAAGGCGCGGTCAATCCCGATGAGTTCTATGTGCACAAGCCCATGCTGGCGGCCGGCAACAAGCCGGTGATCCGGCGCGCGATCGGCAGCAAACTCATCAAGATGATCTTCACCGGCGCTGGCGAGGCCGGCCGCGTCAAGACCGTCGATGTGCCGACCACCGAACGCAACCGGTATTCGATCACCGACGACGATGTGATCGAACTGGCCAAGTACGCGGTCATCATCGAAAAGCATTACGGCCGTCCGATGGACATCGAATGGGGCAAGGACGGACGCGACGGCAAGCTGTACATCCTGCAGGCTCGCCCCGAGACGGTGAAATCCCAGGCAGGCAACACCCGCGACTTCAAATACCGCCTCAAGGGCCATTCGACGGTGCTGGCCTCGGGCCGCGCCATCGGGCAGAAGATCGGAACCGGGCCGGTGCGCGTGATTCACGATCCGAGCGAGATGGAACGGGTCTCGCCGGGCGACGTGCTGGTGGCCGACATGACCGACCCGAACTGGGAGCCGGTCATGAAGCGCGCTTCGGCGATCGTGACCAACCGCGGCGGGCGTACCTGCCATGCCGCGATCATCGCGCGCGAACTCGGCGTGCCGGCAGTGGTCGGCTGCGGCGATGCGACCGAGATCCTCAAGGACGGCACGCTGGTGACGGTGAGCTGCGCCGAAGGCGACGAAGGGCGGATCTATGACGGCCTGCTCGAAATGGAGGTCAGCGAAGCCGTCCATGCCGAACTCAAGCCGCTGCCGGTCAAGATCATGATGAACGTCGGCAATCCGCAATTGGCCTTCGACTTCCAGTCGATCCCCAACGGCGGGGTGGGGCTGGCGCGCCTGGAATTCATCATCAACAACAACATCGGCGTGCACCCCAAGGCCATCCTCGAGTACCCGAACATCGATCCGGATTTGAAGAAGGCGGTCGAATCGGTGGCGCGCGGCCATGCGAGCCCGAAGGCGTTCTACGTGGACAAGCTCGCCGAAGGCATCGCTACGATCGGTGCGGCGTTCTGGCCCAAGCCCGTCATCGTGCGGCTGTCCGACTTCAAGTCGAACGAATACCGCAAGCTGATCGGCGGCAGCCGTTACGAACCCGAGGAAGAAAACCCCATGCTGGGCTTTCGCGGCGCCTCGCGCTACATCGCCGAAAGCTTCGCGGAATGCTTTGCGCTCGAATGCCAGGCCATGAAGCGGGTGCGCGATGAAATGGGCCTGACCAATGTCGAGGTCATGGTGCCTTTCGTGCGCACGTTGCGCGAAGCGAAGCTGGTGGTCGAATTGCTGGCCAAGCACGGCCTCAAGCGCGGTGAAAACGGCCTGCGTCTGATCATGATGTGCGAGATCCCGAGCAATGCGCTGCTGGCCGACCAGTTCCTCGACTATTTCGACGGCTTCTCGATCGGCTCGAACGACCTGACCCAGCTCACGCTTGGCCTCGACCGCGATTCGGGGCTGGTCGCCGAAGGCTTCGACGAGCGCGATCCGGCGGTCAAGGCCTTGTTGTCGAAGGCGATCGCCTCGTGCAAGGCGCGCGGCAAGTACGTGGGCATTTGCGGCCAAGGCCCGTCGGACCATGCCGACTTTGCGCGCTGGCTGATGGACGAAGGCATCGAATCGATCTCGCTGAACCCCGATACGGTGATCGACACCTGGGCGCGGCTCGGCGGCTGATTCTGGGCGTTGATGGAAGATCCGGACGGCCCGCCTTGCGCGGGCCGTTTGTTTGCGGGGTGTCACGATGCGGCATGCGCCAGCGCATGCCCCGCGCAACATTTGCGGTACGCGATATCACGCCGCACGGCGGCATCGCCTAGAATTCCCGTCCACTTGTCGCTTCCGAAAGAAAGGACGCAACCGTGACCGATTGGTCGATTTGGTTCGTGCTGGCGTTTGCATTGTTGTTCGTCGAACTCGTCACCGGCACGTTCTACGTGCTGATGATCGCGCTTGCGGCCGCGGCCGGTGGCGTGGTCGCCTTGCTCGGTGCCGGCGGCGCGCTGCAGTTGGTGACGGCCGGCATCGTCGGAACCGCTGCCACCTTGATCTTGCGGCGCTCGCGTTTTGGTCAGCGTGCGCAAGGCAGGGATCCGTCGACCGATCCCGAGCAATCGCTCGACATCGGCCAGACCGTGCATGTCGCGCAATGGAACGAAGGCACGGCGCGCGTGGTCTATCGCGGCACGCAATGGGATGCGGTGCTGGCGCCCGGCGAGGCCGAGACGACCGGCAATCTCTACATCCGCGAAGTGCGCGGCACACGCCTGACGCTCTCGGCGCAGCGACCCTGAGCGTTCGGCTTTTCTGCTCCTCCATCAACCGCAACAACAACGCCTTCGCGGCAGGAGAACATCTCCATGGACATCGGCATCATCGCGCTCGTCCTTTTCGTCGTCGTCATCCTGTTCGTCATCAAATCGGTCAAGGTCGTGCCGCAGCAGCACGCCTGGGTGGTGGAACGCTTGGGCAAGTTTCATGCGGTGCTCTCGCCGGGCCTGAGCATCGTCGTTCCGTTCGTCGATCGGATCGCCTACAAGCACTTGCTCAAGGAAGTGCCGATGGACGTTCCGAGTCAGGTCTGCATCACCAAGGACAACACCCAGTTGACCGTCGACGGGATCATCTACTTCCAGGTCACCGATCCGATGCGCGCGAGCTACGGCTCGTCGAATTACGTCATCGCCATCACTCAACTCGCCCAGACCACGCTGCGTTCGGTGATCGGCAAGCTCGAGCTCGACAAGACTTTCGAGGAGCGCGATTACATCAACGCCTCGGTGGTGTCGGCGCTCGATGAAGCCGCGATGACTTGGGGCGTGAAGGTGCTGCGCTATGAAATCAAGGACCTCACGCCGCCCAACGAGATCCTGCGCGCGATGCAGGCGCAGATCACGGCCGAGCGGGAAAAGCGCGCGCTGATCGCGGCCTCGGAAGGCCGCAAGCAAGAACAGATCAACATCGCCACCGGCGAGCGCGAGGCCAAGATCCAGCGTTCCGAAGGCGAGAAGCAGGCGCAGATCAACATCGCCCAGGGCGAGGCCGGCGCGGTGCTGGCAATCGCCGAGGCGACTGCATCGGCGATCCGCCAGGTGGCCTCGGCGATCGAGAATCCGGGCGGCATGGCGGCGGTCAACCTCAAGGTGGCCGAGAAATACGTCGATGCCTTCGGCAATCTGGCCAAGACCAACAACACCTTGATCGTGCCGGCCAATCTGTCGGATGTGAGTTCGCTGATCGCGAGCGCCATGCAGGTCGTCAAGACCCAGAAGCCCGCCGGCAACTGAGCCTAGCGTCGCGCCGCCATGGCTTCGCCGCAGGTGATGGAGGCGATCCGCAGCCAACTCGCACGGCATGCGCCGTTTGCGCAGATGGCTGCGGCCGACCTCGATGCGCTGGTCGAGCGGGTCAGCGTCGTGTATTACGAGCCGGGCGCGCTCATCATCACGCCCGACGACGGGCCGCCTTCGGCCTGCTACATCGTCAAGCAAGGCGTGGTGCGCGGCGAGCGTCGCTCCACGCTGCAGCCCCAGCGCAACGTCGAGCTGGCGGCAGGCGAGATGTTTCCGGTCGGGTCGTTGTTGGCCGATCGGCCGGTGTTGAGCCATTACCACGCGCTGGGCGACGTCTTCCTCTTCAAGCTGCCCAAGAGCGACTTTCTTTCGCTGGTGCGTGCCAGCGATCCGTTCGCGGTGTTCTGTCGTCGACGCTTGTCGGCCTTGCTGGATCTGTCGCAAGCCCAGGTGCAGGCCGCCTACGCCCAGCAGGCGACGCTGACGCAAAGCCTGAACCAGACGCTGGGCAATCTGGTCCGGCGCCAGGCCATCACTTGCGCGGCCGACGACACGCTCGAGTCGGCGTTTCGCACGATGGAGCAGGCCAATGTCGGTTCGATCGTCGTGACCGACGACGACATGGCGCAGGCCGATGAACCGGTGATCGGCATCCTGACGCGTGCCGATCTCATTTCCAAGGTAATCCTGCCGCAGGTGTCGCTCGCGGCACCGGTGCGCGACGTGATGACCTCGCCGGTGATCGTGCTCGATGCCCGTGCCACCGCGGCCGATGCCATCCTGGCCATGGCGCAGCACGGCGTACGGCATCTGCCGGTGGTGCGCGGGGCGCGCGTGCTCGGCGTGGTGTCGGAGCGCGATCTGTTTGCGCTGCAGCGCCTGACCGTGCGCCAGATCGGCGACGCGATCCGCAATGCCGCCGACCCGGAAGTGCTGGTGCAGACCGCCGACGATATCCGCAGCCTGTCGCGCAATCTGGTCGCGCAAGGCGTGGGCGCCGGGCAGATCACTTCGCTGATCTCGCGTCTGAACGATCAATTGACGGCGCGGCTGGTCGACCTGATCGCACCGCGCCACGGCGTGCATCTGGACGAAATCTGCTGGATCGCTCTCGGCAGCGAAGGGCGCGAAGAACAGACCATCGCCACCGATCAGGACAACGGGCTCATCCTTGCCGACGATGCGCAAACCTCGATCGAGGCGTGTCTGGCGATGGCGCGCGAGGTCAATCAGGCGCTCGACCGCGCCGGTTACCCCTTGTGCAAGGGCGGCGTGATGGCCGGCAATCCGCAATGGTGTTTGCGCGCAATGGATTGGCAGGAGACCTTCGCGCGCTGGATCGACGGTGGCGATCCCGAGGCCTTGCTCAATGCCAGCGTGTTCTTCGACTTGCGCGCCGTCGCGGGAACGCAACTCCTCGCTGGCGACCTGCGCGCGTACATCGCCGAGCATGCCGCGCGCAACACGCGCTTTCTCAAACAATTGTCCGACAGTGCCTTGCGCAATCGCGCACATCAGAGCCGGGCCGAAAAATGGGGTGGTCACCTGCTTGGCAGTCTGCTCGGCAGCGACGAGGATCCGGTCGACCTCAAATTGCACGGGACCATGCCGTTCGTCGACGCCGCGCGGGTTTACGCCTTGGCCGAGGGGCTCGATACGACCAACACCGCGCAGCGTTTGCGCGGTGCGGCCGAACAAGGACGGTTGCCCATGGTCGAGGTCACGGCATGGATCGACGCGTTCCAGTTTCTGCAGTTGATGCGCTTGCGTGTTCAGCATGCGGCAGTCGACACCGGCGATGCGAATCGCCTCGATCCGACGACGCTGAGCGACCTCGACCGGCGCATTCTCAAAGAGGCGTTGCGCCTGGCGCGTACCGTGCAGCAGCGCCTCGAAATCGATTACCACGCCTGACATGGTGTCCGGTCTGCTCAAGCGTGGCTGGTGGGCGCGCGATCGGGTCGATCGCGGCGGCGAGCAACGCTGGGTGGTGATCGATTGCGAAACCAGCGGCCTGAACCCGGAGGGCGACGAATTGCTCGCCATCGGCGGCATCGGCGTGCGGGTGCACGATGCGGTCGCCGAGGTGATCGCAAACGACAGTTTCGAGGTGCTGGTGCGCCCGACCCGCGCCTCCGATGCCGACAACATTCTCGTGCACGGAATCGGCCGCGCCGCCCAGCAAGGCGGCGTCACGCCCGCGCAGGCCCTGACCGATTTCGTCGCCTGGGTGGCGGATGCGCCCTTGGTGGCGTTTCATGCGCCTTTCGACCGCACTTTCATCGAACGCGCGTGTGCCCAGGCGCGGGTCGCGCCGCCGCCAAGGCAATGGCTGGATCTGGCGCAACTCGCACCAGCGCTGTTTCCGGAGCGTCGATTACGGTCGTTGGATGATTGGCTGTCGGCCTTCGATCTCAAGGCGCATGGACGGCATTCAGCGCCGGGCGACGCTTTGGCCACCGCACTGTTGTTGGCCTTGTTGTTGCCAGCAGGGTGGAAGCAGGGCGCGCGTGGTTTCGACAAGCTCCAGCGCACCGCCAATGCGATGCGCTGGTTGAACTGAGAGATTCAGACGATCGGCAGTTGCAGGCGCCAGTTCGGCAAGAACTTGTCGAGCGTGGAGACGAGTTTGTCCTGATCGATCGGCTTGGCCAGAAAGGCATCACAGCCGGCCATCGCACCCTTGACCCGATCGAAGGTCGAGTTGCGGTTGGAGACGAACACCACCGCGATGCGTCGGCGATCGGGCTTGCCCTTGATCGACTTGCACACGTCGTAGCCGTCGATGCCCGGCAGCGCAGTTTCAAGAAACACCGCGTTGTAGCGGTGGGTATTGATCATCTCGAGCGCTTGCTCGCCGTTTTCGGCGTAATCCACCCGGTACTTCAGGTCGATGAACTTGGCCGCCATATAGCGGCGCGCGGCGATGTCGGGATCGATGACCAGGACGGCGGGATCGGTGCGAAAGGTGATGACTTCGTCGCGGTCGTACCAACTGGTGATGGTCGAGATCTCGAGATCGTTTTCGGCTTCGACGCGCACCACCGTCGCGACGCCGGGCGTTGCGGTCGCGGAACCTTCGGCGCTTGGCTCGGCCGGCGGCGCTGGGGCCACCGCAGGTGCAGCGGCCACGGGCGTCGGCGGTTGCGGCGGTTTGGTGTCGGCAACGACGATGGTGTGCAGGCCTTCGGGCGTGCTGGGCACTTGTTCGAGTTCGACCAGACCCGCCGCGATCAGGGCGGCAACTTGCGCCGAATGCGCCGGGCGCGGCAACTCGTCCAGGCGCAGCAGCACTTCGGCCCAACGGATCGGGCGTTTGACGATCGGGTGATCGGTGCTCATCGACCCATCGCCGACGAACAAGGCTCCGCCGTACGTCTGCGCGTTGACCGCCACGAAGGCATCCAACGCGTCCTTGACACCGGTGTCGACGATGTAGAAATCGGCATGGGGATGCGCTTGGGCGTCGAACTCGACGTAGCGCATCGAACGGCCGCGGGACAAATTGAAGACTGAACCGAACAAGGTTCGTTCACGCTCGGAGAAGCCGAGCAATTGCACCGTGAAGATCGGCGTCGCCACCGGGTCGGTGACCAGGGGCGAAAGCGTCAACGGTTGAGTGACATCGGGACTTTGCATGATGTCGAAAGTCTATCTGGCAGGACGTCGCACAATAGCCCAAATTGAGGCATGCGAATCGCACTATTCGCAACGATGTTGGTGTCGATCTGTTTGTCGGCGACGACATCGCCTCGGTCAAAGCACTAGAACGTCTCAGCGTTCGGCAGGGGTGCGCATCAATCGCGCGCGCTCGCGCTCCCAATCGCGCTTCTTTTCGACGTCGCGCTTGTCATGCTGCTTCTTACCCTTGGCCAAGCCGATCTCACACTTGATGCGCCCGCCCTTGTAATGCATGTCCAATGGGACGAGGGTGTAGCCCGCACGTTCGACCTTGCCGATCAGGCGCCGGATTTCCTCGGCCTTGAGCAAGAGTTTTCGGGTGCGTACCGGATCGGGTTTGATGTGGGTGGATGCGGTGGGCAAGGGGCTGATGTGCGCGCCGAACAGGTAGACCTCGCCCGACCGCACCACTACATAGGCCTCTTTGAGCTGGGCGCGGCCCGCGCGGATCGCCTTGACCTCCCAGCCTTCGAGGGCGACGCCGGCTTCGTAGCGTTCTTCGATGAAGTAATCGAAGAAGGCCTTCTTGTTGTCGATGATGGACATGGAGGGGAGGATGCACGTGGGGCGACGACGATGCGAACGGAATGTTCGACGGTCGCGCTCGCGTAAAATGCGGATTCTATCCACTCAACGCCAACGTCGGACCCGGATCGCATGCCTTATGTCGAGAAGTCGGTGCTGGTCGGATACTCGACAGTGCAGATGTTCGATCTGGTCGAACGCGTCGAGGACTATCCGAAGTTTCTCCCTTGGTGCGCCGGCGCCAGCGTGGTCGCGCGCGAGCCGCTCAATGGCGGCGAGGAGCGCACCCTGGCGACCTTGCGCATCAACTACCGCGGCGTATCGCAGAGCTTCACGACCGAAAATCTGCAACGGCGCGGCGAGTATCTGCGCATGACCTTCAAGGACGGTCCGTTTCACGTGCTCGACGGCAGTTGGGAGTTCCGGGCCTTGCGCGAGGACGCATGCAAGGTGGAATTCCGCTTGCATTACGAGTTCTCCAGCCGATTGTTGGCCGGCATCATCGGCCCGGTGTTCAGCCACATCGCCGGGACTTTCGTCGACGGATTCACCAAACGCGCGGAGGAGGTCTATGGCTAAGACCCTGCACGTGGAGGTTTGTCTGGCGCTTCCCGAGCGGGTATTGCGCAAGCAAGTGATCTGTGAAGAAGGCGCAACCTGTGCCGACGCGGTTCGCGCATCCGGTCTGCTGGACGAGGCCCAAGGTCTGGGAATCGACGTGGCGGGCGTGGGTGTCTACGCCAAGCGCAAAGCGGCGACCGATCCGGTGTTCGACGGCGACCGCATTGAAATCTATCGACCTTTGGTGGCCGATCCAAAAACTGCCCGCGCGCGGCGGGCGGTGCATCAGCGAGCCCAGCGCACGACGCGCTGAGCCTCGGTCTTACTTGCAGGATTCCGCGATCGATTTCTGCAGCCGTTCGATCTCGGAAGCGCGCTCGGCGTCGTCCATGACGCCGCCTGTCGTCATCGATCGAACCCGCATCCCGTCCTGGAGTACCTGCAATCCGGCGCGGGCTCGAGCGCATTGATCGGCGTGATTGCGATCCGCGCGTTCTTTGTCTGCGGCTTTTTGCTGCGCTTCCGCCTTGTCGGCCTGGCGCTTGCGGAATTCGGCATCCATCTGGGCCGGCGTCTTGGTCGTGCTGCCTTCGGCCGATGCGGGCTTGGCCGGCGCGGGGTCGACGTCCAACCATGCGCCGGGGCGTCGAATGATCTGGGACGGCTTGATGTCCGCCGGTGGCGCCTGGTCGGAATAGACCGTCGTGCCTTTGGCGTCCTTCCAGGCCCATTGGGCGAGGGCGTTGCCGCTCACCATCACGAGGGCGATCGACAACAATGCAGCGCTGACTTTGGACATGGCGAAGCTCCTTTCGCGGGCGATTATGCGTCACAACCACCACCGGCCGCGCGAAGCGCCGCCGCTTTGCGTGCGCGTATGCAACGCCCGGCGTCGGTATGCGGCGGGCATGGGGTTCGATCAGGAGATCGGCCTGTTTTGCTAGAATCCTGCTTTGCGCAAAGAGGAAACGCATGCGACTCCTGCAGAAAGCACTCACGTTCGATGATGTGCTCCTCGTCCCGGCCTACTCCGACGTACTGCCCAAGGACACCTCCCTTCAGACCCGCCTGACCCGCAGCATCACGCTCAACATCCCGCTCGTCTCAGCGGCGATGGATACGGTCACCGAAGCACGACTGGCGATTGCGATCGCTCAGGAAGGCGGCATCGGCATCATCCACAAGAATCTCAAGGCGGCCGATCAGGCGCGCGAAGTGCGCAAGGTCAAGCGCTTCGAAGCCGGCGTGCTGCGCGATCCGATCACCATCGGCCCCGATGCCACCATCCGCGATGTGATTGCCATGCAGCACCAGCACGGCATCAGCGGCTTTCCGGTGGTCAAGGGCAAAGAGGTGGTCGGGATCATCACCAACCGCGACCTGCGCTTCGAAGAAGAACTCGACGCTCCGGTCAGCGCCAAGATGACCCCGCGCGAGCGGCTGGTGACGGTACGCGAGGGCGGCACGCTCGAAGAAGCCAAGCGTTTGATGAACAAGCATCGCCTCGAACGCGTGCTGGTCATCAACGACGCCTTCGAATTGCGCGGCCTGATCACCGTCAAGGACGTGCAAAAAGCCACCGAGCATCCGCTCGCCAGCAAGGACGAACATGGCCGGCTGCGTGTGGGCGCGGCGATCGGTGTCGGCGCCGGCACCGAAGAACGCGCCGAATTGCTCGCCGACGCCGGGGTCGACGTGCTGGTCGTCGATACCGCGCACGGCCATAGCCGCGGCGTGCTCGAGCGCGTGCAATGGGTCAAGAAGAATTTCCCGCAAGTCCAGGTCATCGGCGGCAACATCGCCACCGGCGACGCGGCCAAGGCGCTGGTCGACCATGGCGCGGATGCGGTCAAGGTCGGCATCGGCCCGGGCTCGATCTGCACCACGCGTATCGTTGCCGGGGTGGGCGTGCCGCAAATCACCGCCATCCAGATGGTGGCCGATGCCTTGCAAGGCACGGGCGTGCCCTTGATCGCCGACGGCGGCATCCGGTATTCGGGCGATGTGGCCAAGGCGCTCGCCGCGGGCGCCTATTGCGTGATGATGGGCTCGATGTTCGCCGGCACCGAAGAAGCGCCGGGCGAAGTCATCCTGTACCAAGGCCGCAGCTACAAGGAGTATCGCGGCATGGGTTCGCTGGGCGCGATGGCGGCCGGCGCGGCCGACCGCTACTTCCAGGATGCCAACTCGGCTGCCGACAAGTTCGTGCCCGAAGGCATCGAAGGCCGCGTGCCGTACAAGGGCAGTGTGCTCGCCATCATTTATCAGATGATCGGCGGCGTGCGCAGCTCGATGGGGTATTGCGGTTGTTCGAGCATCGACCAGATGCGCGAGCAGGCCCAGTTCGTCGAGATTACCTCGGCCGGCATGCGCGAATCGCATGTCCATGACGTGACCATCACCAAGGAAGCCCCGAACTACCGGGTCGAATAACCGACGCTCTTCGCAATACGCGGCCTGGTCCTGTCGATCGGGCCGCGTTTTTCATTCCATGGCCCACGACAAGATCCTCATCCTCGACTTCGGTTCACAAGTCACCCAGCTCATCGCACGCCGGGTGCGCGAAGCCAATGTGTATTGCGAGATCCACCCGTGCGATGTGAGCGACGCGTTCATCCGCGAGTTCGCACCCAAGGGCATCATCCTCGGCGGCAGCCATATGTCGGCCTACGAGGAAACGACCGACAAGGCGCCCGATGCGGTGTTCGCGCTCGGCGTGCCGGTGCTCGGCATCTGCTACGGCATGCAGACCATGGCGCACCAGCTCGGCGGCAAGGTCGAAGGCGGCCACCATCGCGAATTCGGGTATGCCGAGGTGCGCGCGCAAGGCCATACCAAGCTGCTCGACGGCATCGGCGATTTCACCAACGAGCAAGGCCACGGCATGCTCAAGGTCTGGATGAGCCATGGCGACAAGGTGACCGAATTGCCGCCCGGGTTCACGCTCATGGCCTCGACGCCCACATGCCCGATCGCGGCCATGGCCGACGAGAAGCGCGGGTTCTACGCGGTGCAATTCCACCCCGAGGTGACCCACACCCTGCAAGGCACGGCCATCCTGCGCCGTTTCGTGCACGACATCTGCGCCTGCAAGCCCGATTGGGTGATGGGCGATTATGTGAGCGAAGCCGTCGAGCGCATCCGCGCCCAGGTCGGCAGCGATGAAGTCATCCTCGGGTTGTCGGGCGGGGTCGATTCGTCGGTGGCCGCCGCGCTCATCCACAAGGCGATCGGCGACCAGCTCACCTGCGTCTTCGTCGACACCGGCCTGTTGCGCCTGAACGAAGGCGCGCAAGTCGTCGAGACCTTCAAGACCCACATGGGCATGAAGCTCATCCACATCGACGCGACCGACCGCTTCATGAGTGCGCTCAAGGGCGAGAGCGACCCCGAGGCCAAGCGCAAGATCATCGGCCGCGAGTTCGTGCACATCTTCCAAGAGGAAGCCGGCAAGCTGACCCAGGCCAAATGGCTGGCCCAGGGCACGATCTACCCCGATGTGATCGAAAGCGCGGGCGCCAAGAGCAAGAAGGCGACCACGATCAAATCGCATCACAACGTCGGCGGCCTGCCTGAAACCCTGCACCTCAAGCTGCTCGAACCGCTGCGCGAATTGTTCAAGGACGAAGTGCGCAACCTCGGCCTCGCACTGGGCTTGCCGCGCGACATGATCTTCCGTCATCCGTTTCCGGGCCCGGGTCTGGGCGTGCGCATCCTCGGCGAGGTCAAGAAGGAATACGCCGACTTGCTGCGCCGCGCCGACGCGATCTTCATCGAGGAATTGCGCAACACCAGCGAGGCCGGCCAGAACTGGTACGACCGCACCAGCCAGGCGTTTGCCGTGTTCCTGCCCGTGAAGAGCGTGGGCGTGATGGGCGACGGCCGCACCTACGAATGGGTGGTGGCCTTGCGCGCGGTGCAGACCCAGGACTTCATGACCGCGCATTGGGCGCATCTGCCGCACGACCTGCTCGGCCGCGTCTCGAACCGCATCATCAACGAGGTGCGCGGCATCAACCGGGTGGTCTACGACATTTCGGGGAAGCCGCCGGCGACCATCGAGTGGGAGTGACGCCCGGACGACTCAATCGCGCGGCCAACGTCAGGGATCGGCCGCGCTCCTGATCGCGAAGACAAGACATTTGCCGCCTCATCTCGGTGGGGTCTGCAACCCGCGGACCGATAGGACTCGGTCGCGTGTGCATGCGGCCTAGCAGAACGAGGTGCCGCTGAGCTTGCGGCAACCAGCGCGGCAGCGGGAGTGCCATGCGGTACGCGCAGGCACTTCCACAGGG
>CAYUYC010000059.1:0-14073 GCA_964448945.1 uncultured Burkholderiaceae bacterium
GGGGAAGTCTGCGGCGCTATTCGGCTGCACTGCCGCCGCGGCATTTCGCTAGACTGCCGGGCATGGTATCAGCGGTCCCCAACTCAGAAGCGGCGGAACAATCCATCAACGTGGATTTCTCGCGCCAGTACGAAGATGCGCTCGACTTTGCTCGCGCGGCTTACGGCAAGCACGTGGCGCCGACGGGCGAGCGTGCGCTCGATCATGCGATTGCGATCTCGACCATCCTGGCCGGATTGCGGACCGATTCGGCCACCCAGATCGCTGCGCTGTTGTACGGCACGACCGACGCCGATCGCGCCGATCATCCGGTGACGCGCGACGCGCTGGCCGAGCGCTTCGGCAGCGAGATTGCCGAGATGGTGGTCGGTATCGTCCAGCTCATGCGCGTGACGGAGCTTGCGCGCACGCGCAGCGAGGATCGTGCCGCCGAGGCTGCGCGTACCGAACGCAATCCCGAAAAGGCGATGCAGCACCAGGCCGAGGCATTGCGCAAGATGCTGTTGGCGATGGTCGGCGATCTGCGCGTGGTGCTGGTGCGGCTGGCGTCGCGTTTGCGCACGTTGCGTTGGTATGCCGAGGTCAAGGAAGCCGCGGACGCGGACATGCGCTTGCGCTACGCGCAGGAGACCCTCGATCTGTACGCGCCGCTCGCCAACCGGCTCGGCATCTGGCAGCTCAAGTGGGAACTCGAAGATCTCGCGTTCCGATTCATCGAGCCCGATACGTACAGGCGTATTGCGAAGATGCTCGAGGAGAAGCGTGCGGAACGCGAGAGCTTCATCGTGAGCGCGACCGAGCGTTTGCGCGCCGAACTGGCTCAGGTTGGCGTGCGGGGGGATGTGAGCGGGCGACCGAAACACATCTACAGCATCCGCAACAAGATGCAGGGCAAGGGGGTCGATTTCAGCGGTCTGTACGACGTGCGCGCATTTCGCATCATCGTCGACGACGTGAAGGACTGCTATACCGTACTGGGCGTCGTGCACCATTTGTGGCAGCCGATTCCCAAGGAGTTCGACGACTACATTTCGCGTCCCAAGGCCAACGGGTATCAGTCGTTGCATACCGTGGTCGTTGCTGATGATGGCCGACCGTTCGAAATCCAGATTCGCACGCGCGAGATGCATCAGTTCGCGGAGTACGGTGTCGCAGCCCATTGGCGCTACAAGGAGGCAGGCAACAAGAGTCTTGCCGCGAACAATCCATACGACGAGAAGATCGCGTGGATACGACAACTGTTTGCGTGGAAGAACGAGGTCGCGCAGGCGGCCAGCGAATCGCGGCTCGATGTCGGCTTCGACGCTGCGGAGTGGACCGAGAAGCTCAAGTCGGCTGCGGTGGACGACCGCATCTACGTGCTCACGCCGCAAGCACGGGTGGTGGATCTGCCGGTGGGTTCGACGCCGATCGACTTTGCGTATCACCTGCATTCCGATCTCGGGCACCGCTGCCGCGGCGCCAAGGTCAACGGCGCGATGGTGCCGTTGAACACCCAGCTCAAGACCGGGCAGACCGTGGAGATCGTGGCGAGCAAGGCCGCGAATGCCGGCCCATCACGTGATTGGCTCAACCCGCAACTGGCCTTCCTGGCGAGTCCGCGTGCCAAGTCCAAGGTCCGCGCGTATTTCAATGGTGTCGAAGCCGAAGAGGCCGTGGCGCAAGGCCGTAACCGCATCGAGCGTGAATTGCAGCGCGTGGGCAAGACGTCGGCAAGCATGGACGACATTGCATCGCGGCTGGGATTTGGCCGGGCCGACGAGTTGTTTGCCGCTGCGGCGCGGGAAGAATTCAATATCCGGCAGATCGACGCCTTGTTCGATCAGGCCTCGGAACCCGATAAGGGTGATGCGCTTCATCCCGCGCGGATCAGCAAGGGCAAGGCGGACGTCACCAAGTCCGGCGTACTCGTGGTCGGAATGGACAAGTTGCTCACGCAGCTGGCGCGTTGCTGTAAGCCGGCGCCGCCGGACGCCATCAGCGGCTTCGTCACCCGTGGCAAGGGAGTGTCGATCCATCGCGCGGATTGCGAGGGTTTCAAGCGTCTGGCGCTCGAGCATCCGGAACGTGTCATCGAGACGCAATGGGGAGCGCCGACAACCGATGCGGTTTTCCCGGTGGATGTCCTGGTGCTGGCGAACGACCGTCAAGGCCTGCTGCGCGATGTGTCGGATGTCTTCGCGCGCGAGAAGATCAACGTGATCGGGGTGAAGACGCAAAGCCGCAAGGGCGAGGCGCACATGCAGTTCACCGCCGAGGTGCGCGATGCCGCAGTATTGAACGGTGCGCTCAACCAGATTCGAGAGGTTCGCGGTGTGATGCAAGCGCGCCGCCGCTGAGTGCTGTTATAATTCAAAGCTCCGGGCGCTTAGCTCAGTTGGTTAGAGTACTACCTTGACATGGTAGGGGTCACTGGTTCGAATCCAGTAGCGCCCACCAGATTCCGGAACCCGATCGGCGATTTTGTATAAGAGCGAGAAAGGCAGCACGGTTATGACACCGCGAACTTTTTTCGGTACTGATCCACGACGCTAGGTCGACGGCTTCTTATTGGCATTGAGAAAAGCGCGGCCTGGTCCGCGCTTTTTATTTGGCCCTCACGGATTGCGCGACCAGCCGCCATAGACGAAAGGATGGGCATGGTTGCGATCACTCTCCCAGACGGCTCAAAGCGCGAGTTCGATGCGCCGGTGACGGTCGCGCAGGTCGCGCAATCGATCGGCGCCGGCTTGGCCAAGGCGGCGCTGGCGGGCAAGGTTCAGCGTGCGGGTGAGGCCGAGGCGCAATTGGTCGATACCAGCCATCTCATCGATCGCGATAGCACCTTGGCGATCGTGACGGACAAAGATGCCGACGGGCTCGCGATCATCCGACATTCCACGGCGCATCTGCTCGCCTACGCGGTGAAGACGCTGTTTCCTGAGGCGCAGGTCACGATCGGGCCGGTGATCGACAACGGCTTCTACTACGACTTTTCGTACAAGCGTCCTTTTACACCCGAGGATCTGGCCGCGATCGAGGCCAAGATGGCGGAACTCGCCAAGAAGGACGAGCCGGTCACGCGCAAAGTACTTCCGCGCGACGAGGCCGTGGCGTATTTCAAGAGTCTCGGTGAGACTTACAAGGCCGAACTGATCGAGTCGATTCCATCGCACGAGGATGTGTCGCTCTATACGGAAGGTGCGTTTACCGATTTGTGCCGTGGGCCGCACGTTCCGAGTACGGGCAAGCTCAAGGTCTTCAAGCTGATGAAGGTTGCTGGCGCCTATTGGCGTGGCGACAGCAAGAACGAGATGCTCCAACGCATCTACGGCACCGCCTGGGCGAAGAAGGAAGACCAGGATGCCTATCTGCACATGCTCGAAGAGGCGGAGAAGCGAGACCACCGGCGTCTTGGCAAGGCGCTCGACCTCTTTCACATGCAAGAGGAAGCGCCCGGCCTCATCTTTTGGCATCCGAAGGGCTGGGTGGTGTGGCAGCAGGTCGAGCAATACATGCGCCGCGTCTATCAGGACAACGGATATCAAGAGGTCAAGGCGCCGCAGATTCTCGATCGCAGCTTGTGGGAGAAGTCCGGGCACTGGGACAACTACAAGGACAACATGTTCACGACGGAGAGCGAGAACCGGCATTACGCGCTCAAGCCGATGAATTGCCCCGGACACATACAGATCTTCAATTCCGACCTTCGCTCCTATCGCGATCTGCCGTTGCGGTACGGTGAGTTCGGTCAATGCCATCGCAACGAGCCCTCGGGCTCCTTGCACGGAATCATGCGGGTGCGAGGTTTCACGCAGGATGATGGGCACATCTTCTGTACCGAGGACCAGATCCTCGACGAATGCGTGGCATACACGGCACTGCTGCAGAAGGTTTATGCCGACTTCGGTTTCACCGACATTCTCTACAAGGTCGCGACTCGCCCCGAGAAGCGCGTCGGCGCCGACGATCTTTGGGATAAAGCGGAATTCGCGTTGATGGAGTCGTTGCGGCGGTCCGGCTGCGATTTCACGGTTTCTCCGGGAGACGGTGCGTTCTACGGACCGAAGATCGAGTACACGCTCAAGGACGCCATTGGCCGGCAATGGCAGTGCGGCACGATGCAGGTCGATTTCAACATGCCGGTCCGGCTTGGGGCCGAATATGTGGCGGAAGACAATGCCCGCCGTCACCCCGTCATGCTGCATCGAGCGATCGTTGGATCGCTCGAACGGTTCATCGGCATGTTGATTGAACACCACGCAGGCGCCTTGCCGATTTGGCTGGCGCCTCTTCAGGTGTGCGTGATGAATATTTCCGAGGGGCAATCCGAATACGCACGCAGCGTTGCACAATCACTGCAAAAACAAGGGTTTAGGGTCGAGGCTGATTTGCGAAGCGAGAAAATTACCTATAAAATCCGCGACCGCTCATTGCAGAAGATCCCGTACCTGATCGTTGTCGGCGAAAAGGAAAAGGAATCTGGTTCTGTGGCCGTGCGTGCACGTGGTGGCAAAGACCTCGGAGTGATGTCTGTGGCCGAGTTCTCTGAACGTCTTCGGGTTGAACTCGATTCGAAGGCGTAATCCGCGGCAGCGCGGCTTCGTTGTTTGAAAGGATCGACTTATCGCTACGCTTGGCCGTTTTTCGCGCGAGCTCCCGGTTCAAAAGAACGCGCATCGCATCAACCGCGAGATTACCGCCCCAGAAATCCGTTTGATCGGACCCGAGGGCGAGCAAATCGGCATCGTCAAGACCATTGACGCGCTGGCCAAGGGCGAAGAGCTCGAGGTTGATCTGGTTGAAATCGCTCCAACCGCTGTTCCGCCGGTATGCCGGCTCATGGACTATGGCAAGTTCAAGTACCAGGAACAGAAGAAGGCGCATGAGGCCAAGCTCAAGCAGAAGGTCATCCAGGTCAAGGAAGTGAAGTTCCGACCTGGGACCGATGACGGCGACTACAACATCAAGCTGCGCAACATCACGCGCTTCCTGGAGGACGGCGACAAGGCAAAGATCACTTTGCGTTTTCGCGGGCGTGAAATGGCGCACCAGGAAATCGGGATGCGGATGTTGGAGCGTTTGAAGGCCGATCTGATCGAACTCGCACAAGTCGAGCAGATGCCCAAGCTGGAAGGGCGTCAAATGATCATGATCCTGGCGCCGAAGAAGAAGGTGTAAGGCGCTGGATGCAGTTTCAGGCTTTTGGGGCGGCACCCCGGAAGCCTCAACAAGCGATGGCGAGGTTCGAAGTGCTTCGTGAGAAGCCACCCGCCGCCGCAAATTCGATGGAGCATCAAATGCCGAAGATGAAAACCAAGAAAAGTGCTGCGAAGCGCTTTGTGGTTCGTCCGGGCGGTACCGTCAAACGCGGTCAAGCCTTCAAGCGCCACATCCTGACCAAGAAGACCACGAAGAACAAGCGTCAACTGCGTGGGACCGAGGCCGTGCATGACACGAACCTCAAGTCCGTCCGCGCCATGATGCCTTTCGCCTAACCGTCAGGAGTTAATACCAAATGCCTCGCGTAAAACGTGGTGTGACGGCCAAGGCCCGTCACAAGAAAGTTCTCGACGCAGCCAAGGGCTATCGTGGCCGTCGCGGTAATGTATTTCGCATCGCCAAGCAGGCGGTCATGCGTGCTGGGCAGTACGCCTATCGCGACCGTCGCAACAAGAAGCGCGTATTCCGCGCGCTCTGGATTGCGCGTATCAACGCCGCGGTGCGTGAACATGACATGACCTACAGCGTCTTCATCCATGGTCTTCAAAAGGCGGGGATCGAGATGGATCGCAAGGTGATGTCGGACATGGCGATCGCTGACAAGCCCGCATTTGCGGCGTTGGTCGGACAGGTGAAAGCCGCGCTCGCATAATCTCGCGCGCCGTTAGCGGTGCACGCGACCAGAGGGGCACGGGCCAACGGCTTGGTGCCCCTTTTCCTTTTTGTTTTTGAATTGAGCCGATCTCATGGATGACCTCGAAAGTCTCGTAGCGGCAGCGTGCGCGGATTTCTCTGCTGCACCCGACTCCGCAGCGCTCGAGGATGCGAAGGCGAAGTACCTCGGTAAGGCCGGCCGCGTCACCGAACTCATGAAGGGCTTGGGCACGTTGGCACCCGAGCTCAAGCGCGACCGCGGTGCGAGTATCAATGCCGCCAAGACACGCATCGAACAGGCACTTGGCGCCAAGCGGCAGGCACTCGCGGACGCGGCACTCGCGGACAAGCTCGCGGGCGAATCGATCGATGTCACGCTGCCGGGACGCGGGCGCGGTGCTTCGGCGATTCACCCCGTGGTACGTACCTGGATGCGCATCGAGAGCATCTTCCGATCGGCTGGTTTCGACGTCGGCGATGGTCCGGAAATCGAAAGCGACTGGTACAACTTTTCGGCGCTGAACAATCCCGAGAATCACCCCGCGCGGTCGATGCAAGACACGTTCTATGTGGATATGAACGACGCGCAAGGTCGGCCGCTTTGTCTGCGCACGCACACCTCGCCGATGCAGGTGCGTTACGCGCGTGCGCATGTAGAAAAGTATCGCGATCGTGACCCGATGCCGGCGATCAAGGTCATCGTGCCCGGACGCACGTATCGTGTCGACAGCGACGCGACGCATTCGCCCATGTTTCATCAGTTCGAAGGCTTGTGGATCGACACCGACGTGAGCTTTGCCGACCTCAAGAGCGTCTACACGCAGTTCTTGCACACCTTCTTCGAGCGTGACGACATCAAGGTGCGGTTTCGGCCCAGCTACTTTCCGTTCACGGAGCCCTCGGCCGAAATCGACATGATGTTCGAGGAAGGGCCGCTCGAAGGACGTTGGCTGGAGATCAGTGGGTCGGGGCAGGTTCATCCGACGGTCGTGCGCAATTACGGCCTCGATCCCGAGAAGTACATCGGCTTCGCGTTCGGCAGCGGTATCGAACGATTGACGATGCTGCGCTATGGCATTCGCGATCTGCGCTTGTTCTTCGACGGCGATTTGCGCTTTCTGCAGCAATTCCGCTGACGCGTCGTGTCGTCGCTCGCGATCCATCGCAACGACGCACATCGTTAGATGAACGCCTTTTAGAGAGTCCACACTCAATGCAATTCTCGGAATCCTGGTTGCGCAGTTTTGTGAATCCCGCCGTCTCGACTGCGGAGCTGTCTCATCTGATGACGATGGCCGGTCTTGAGGTGGAAGAGGAGCGCAAAGCCGCACCTGAATTCACTGGTGTGGTGGTCGCGCAAGTGCTAACGGTCGACCAGCATCCGAACGCCGACAAGCTCAAAGTCTGTACGGTGGATGTCGGTGGCGCGACGCCGCTCAACATCGTGTGCGGGGCACCGAATGTGGCGGCGGGGATGAAGGTGCCGTGCGCGACCGTAGGAGCCCAATTGCCGCCGGGGGCCGATGGCAAGCCGTTCGTCATACGTGTGGGCAAGCTTCGCGGTGTCGAGTCGCAAGGGATGCTGTGCTCCGCACGCGAACTCGGCATGTCCGAAGATCACAGCGGCCTGTTGCCGCTTGCCGAAGGCGCGCCGGTGGGCCAGGACTTCCGGGCCTATGCCGATCTCGACGACACGATCTTCGTGGTCAAGCTCACACCCGATAAGGGCCACGCATTGAGTGTGCTGGGCGTCGCACGGGAAGTTGCCGCGATCACCGGAGCAACGTTGTCGGTTCCGTCGTTCGATGGTCCGTTGACGACGATTGACGATCGATTGCCGGTCAAGATTTCCGCACCGGATCTTTGCGGCCGATTTTCCGGACGCATCATTCGCGGGGTCAACGCCAGGGCCGCGACTCCGGAATGGATGCGTACTCGCTTGGAGCGCGCGGGGCAGCGCAGCATCTCAGCGCTGGTCGATATCTCCAATTACGTCATGCTCGAACTCGGGCGTCCCTCGCATGTGTTCGATCTGGACAAGATTCATGGTGCGCTCGATGTACGTTGGGGACGCAAGGGGGAGCAGCTCAAGCTGCTCAACGGCGAGACGGTGGAGCTCGATGAAGCGGTGGGCGTGATTGCCGATACGCGTGAGGTCGAATCTCTCGCCGGCATCATGGGTGGCGACGCGACTGCGGTGTCGCTCGAAACCCGCAACATCTATGTCGAAGCGGCGTTCTGGTGGCCGGACAGCATCCGCGGTCGGGCGCGTCGATACAGCTTCTCGACGGACGCCGGCAACAGGTTCGAACGTGGTGTGGATCCTGCGACGACGGTCGCGCATCTGGAGCGGATCAGCCGCTTGATCGTGGACATCTGCGGTGGTGCGCCTGGTCCGGTGGACGATGTGGCCCCCAATGTGCCGACGCGCACCTCCGTGTCGATGCGCGTCAGTCGCGCGGCACGCATCCTTGGGATCGAGCTCGAAGCGGCGACTTGTGCCGCCGTTTTCGATCGACTCGGCATGAGCAATCGTGTGGACGGGGATCGGATCACGGTCGACGTGCCCAGTTATCGGTTCGACATCGAGATCGAAGAAGATCTCATCGAAGAAGTCGCACGCATCCATGGGTATGAACGCATCCCGGTGCGCGCGCCGCGAGCCTCGCAAAAAATGCTGCCCGAGACGGAAGGGCGCCGGTCGCTGCATGCGCTGCGCGCAATATTGGCGGCCGCCGATTACCAAGAGACCGTGAATTTCAGCTTCGTCGAAGAAGCCTGGGAACGCGATTTCGCCAACAACGCCGAGCCGATTCGACTGCTGAATCCGATCGCTAGCCAAATGTCGGTGATGCGCTCGACGCTGATCGGGAGCCTGATCGGTGTGTTGCGCTACAACCTGAATCGTCGGGCAGATCGAGTGCGCGCGTTCGAGGTGGGGCGTGTGTTTCGTCGCGATGCTGCAGTACCCGATACGCTGCAATCGGTCCAGGGCGTCGACCAGCCGATGCACATCGCAGGTCTGGCTTACGGGCACGTTGTGGCTGACCAATGGGCAATCGAAGCGCGCAATGTCGACTTCTTCGATGTGAAGGCCGATATCGAGCGGCTGTGCGCGAATGCCGGTGCGCTGCGGTTCGTTGCGGCGGAGCATTGCGCATTTCATCCCGGGCGCAGCGCGCGCGTCGAACTCGATGGTGTCGCCATCGGATGGATGGGCGAACTTCATCCGAAATGGCAGCAGCGCTATGAGTTGCCCATGGCGCCGATGATCTTCGAGTTGAGCACGCAGGCGTTGCTGCGGCAACACATGCCGCAGGTACAGGAGCCATCGCGATTCCCGCTGGTTAGGCGTGACATCGCGGTCGTCGTCGACCAGTCCGCAAATGCTCAACAAATGCTCGATTGCATTGCTTCGTCTTTCGCTCGTGGCGAGTACGCGAAGATCGTGCGCGACATCACGTTGTTTGACGAATATCGCGGTAAGGGCTTGTTAAATAACGAGAAAAGCCTTGCGTTCAGAATAGTGATGCAAGATACTGACTCGACTCTGCAAGACGATCGAGTCGATGCTGCGATGAAGCTGATCGTCGCGGCGCTCGCAGCACAATTCGGCGCGCGATTGCGCGGCTGATGTGTCGAATGCAATCTCGAACGATCTTCCGTTTTGTGAACCGAGAGCACTCGCATGAACGACATGCATGACGTCATTCCTTTCGGCAAGCTCGCCGAACTCGGTTCGGCTCCTGCGGCTGTTGCGTCTGCCAATGCAAAGGGTTCGGCCATCACCGATTTCGAACCCGGCACCCTCACCAAGGCTGAACTCGCCGAACTTCTGTTCGAGCGTGTCGGTTTGAACAAGCGTGAGGCGAAGGACATGGTCGAGACTTTCTTCGACGAGATCGCGCTGACGCTTGAACAAGGCGATGCGGTCAAGCTTTCCGGCTTCGGCAATTTTCAGTTGCGCGACAAGCCGCAACGCCCTGGTCGCAACCCCAAGACCGGCGAAGAAATCCCGATCACTGCTCGACGCGTCGTGACCTTTCATGCCAGCCAGAAGCTGAAACTGCTGGTCGGCAGTCGCTGATCTCTTCCCACTCAATCTTCTCTTCCCACACCGCCGTGGATCGCCTTCCGAAGGTCGAGCCGACCGCGCTTCCGCCAATTCCGGCTAAGCGCTACTTCACCATTGGCGAAGTGAGCGAGCTATGCGGCGTCAAACCGCATGTGCTGCGCTATTGGGAACAGGAGTTCACCCAGCTCAAGCCGGTGAAGCGTCGTGGTAATCGCCGGTACTACCAGCATCATGAGGTGCTGTTGATTCGGCGTATTCGCGAGTTGTTGTATGAGCAGGGCTTCACGATCAGCGGCGCACGCAATCGGCTGGAGACACGGCTGAGCGAGGAAGCGCATCACCCGTTGGTCGCGTCCGCTCCGGTGCAGTCCAACGATCCGGCATCGATTCGTCAGGAATTGATGGCTGTCCTTGCAGCGTTGAATGGCGTCGACGAGCAATGAGCAGTTGGTGCTCTGATATACTTCGCGTCTTCGGGGCGTAGCGCAGCCTGGTAGCGCACTTGCATGGGGTGCAAGGGGTCGCGAGTTCGAATCCCGCCGTCCCGACCAAGCAATGAAAAAGGGGCCTATGAAAACATAGGCCCCTTTTCTTTTGTCCGCGGATCGCGTTCAGGCGATCATTTGCCAGGTTCTTCGCCGGATTTTTTGACAAAGACGTAGCCAAGATAACCCATCATCACCAGCATAAATACGATGACTCCAATGCTGAGCAGACCGATATCGGTGGTGAAGAGTTCTTTGAGCATGACCATCGCTACCCCCTCGAGTAAGTTCAAGTTGCGGCGCCGACTGTGCTCCCGCTTCCTGGGCGCGTTTTTGCTCCAGATCAAGAGCGGTGCGTACCTCAACGCACCGTTGTCGTAAGCAGGAAACCCCAATGAGAATCTTGGTCAGCAACGACGACGGCTACGACGCAGCAGGCATTGCGGCGCTGGCGGATGCAATGCGCGATCTGGGTGAAGTCATCGTGGTCGCGCCGGAACGCAACCGCAGCGGCGCGTCGAATTCGTTGACGCTCGATCGCTCCTTGCATGTGAGGCGTGCGTCCAACGGCTTCTACTATGTCGATGGAACGCCCACGGATTGTGTTCACATCGCAGCCACGGGATTGCTCGAGCACAAACCCGATCTCGTGGTCTCGGGAATCAATAACGGCGCCAACATGGGCGACGACACGATCTACTCCGGGACGGTCGCGGCAGCCATGGAAGGCTATCTGTTCGGGCTGCCTGCGTTTGCTTTCTCATTGACGACGCGGGACTGGTCTCATCTGGATACGGCCGCGAGAGTCGCGCGCGATTTGGTGTCGCGTCATTGCGCTGGCGCGCTTCCCGGCCCGTTTCTATTGAACGTCAATATTCCTGGAGTACCGTACGCGGCGCTCAACGGAGTTCGTTCGACGCGACTGGGCAAGCGACATCCGTCCGAGCCTGTCGTCAAAGGTGTGGACGAACAAGGGGGGCCGGCCTACTGGATCGGCCCCGCGGGCGCGGCGAAGGACAGTGGTCCTGGAACCGACTTTCATGCCTTGGCGACGGGCTGCGTGTCGGTGACGCCGCTGCATGTGGATCTCACGCGGGCCGAGCATGTGCCCGTCGTGGCGGATTGGCTCAAGCGATGACCGGACGCAAACGTGCGTCGTGGGTGGCGCAGCTCCCGACGTCGGGCAAACCTGCCGTCGCGCAACATCGTTACTCCATCGCGGGACGCGGCACGGAGGCCACGCGTGCTCGGATGGATACGCCGGTTGCCGCGCGCGCAGATGAAGGGCCTGGAATGGTGTCGGACGCTTTGCGAGCACGCATGGTCAGGCGCATTGCCGAAGCAGGCGTCGCTGACCCGCTCGTGCTCAACGCGATGGCGGCAATCCCGCGCCACGCATTCGTCGAAGATGCATTGGCCAGTCGTGCCTATGAGGACTCGGCGCTGCCCATCGGGCACGGCCAGACCATCTCGCAGCCATACATCGTCGCCCGCATGATCGAGTTGCTTCGCGGTGGGCGTTCGCTTGATCGCGTGCTCGAGATTGGTACGGGGTGCGGATATCAAGCCGCGGTGCTGGGTCTCGTTGCGCGCATGGTGTTCTCGATCGAGCGGGTCAAAGCGCTTCACGACCTTGCCAAAGAGAATCTGAGGCCATTGCGCATGGCCAATGTGCGCTTGCATTTCGGTGACGGGATGTTGGGGCTGCCGAAGGAGGGCCCGTTCGACGGCATCATTCTGGCCGCCGCAGGCATGGGGGTTCCCAAGGCGCTGCTCGAACAGCTCGCGATCGGTGGACGGCTCATCGCACCGGTCGGTGCTCAAGGGCAGGCGCAACGTCTGGTGCTGATCGAGCGGACATCGTCCAACGAGTGGAAAACCCAGCAAATGGATGGCGTACACTTTGTGCCCCTCCTGCCGGGAACCACCTAAAGCTCTCGTATTCATCGCTCATGACGAAGATCGGAATGTCGTTGCAAGGATGGCGCGCTTCGTCGCGCTTGGTGTCGATCGTTGGGTTGTGCCTTGTCGCGACGGCATGCTCAAGTGTTTTGCGCACGGCGCCGATCGTCGATCGCTCCACGGGCGGCAGCAAACCGGTCTCGCCCCCCGCTGCCACGGCGCCCGTGGTTCGAAGCGCGCCAACGGCGGCGCCGCAGCCGACATCGGAACCCAGCGGACCCAACTACTCCGTCAAGAAGGGCGACACGCTGTACAGCATTGCGCTCGAGCACGGTCAGGACTACCGCGAGATCGCGGCGTGGAATCAACTCGACGACGCAAACGTCATCCGGATCGGCCAGACGCTGCGGGTTGCGCCGCCCGAGGGTGTTCAAGCCACGCCGGTGGTTGCGATGCCGACCTTGGAGTCGAAGCCGCTGACCGCGACGCCGCTTCCGCCGGTGGCGGCCAATCCGGTGGTGGCGGGCAATGGTGCCAAGCCCGAGACCAAGGTCGCGCCGGTCAGCGCGCATCCTTCCGAGTCCGGCACGCTCGCATGGAGCTGGCCGAGCGCAGGCGCCGTCACGGAATCGTTCGTCGAAGGGCGCAACAAGGGCATCGATATCGCGGGCAAGGCGGGGGATCCGGTCTCGGCGGCCAGCGATGGCAAGGTCGTCTACGCGGGCAATGGCTTGCGCGGCTATGGCAATCTAGTGATCATCAAACACAACAACGACTACCTCTCAGCGTACGCGCACAACAGCAAGATTCTGGTGAAGGAGGGCGAGAGCGTGAAGCGTGGCTCCAAGATCGCCGAGGTCGGCAATTCCGATGCCGACCGGACCAAGCTGCACTTTGAGGTGCGCCGGCAGGGCAAGCCTGTCGACCCGCTCAAGTACCTGCCTGAGCGCTGACGTGGCCGTGCCGCCCGACGACCGCGATGAGGCCGAGATGCTCGGTGCCGAGTTGGACGCGGTTGTGCCGGACGGTGTCGTGCTTCCGCTGGTCGATGCGAGTGGACCGATCGAGAGCGCAGACGGCGAGGTCGATGCGACCCAGCGCTATCTCAATGCCATCGGTGCGCATCGTTTGCTGACGGCGGACGAAGAGCTTCAGTGCGCCACTGCGGCGCGTTCGGGCGATTTCGATGCGCGCCAGAAGATGGTCGAGCACAACCTGCGTTTGGTGGTCAGCATCGCCAAGCACTATGTTCATCGCGGCGTGCCGCTGCTCGATCTGATCGAAGAAGGCAATCTCGGTCTCATGCATGCGCTCGAAAAATTCGAGCCCGAACGAGGCTTCCGTTTCTCGACCTATGCGACCTGGTGGATCCGGCAGGCCATCGAGCGCGCGATCATGAATCAGTCGCGGACCGTGCGCCTGCCGGTCCATGTGGTGCGCGAAGTCAATCATGTTCTGCGGGCCAAGCGCCTGCTTGAAAGCGCGCGCGGCAACGGGACGGACGGCCGCGGTGGCGAGGCGCGCATCGAAGATATCGCACGTCTGGTGGAGCGTACGCCCGAAGAGGTTGCGCAGATGTTGCGCCTGGGCGAGCACGCCACTTCGCTCGATACGCCCCTCGACTCCGATGCCGGCGCCGCGATGATTGATCTGATCGCGGACGACGGCGCCGGAACGCCGGAGACCAGCGCGGCGGATCATGAGATCGAACACTTGATCGACGCATGGATTCGCTGCTTGCCCGACAAGCAGCGA